>NZ_CP133111.1:4927500-5252500 GCF_033001325.1 Rhodopseudomonas sp. BAL398
TACCGCCATCAGCGACCACAACACGGTGTCGGTGCTGCCCAGCCAATTGACGCTGGCAAAGCCGAAGGCGCGGCCGATCTGATTCAGCAGGCCGTAATCCGACGTGTAGAAGAACAACCAGATATTGGCGGCCGCCACCATCGGCAGCACGGTCGGGGTGAAGAAGGCGAGCCGCAGCGCGGTTCGGCCCTTGATCTGGCCATTGACCCACAACGCCATGCCGAGCGCCAGCGCGATCGCCACCGGCACCGTGACGGCGGCATAGAGCAGGTTATTGTTGAACGCCTTCCAGAAGATCGGGTCCGCCAACATGGTGTGATATTGGTCGAGGCCGACGAACATCGCCCGCCGTCGCCCTCGCGGGGTCGAATAGAAGCTATCGATGATGGTGACGATCGCCGGAATGTGCGTGAAGGCTGCCAGCAGCAGCACCGCCGGCAATGCCAGCAGCCAGCCTTGGAGATGGATATTCACTCGGGTGCTGCGTGCGGCCATCGGGTCTCGTCGAGCAAAGAAAGAAAACGGCGGGAGCCGGACAGCTCCCGCCGCGCGGCGCTTACTTCTGATACGGCTTCAGGATGCGGGTGGCTTCGGCCTGGGCTTGGTCCAGCGCCTGCTTGGCGGGCTTTGCCCCGGTCAGCACCGCCTGCAGCGCGTCGTTGAGCGTCTTGGTGACGCGCTGGTTGTCGTGGGTCGACAATTCGGCCACTGCCTCCTTGAGCTGGTCGCGCGCGACCGCGGCGGGCGGGAAGTCGGTGGCGTAGCTCTTCATCGCCTCGGTCTGCCAGGCATCGGGGCGCACCGCGATGTAACCGGTGGCCATGCCCCAGTCGGCGGCTTTTTCCGGCGTGGTCAGGAAGCGGGCGAAGGCGAGCGCGGCCTGTTGCTTGGCTTTGTCCTTGCCCTTGAAGATATAGATATTGCCGCCGCCGGTCGGCGAACCGCCGCGCACCTTCGTCGGCAATGGCGCCACGCCGAATGCGAATTTCGCGTTCTTCTTGACGTTGGTGAGGTTGCCGGTGGTGGTCCACATCATCGCGGTCTTGCCCTCGAAGAAATCCTTCGGCGTGGTGCCCCATTCGATAATGCCCTTGGGCATCACTTGGTATTTCTGGCCGAGGTCAGCGAAGAATTGCGCGGCCTCGATCACCTTGGGGTCGTTGAACGCCACCTTGGTGCCGGTATCGTTGGCCAGGATGGCGCCGTTCTGCGTGGTCAGAGCCTGGAACAGCCAATAGGGGAAACCCGAGGACGGGATTTCGATGCCCCATTGCGAGACATTGCCGGACTCATCCTTCTTGGTCAGCTTCTTGCCGAACGACACCATCTCGTCCCAGCTGCCGGGCGCCCTGTCCGGATCGAGGCCGGCGGCCTTGAACAGATCCTTGTTCCAATATTGCACGATGGTGCTGCGCTGGAACGGAATGCCCCAGCTATGGCCTTCGGACTGGCTGTTTTCCATGAAGGCCGGATAGAATGCCTTGATCCAGGCCTTGTCGTCGGCGCTGGTGGCCAGCGTGTCGATCGGCACGATCAGATCGTCGTCGATCAGCGAGAACATGTCGGTCGACAGCAGCACCGCCAGGTCGGGGGCGCTGCCGGCCTTCGCCGCCGTCATCGCCTTGACCACCGAATCCTGATAGCTGCCGGTATAGACCGGCTTCACGGTGATATCCGGATGCGCCTTGGTGAATTCGGCGGCATAGCCATCGACGATCTTGGTGATCGGGCCGCCGACCGCGATCGGGTAATAGAAAGTGATCTCGGTTGCGGAGGCGACCGAGCCGCCGATCAGCAGTGCTGCGATTGCGGCACCCGTCATGCGGGCAAAATTCTTCATGCTGTGATGCTCCCCTGTCGTTGGGTGGAAGGATGGAACGCCGAGGCGGGCGTCGCGCCGGCGAGACGTTGGCCGCTTGCGGCATCGAAAACATGCGCCGCCATTGGCTCCCAGAAGAGGCCGACCTTGGCTCCGACCGAGGGCGCAGCGGCGCCGCGGCTGCGGGCGAGGATGGTCCGGTCGCCCAATTGGCAGCTAACCAGCGCCTCTGCGCCGAGATATTCGACCGCTGTGACAACCGCGTGAATTTGCGCGCGCAAGCCACCGCTATCGATGGCGACATCTTCCGGGCGCAGACCGAGCACGCGGCCGCGGCCGGGCGCGTTCGGCATGATCAATGACTGCGTGCCGGCGATCACGGCGCCGGCCTTGCCATCGTCGAGATCGAGCATGGTCATCGGCGCGCCGCCGATGAAGCGCGCGGTGAACATCGTGGCGGGGCGCTCGTAGAGATCCGCCGGCGTGCCGTTCTGCTCGATCTTGCCGGCGCGCATCAGGATGACGCGGTCGGCCATGCTCATGGCTTCGGTCTGGTCGTGGGTGACATAGACCATGGTGATGCCGAGCCGCTGCTGCAGCGCGCGGATTTCGTGGCGCAGATCCTGGCGCAGCTGCGCGTCGAGATTCGACAGCGGCTCGTCGAGCAGGCAGACCGGCGCCTCGGCAATCAGGGCACGGCCGAGTGCGACGCGCTGCTGCTGGCCACCGGAGAGTTGTCCGGGCTTGCGCCGCAGCAGCGGTTCCAGCCCGAGCAGCTCGGCGATCTTGTCGAGCCGCTGTCCCGTCTCCTGCTTCGACACGCCGCGCACCGACAGGCCGAAGGTGATGTTGTCGGCCACGCTCAGATGCGGAAACAGCGCATAGGATTGAAACACCATGGCGACGCCGCGCGCCGAGCCGGTGAGGCCGGCGACATCGCGGCCCTCGATCTCGATTCGACCGGAGCGCGGCTCGTCGAGCCCGGCGATCAGCCGCAACATGGTCGATTTTCCGCAGCCGGACGGTCCGAGCAAGACGACGAGTTCGCCTTTTTCAACGACGAACGAGACGTCGTCGAGCGCCCGCGTCGCCCCCCACGCCTTGGTGATCGATCGAATCTCGACGCTCATCATGATTTTCTCCGATCGGTTGGCGGCGTGCGCCAACGCTCGATATGATTGTCTGATGAAGCTTATGTGACATTCATCCAGCGCGACCCGAGGAGAGGTGACTCGCAGGGAGAGTCGCAACAACCGCAGATAGCGGGAGGGTTTTTCGCTCGCTCGGCTGCCGGCAAACATCGACCGGCTTGTGGGCCGGCGGCGCGCCGTCCAAAGTCGTAGCGCACATAAAAAGGGTAAAGCACTTGGCTGAATCACGCGAGCCGGCGAGCCGGTTCTATCAATCCCAGGGCCTGCAATTGCATTATGCTGACTGGGGCAATCCAACCGCGCCGCCGCTTGTGCTGATTCATGGCAGCCGCGATCATTGCCGCAGCTGGGACAGTGTCGCGCGCGCCCTGCAGCCGCACTTCCATGTGCTGGCGCCGGATCTGCGCGGCCATGGCGATTCGGAATGGGCCAGGGGCAGCAGCTACAGTCTCGCCGATCATCTCTATGATGTCGCCGGCTTGCTGCAGGCCGAAGCCATCGACGTGGCCACGGTGGTCGGACACTCGCTGGGCGGGATGATTGGATTAGCCTTCGCGGGGACCTATCCGCACAAGGTGTCGCGCCTGGTGGTGCTGGACGGCGCGTTCCTGCCCAGTCCGCCCGCGATTCCGATCGACCAACAGATCGCCGCCTGGGTGGCGCAGCTCGATGGCATTTCGAATGCAAATGCGCGCAGCTTTCGCACCCTCGACGAAGCGGCAGAGCGCATGTCGGCGCACAACAGACGATTGACGCCTGAGCAGGCGCTGCATCTGGCGCGCCACGGCGTCAGAAAGAATCAAGATGGCAGTTTCAGCTGGAAGTTCGACAAATATCAGCAGGTGCGGGCGCCATACCGATTGTCGGCAGAGGATTACATCGCGCTGTGGTCGCGTATCGCTTGCCCGACCCTGTTGTTGTTCGGCGACGAGAGCTTTCTTTCGGGGCCTGACAGAACGGGGCTGCTGCGGCACTTCAGTCAGGCTGAGGCGAAGACCATCGCGGGCGCGGGGCATTGGCTGCATCACGACAGGCTGGATGATGTTGTCGCCGCGCTGCGTTCGTTCCTCGAGATCGGTGGCCGTATCGAATAGGCGTTTGCACCAACACCTGTGCCGTCGGCAATGTGCAAGCCGCGCTTGGGTTGAGCGAGAGCATCCAGGGGTGTATACGGGAGTTCCAATCGATCGTGCGGGCATATGCCGCAGCGCGTGAGGCAGTCGTCGTTACCCTAAGATTGTAGGGTCGAGTGCCATAAAGATTTGTGCCGTCACTCTGTGACACGGACATCAGCGTCGGATCGAGGTCCGTCGTGTCGCAGGAGTGTGGATGAGATTGAAGCCGACCCTTGCCTGTTTGACGATTCTAAACTTGCTCGGCTCGGTGGCGTGGCCCGCGACAGCGCAGGCTTTCGATTTTTTCGGTCTGTTCGGCACATCGGTTCCCGAACCTTCGCAACAAGCGCTGCCCTATCAGGTCAAGATCGAGGTTTCGGGTGCCGCTGACGGTCTCGCGGACATTCTGCAGCAGGCCTCGGTTCTGTACCGTCTGCGCCTGAAGCCGCCGGTTGACGGGCAGGCGCTCGGCCGGCGCGTGAATGAGGATTTGACCTCGCTGATGGATGCGGTGTGGAGCGCCGGCTATTACGACGCGCGCCTGCATATCTATGTGGCGGGAACCGAGATCGGCAAGAGCTCCGGTTCCAGCCTCACGACGGCGGCGGAGAGTTTCCGCGGCCGCGAGGTGGTGCCGATCCGAATCGCGGTCGAGCCCGGACCGCTGTATACGGTGCGCAATATCCGGATCGTCGATGCGGCGACGCAACGGCCGTTTGCCGAAGATCAGCGTCTGCGCGGGCAAATCAAGCTGCAGCCCGGCGCGGCTGCGCGCAGCAACGATTTGCGCGACGCGGCGGTTGGGATCATCGAGTTTTTCCGCGCGCAGGCCCATCCGCTGGTCAAGATCCAGCGGATCGAGCCGGTTGTGTTCCATACGCTCAACGTGGTGGATGTGACCTATCAGGTCGCGCCGGGCGCCGAGGCGACGTTCGGCGATGTCGCCGTCACCGGCAATTCCGACGTCGATCCGGCGGTGGTGCGCTCCTATATCTATATCGAGCGTGGCGATCCCTATTCGCCGGTGGCGCTCGAGCAGACCCGCAAGTCGATCCAGACACTTCCGGCGATCGGATCGGTGCGTCTGCGCGAAGCCGATGGGCTCGATGCCGCGGGTGCGCTGCCGGTGTCGGCCGAACTGACCGACCGCAAACTACACGTGGTCGGATTCGGCGCGCAATATTCCACCCTCGACGGCCCGGCGCTGCGCGCCTACTGGCAGCATCGCAGCCTGTTCGGCGGTGCCGAGAGCCTGCGCGTCGAGGGCAATTTCTTCATCCCGCCGCGCAATACGACCTCGCTGCTCGATACTCTGAAGGACCTTCGTCCATCGGATATCGGCGGGCGGGTCAAGGTCGGCTTTATCAAGCCGGCGCTTCAGGGCAGCCGCAACGATCTGTTGCTGGATGCGATGGTCGAGCGCGACCGCACCGGCGGCGATGTCTATGGCGGCTATAGCAGCGACCGCGTCGTCACTACGGCGGCGGTTCGCCATCGTTTCAGCTATCATCTATCGGCCCAGATCGGGGCGGAGTATGAGCGCGGACGCTCGATCGATACGTTGGGAACGCTGGACTACACGCTGGTCGGCATTCCGGTCTCCGTCACCTACGATTCGACGGATCATCTGCTCGACCCGACCAAGGGCATGCGCGTTACCGCGGCGGTGACGCCCTATGCCTCGTTCCTGGGGTCGTCGGTGGATCTGGTTCAGAGCAGTATCCGCGCCTCGACCTATTATTCGCTCGACGAGAAATCGCGCCGGATCCTGGCCGGCCGGGTGGCGCTGGGCTCGATCCTCGGCGCCGGCATCGGCGACATTCCGGCCACGCATCGATTCTATGCCGGCGGCGGCGGATCGGTGCGCGGCTTTCGTTATCGCAGCCTCAGCCCGCTCGGCCCCACGGGCCAGGTGATCGGCGGGCGCAGCCTGCTCGAAGCGTCGTTCGAGGCGCGGCTCAAGGTCACCGATACGATCGGCGTCGTTCCGTTCATCGATATGGGCGGCGCGTTCCAATCGGCCTATCCGGATTTCAAGGAGCCGTTGCGCTACGCGGCCGGGCTGGGGCTGCGCTACTACACGGCGATCGGTCCGATCCGGCTCGATGTCGCCTTGCCGCTGAACCGGCGCCCGGGCGACGATGCCTATGGGGTGTATTTCGGCATCGGACAGGCTTTCTGACATGACGCTGATTCGCCCACGCAGCCTGGTCTATGGATTCGTCGCCACCGTGCTCCTCGCGGCGATCGCGTTTGGCTCCACCATGGTCTCCTATGGGGCTAGCGATGAAAAAGGCATTCTGGCCGCGACGATCTCCCGGGTGCTGACGACGCCAACCTCGTCGGTGTCGATCGGCGAAGTCGAGGGCGCATTGTCGTCGAACGCAACGGTGCGCGATATCGCGATCGCGGATCGCGACGGCGTGTGGTTGAAGCTCGATCAGGTGCATCTGGTGTGGCGGCGCACGGCCTTGCTGCTCGGTCGCATCGAGATCGACAGTCTCGAAGTCGGGACCTTGCAGATCCTGCGTCGGCCGGTGCCGTCGGAGGACGTGGTTGCCAGCGACGAGCCGATCCTGCCGACGCTGCCGGTCAAACTCGTCGTCAAGAATTTCAACCTTCAGACCCTCGATCTGGGCGAGCCCGTGGCCGGCGTCGCGGCGAAGCTGTCGGCCACCGGCAACGTCACATTGGGCAATCCGTCCGAAGGCCTCGCCGTCAATTTCGACGCCAAGCGCATCGATGCCGACGGAACCTTCACGCTGCGGCTGTCGCTGGTGCCGGAGACGTCGAAGCTCGATATCGCGCTGAAGCTCGACGAGCCCGCCGGCGGCCTGGTGGCGCATGCCATCAACCTGCCGGGCGATGCGCCGATCGTCGGCACGGTCAAAGGCGCCGGCACGCTGGACGATTTCGCGGCGCGGCTCGATTTCGATGCCGGCGACGGCATTCAGGCCAATGGGTCGGCGCGGCTGCTCCGCCGCGGCGACGGCCGCGATCTGGCGCTCGATCTTGCGGCGAAGATCGCCGGCATGCTTCCGGCTCCCGCGGCCCCGGTGTTCGCCGGGACCACGCGCCTCACCGGCAATATGACCTTCGCCGATAGCAGCGCGGTCGACATCTCGGCGCTGTCGCTGGTGTCCTCGGCGGCGCGTCTCGACATTCGCGGCCAGCTGTCGTCGGACCAGATCGCCGATCTGACGATCTCGGCGCGCGCGATGCCCAATGACGGCCAGCAGACCAGCCTCGACCGCGCGGCGATCAAGACCCTGACATTCGACGCCACCGTCAAGGGCGCGCTGGCCGGCCCGCGGGTCGATGCGTCGCTCGCGCTGGAAGACGGCCGGATCGACGGCTACAGGCTGGGCAGTCTGCGCGCGGCATTTCATGCCACGCCGAGCGGCGGCCTGACCGACGAGGCCACGTCGGTTCCGTTCCAGGCCAGCGCCAGCGCCAGCGGCCTCGCCTTCGCCGACCCGGCGATGACGCGCGCGATCGGCCCGACCCTCTCCGCCACATTCGAAGGCGTCACCAAGGGCGGTGTCGCCGAGATCGCCAATTCGGAAATCCGCACCGAGACCGCGCGTGCGACATTTGTCGGCACGGCGGGCTCGGCGCAGCTGCGCGGGCGGCTGTCGCTGCAGGCACCGGATCTCGCCCGCTTCGAACGTCTGCTCGACACCAGACTGCGCGGCCGGCTCGATCTGACCGCCGATTTCGACGGCACCCCGAAGACCGGGGCGATCGGCGCGCAGCTCGATGGCAAGGTCCAACGCTTCGCCTCCGGCATCGCGGCGATCGACGGGCTGCTCGGCACGGATCCGACGCTCTCCGGTTACGCCGGCACGATTGCCAAGGGCGGCTACAGGTTCCGCGACTTCAAGCTGAGCAGCGCCCATGCGGTGGCGCGGATCGATGGCGCGGCGGACCCCGCGCAGGCCGCGATCAAGGCCTCGGTCGAGATCGACAACCTCGCCAGCGCCGACAAGCGCCTGAGCGGGGCGCTGTCCTCGGCCGCCACCATCTCCGGAACGCTGGCGCGGCCAAATCTGTCGGCTTTGGTCGGCATCGATCGCGGCACCGCGCTCGGGCGTCCGCTGCGCGATATCAAGCTGCGGATCGAAGCCACCGACCTGCTGCAGGCGCCCAGCGGGCGCGCCTCGCTGGGTGGCATGATTGACGGCAAGCCGGCGCGTGGCCAGGTGCAGGCCGCCCGCGGAGCGGATCTGGGATGGCGGCTCGACGGCATCGATCTGCGGATCGGCTCGGCGACCGCGGTCGGTCAGGCGGCGCTGACGGCGGACCGGCTGGCGAGCGGCCAATTGCATCTCGACATTCCCAGCCTCGACGATCTTGCGCCCTTGTTGCTGACGCCGATGTCCGGCCAGCTTGTCAGCGACCTTGCGCTGTCGGCGGCCGATGGGCGGCAGGATGGCCGTTTCACCGTGCGCGGCACCGATCTGAAATTCGGCGCATCCCGCGTCGATCGGATCGACGGCGACATCGCCGTCAGCGATCTGCATCTGCATCCGGTCGTCGACGGCACGATCTCGATCGGCAAGGCGGTGGTGGGCGGCGAGGTCTTGAGCAAGCTGCGCTTGACCGCCAAGGGGGCGACCGATGCCAGCGACATCGCGATCACCGCGCAAGGCCGCGGCATCGCGCTGGAGGCGCGCGGCCGGTTGCTGGCCACCCAGGCCTTGCAGTTCGATCTCGCAAGCTTCTCGGCCCGTCGCGGCGCGCATCGCATCGGCTTGCAGCGTCCGTCCTCGTTGCGCTGGAGCGACGGCGATTTGCGGATCAGCGATCTGGCGCTGAGCCTCGATCGCGGCCGGCTGGCGCTCGACGGCCGGTTCGGGACGTCGCTCGACGTCACCCTGCGCGCCGACAAGGTGCCGCTCGCCATCGCCGACATGGTGGCGCCGGAGCTTGGGCTGGTGGGCTCGCTCGATGCCTCGGCGCGGCTGACCGGCACGACGGCGCGCCCGACCGGTCCGTGGACGATGCGCATCGCCGGCGTGGCCGCGGCGCAGACCCGGCAATTCGGGCTTCCGCCGGCGACCATCGTCGCGCGCGGACAATTGGCCGACGGCAAGACCACGATCGATGCGTCGGTCGCTGCCAGCGGCGCCGGAACGCTCAAGGTACAAGGCGTCGTGCCGATCGATGGCGGCGCGATGGATCTGACGGTGCGGGGCAACGGCAACGCCAAGATCGCCAATTCGGCGATCGGCGCCACCGGCCTCGCCGTCGGCGGCGACGTCGCGGTCGATCTGCGCGTTCGCGGCACGCCGAGCGAGCCCGACATCGCCGGCACCGCCACGCTGGCGCGCGGCAGTTTCAGCGACCTCGATACCGGCATCAAGCTGACGGATATCAATGGCCGGCTGTCGGCGAAGGACAAGACGATCACGATCGTCAAGCTCACCGCCCATACGCCAAAGGGTGGCGTGGTGAGCGGCAGCGGCACTGTCCGCCTCGACGCCGATGCGGGCTTTCCCGGAAAATTGCAGCTCAGCGGCAAGCGGGCGAGCCTGACCAAGGAGGATCTCGTCAGCGCGGTCGCCGATTTCGAGATGCGCTTGTCCGGGCCGCTGGCGCGCGATCCGAATATTTCCGGACGGGTCGACGTGGTCTCGCTCGACGTCACCATCCCCGAGAGCCTGCCGATGACGGTGCGGCCGATCGCCGGCACCCGGCATGTGAATGCGCCGCCCGCCGTCAAGCGCCGCCTCGCCGCCAAGGCCAAGGCCCGGCGTGACAGTCACAAGGCAGTGCCGTTCGACGCCGCGCTGGATCTGACGATTTCCGCGCCGAACCGGATTTTCGTGCGCGGACGCGGCGTCGATGCCGAACTCGGTGGCCAGCTGCGGGTTGGCGGACGGCTCAGCCAGCCGACCACGTTCGGCGCCTTCGAGCTGCGCCGCGGCCGGTTCTCGATCGCCGGCAATCAGCTCGACTTCACCCGCGGCCGGCTGACATTCGAGGGCGACCTGACGCCGCAACTGGATTTCGCGGCCGATACACGCCAAAGCGATATCACCGCGCATATCCTGATCACCGGCAGTGCCGCCAGCCCGCAATTCGCGTTCTCCTCGGACTCCGGTCTGCCGCAAGACGAGGTGCTGTCGCGCATTCTGTTCTCAAAGGCGTCCGGCAGCCTGTCGCCGATCCAGGCCTTGCAGCTGGCGCAGGCCGCCGCGCAATTCGCCGGCGCCGGCGGACCCGACGTGTTCGATCGGATTCGCCGCTCGCTCGGCGTCGACAGTCTGAACATCTCGCAGAGTCAGAACGGCGACCCGACTGTCGGGGTGTCGCGCGCGATCAACAACCGTCTCAGCGTCGGCGTCAAAGGCGGCGCGCGCCCCGAAGACAATGGCGTGTCGCTGGATTTCGATCTGACGCGGCGCTTGCGGCTGCAGGGCGAGGTCAACAGCAAGGGCGGCATCGGCGCCGGCGTCGGGGCCGAGTGGGAATATTGAGGTAACGAGCTGACAGCGGCACATTGCGCGCTTTGTCGCTGGCAACGGCCGCGACCATGTTCCGCGACCGCAGGACAGCCAATCAGCTGTCCTTCTTGCCGCCAAAGAGTCGCTTCAACAGGCCCGGCCGTTCCGGCCCCTTCACGGTCTCGAACCCGGCCTTGCGCCACGCCAGGATGCCGCCGCTGATTGCATAGGCCGCCTCGCAAACGCCCTGCGCCTTGGCGGCGATCTGCCCGGAATACATCCGGGTCCGTGCACCCGAATGGCAGAAGAAGATCGCCTTGCGGCCGCGGGCCGCTTGCAGATCGGCGCTGTTGAAAGCGGTCAGCGGCATCGCCACGGCCCCATCAATATGCTCGCGCGCGATCTCATGGCGTTCGCGGATATCGATCAGCACCGCGCCCTCGGCAACGAGGCGATGGGCCTCGAGCGCAGATATCGGTTTCACAGTCATGGCGTTGGTGCTCCGCAAAATTGAGGTCGGTCGGATCGGTAGTCGTTCAGGTCCGGGCTCGCGCCGAATTGAATCGCGCGGCGCCGGCTCGACACCGCAACGCCGTCGCGGCGCACGGGCTGCAAATCCGAGCCGCAGCTTGTGATATGCTTCTTCCGCTGGCGTCCCTGGACGTATTGGCTTGGGCCAATACCTCTTGATTCCACGCGCAGGCCGGCGCGTCTGTGACGATGTCACTGCGGCTGTTGCCGCGCAGGATTATGCGCTCAGGTTACGCCGGCGTGATCTCGATCGCGCAATCAACCGAGGGCCGAGGCGATCATGACATCCGAAGAATTCAACCGCTGGGAAGCCAGGTTCTCGAGCCCCGATTTCGTGTTCGGCACCGAGCCCAATGCCTTTCTGGCCTCGTGCCGCGAACTGTTGCCGAGCCAAGGGCGGGCGCTGGCGATCGCCGACGGCGAGGGCCGCAACGGGGTGTTTCTGGCGCAATGCGGATTGTCGGTGACGTCGGTCGATTTCTCACCGGCGGCGCAGCGCAAGGCGCAGCGTCTGGCCGAAGCAAAGGGGGGTTCGATCGCGGCGCAGACTGCCGACATCCTGGCGTGGGATTGGCCGACCGGCTTCGACGTCGTCGCCGGAATCTTTTTTCAGTTTGCCGCTCCGGAAGATCGCCGGAAGATTTTCAGCGGCATCCGCCAAGCCCTCAATCCGGGCGGGCTGCTGCTGATCCAGGGCTATCGGCCAAAACAGCTGATCTACAAGACCGGCGGCCCGAGCCGCGCCGAGAATCTCTACACCAGGCAGATGCTCGAGGAGGTGTTTGCGGATTTCGACAATCTGTCGATCAAGGAGCACGACAGCGTCATCCATGAAGGCGCCGGCCATGGCGGCATGTCGGCGCTGATCGATCTGATCGGCTGGAAGCGCCCCTGAACAACAGCGCCGCGCGCTTGCGGCGCTCAGGCCTGCGCCACCGCCTCGCTCCAGGGGTGGGCGATCTCGGCGGCGCCGCTATTGGTGTCGCCGTCGCGCTCGACCACGCTGGGGCAGGCGAATTTCATCGGGAAGGTCTGCACGCGCGCTTCTTCAAAGTCGAAGCGCTGCCGCAGCTGGTCGCGGATCGTCGCAGGCAGCCGGGCATCGCCGATCACCACCGCGCCTTCGCTGGCGTCGATCCGCGGCTGGTGGATCGCCGCGTCCAGATCCATGCCGTAATCCATCATGAAGGACAGCATCTGCGTCACCGCCGGCAGGATGCGGCGGCCGCCGGATGCGCCGAGCGCCATGCGCCGGCCATCGCCGGCCTGCGCCAGCACCGGCGTATAATTGGTCAGGCAGCGTTTGCCCGGCGCCAGCGAATTGGTGCCGCCCGGCGTCGGATCGAACCACATGATGCCGTTGTTCACGGTCACGCCGCTTTCCGGCAGCACGAATTTGGAGCCGAAGGTCGACAACAGGGTCTGGGTGACCGCCGCCATATTGCCGTCGCGATCGACCACCGAGAAATGCGTGGTGCAGGCCGGTGCGAGATATTCCGCGCCGAGGGCGCGGCGGCCGGCGGCGTCGCCCATGTCCTGCAGGCGTTCCAGATAGGCCGATTGCAGCGCCAGCGCATAGGCGATGTAGGCCGCCGCGTCCGGGCCGCCATCGCCGGCCTTCAGGTCCTGCTGCAGCAGGCGTAGCGCATGGGCCAGCGTCGGGCCGGCGGTGAGTTCGGGCGTGGCGTAGACCGTGCCGCCGCGATAGGGGATCGCCAGCGGCTCGCGGCCGTAAGCGCGGAACGCGGCGAGGTCCTCGACGGTCAGGGCGCCGCCATTGGCCTTCATGTCATTGGCGATGCTGCGCGCCAGATCGCCCTCATAGAAATCGCGCGGTCCCTGTTGGGCCAGCTGCGCCAGCGTCGCCTTCAGGCGATCCTGCGGCAGCCGGACCTCGGATTTGATGCCCCAAGGCGCCTGCGGCGGCAGGCCGTCTTTCAGATAGGCCGCCGCGCTCGCCGGATAGCGCCGCAGATCCGCCGCCGCGCTGCCGATCATCAAGGTGGTCCACCAATCGACCGCAAGGCCCGCATCGGCAAGTTCGATGCTCGGGGCCACGAGCTCCTGCCAGGGCAGCCTGGCGTGGCGCCGATGCGCCTCTTCCATGCCGGCCACGACGCCCGGCACCGCGACCGAGCCGGGGCCGTGCAGATTGCGGTCGTCCTTCACCCGCGGCCAGGGAAACAGGTCGGAGGCCGCGCCGGCGCCGCTCAAGGGATAATCTTCGGGGCGCAGGCTGTTCGGCGCGCGCATGCCGTAATCGATCACCTCGTAGCGGTCTTCCTTGGCGCGGTAGAGCACCATCGCGCCGCCGCCGCCGATCCCGCTCATCCACGGCTCCAGCACGCCCAGCGCGAAAGTCGTGGCGATCACCGCGTCGATGCAATCGCCGCCGGCCGCCAGCACCGCGGCGCCGACTTCGGCCGCCTTGCGCGACTGCGCGGCGACGATGCCGCCTTTGGACATCACCGCCGGCTTGCGGATTTGCTGGGCGTTGCTGAACTGATCGCGCATGGACCTGCTTTCGCCGCTCATGGATAAGTTGTCGGGATTGCCAATATCGATGCTTTGGGATTAGCCGATTGCCCGATCGGCGGCAACGGTCGACCACGCGAGCTTGGCGTTGGGATCGCTGCTCTGCATCTGCTGCAGCTCTGATACCGTTCTGGTTGTGGTGGCGGCGGCGCGCCGCCTCCTCTCACAGATGCGCGAGATAATGCGCCAGCGCGTAAATCTCTTCTTCGCTGAGCTGGTAGGCGACGTCGGCCATCGCCGCCATGCCGCCGCCGTAGCGCTGGCCGGATTTGAATTCGTTGAGCGCCTTGATCAAATATTCCTCGCGCTGTCCGGCGATCCGCGCGGCGGCCTTGGCGCCCGCATAGCTGTCGGTGTGGCAGGAGGCGCAGCGCCGCCCGGCCGCGGCCTCGGCCCCCTTGCGCGACAGCTCTGGGTTGTCGTCGGGCTTCTTGCCCTGCATCGGCGGCAGTGAGGCAAAATAGGCGCCGAGATTGCGGATGTCCTCATTGCTGAGCTCCTCGATGATCGGCCGCATCTGCGCGTTCTGCCTGGTGCCGCTGCGGAAGAACACCAGCTGCCACTGGATGAACAGATCGGGCTGGCCGGCCAGCGACGGCGTGTATTCGGTGTTCGAGATGCCGTTGTCGCCATGGCAGCCGGCGCACAGCTCGGCCTTTTCCTTGCCGGCCTCAATATCGGCGGCGCGAAGCGGGGCGGTGAACACGGCAAGGCCGAGTAAAGCGGCGGCCAGGCCGCGAGTGGTGATCCGCATTCTATTTTCCCTGAAAGTCCGACCGAAGAAGAAACCACAAAAATCAAGCTTGATCCGTCATTGCGAGCCGAGGTCGGCGCGCAGCGCTGTCCGACAGCGAAGCAATCCAGGGGCGCCAGGCAGGGACTGGATTGCTTCGTCGCAAGAGCTCCTCGCAATGACGGTCTTGAAGGCTTGGTTTCATGGACCGCATCTTGAGTCAGCCTCGGAGGCCGTTAGTCCGGGTGAATGTGGCGAGACGAGCCTGGCAATCGAACCTGCTCACCAACACCGTCATGGCAGGGACAAGGCCGGCATGACGCGAGGCAATGCCGAAACGGTGCGTCGACCACGCTGCGCACGCAGCTGCGGGATCGCCGCAGCCGCGTGCATCGCTGTTACTTGCTGTAGCTGATGCGATAGATCGCGCCGGCCCAGTCGTCCGCGACCAGGATCGAGCCATCCTTGTCCAGCAGGATATCGGTGGGGCGGCCGAGATAGCCCTGGTCGCCCTCGATCCAGCCCGACGCGAACACTTCCTCTTTGGCGTTCTTGCCGTCCGGATCGACGGTCACCTTCATGATCCGACCGCCCTGATATTTATGCCGGTTCCAGGAGCCGTGCTCCGCGATCAGGATGCTGTTCTTGTAGTCCGCCGGAAACTGATTGCCGGTATAGAACTTCATCCCGAGCGGAGCGACGTGAGCGCCGAGATTCAGCACCGGCGGAGTGAACTCCGAGCATTTGTGGCCCATGGCGAATTTCGGATCCGGCATGTCGCCCTGGTGACAATAGGGATAGCCGAAATGCTCGCCGAGATGCGAGCTCATGTTGAGCTTGTCGCTCGGCTTGTCGTCGCTGATCCAGTCGCGGGCGTTCTCGGTGAACCAGTATTTGCCGCTGCGCGGGTCGATGTCGCCGCCGACCGAGTTGCGCACGCCGAGCGCCACCAGCTCGGCATTGCCGGTCTTCGGATCGACCCGGCGGATCTGCGACACCGAGGTCGGCGGAATGCCGATGTTGAAGGGAGGTCCGAACGGGATGTAGAACCAGCCATCCTTGTCGGCCACCAGATATTTCCAGCCATGGGCGACGTAAGACGGCATGTCGTCATACACCACCTTGCCGTCGCCGACCTTGTCCAGATTGGCTTCGACATTGTCGTAGCGGATCAGTTTGTCGATATCGATCACGTAGAGCGCGCCGTTTTGGAAGGCGAGGCCGGTGGGCATCTTCAGGCCCTTGATGATGGTCTTGACCTCGCGCTTCTCGCCCTTGGGACTGATGGCGTAGACATCGCCGAGTCCGAACGAGCCGACGAACAGCGTGCCATTGTCGCCCCAGGCCATTTGCCGCGCCGCCAGCACGCCTGACGCATAGACCTCGATCTTGAAGCCGTCCGGCAGCTTGATCTTCTTCATCATCGATGCGAGTTCAGCGTCGGAGGCACCGGTCGGCGGACCGGCCGGCGGCGCCAGACCCTTCTGGGCCTCGGTTTCGTCGCCGAGGAACCAGTCGTCCGGCGGGTGAGTCCAGAATTCCTTGGTGCCGGATTGATAGCTCTTGAGCTTGCCCTCCGCGCTGGCCTGGCCGATCGTCGCTATCGCGAGGATCGCCGCGCACGCGGCCGCAGATCGACTGAGGATCGATTTCATGGCGCCACTCCCTTGGGCGACCGTCTAGCCGGCCGCATATTGTTTTGATCTTATGTTTTGAAGGTCGAAACTAAGTACTCAAACGTGAACATTCTGGGCTGCACAGCAGATCAGCGCGGCAATGCTAACATAACTTCTGCCGCTGTGAAGCTTGCCGCGCTGCTCCAGCCGGTCGCCATGATCAAGCGTCGGGACAACCGGCAGGGAACTCTCGACATTGCTCCACGTTGTGCCTTGCAACGAAGATTGTTGCGGCGCGCGCGTGCGCTGCGAGGACCGGGTTTGCAGCAAGGGACCGCAACTACGCGCTTGCGCGTCAGTTGTTGTCGACTTATCTTTCAATTGAGTGCGGCGACAGCACCGCAACCAACCGGGAGGACGAAAATGGCTTGGAAAACTCCGAGGATCGTCGAAGTGTCCGTGGGAATGGAAATCAACATGTATGCTTGCGCGACCCGCAAGTAACAATCGGCCACGCCCTGTGCGGGCGGGTCGGCCGAGAGCTTAGGCTGTCCCGTTCTGTTCAGGTCGATATGTTGATGCGTCGAGACTTCCCGGGAGACGAGTGATGTTGCACGCCGTCATTCTGGGGGCCGGCGCGGGTGGCGGCGTGCCGCAATGGAATTGCGGTTGCCCGGTCTGCCAGGAGGCACGCAGCGGCGTTGCGCATCTGATGCGCTCGCAGGCGTCGATTGCGGTCAGCGCCGACAATGAACACTGGTTTTTGATCAACGCCTCGCCGGATCTGCGCCAGCAATTGAATGCGACGCCGCAGTTGCATCCGAAGGTGGGGCATCTGCGACACAGCCCGGTCTGCGGCGTGATCCTGACCAATGGCGAGATCGATGCCGTCGCGGGGCTGTTGTCGATGCGCGAAGGCTCGCCATTTGCGATCTACGCCCATCCCAAGGTTCTGGCGATCCTGAAATCCAACAGCATCTTCAACGTGCTCGGTGACAGAGTGCGGCGTGAGCCGATCGCGATCGATCGGCCATTCGAGCCGGCGCTGCAGGACGGTACGCCGTCGGGTCTGGAGATCACGCCGTTCGCGGTCGCGGGGAAGGGCGCCTGGTATCTGGAGGGTCAGGCGCATCCGGGTGGTACCGACGACGCGGGCGATACGCTCGGATTGCGCATCAGCGACAAGGCGACCGGCAAGCATCTATATTTCGTCGCGGCCTGCGCGGAGGTGACGGACGACCTCAAGGCGCGCCTCGCCGGCGCACCATTGGTGTTGTTCGACGGTACGGTGTGGCGCGACGACGAATTGATCGCCGCCGGCCTCGGCCACAAGACCGGCCAGGCGATGGGACACATCGCGATGTCGGGAGACAATGGCGCCATCGCCGCATTGGCCGATCTCGGCATCGGCCAGAAGATCTTTCTGCATATCAACAATTCCAACCGGGTGTTACTGTCCGGGTCGACGGAATTTCAGATCGCCGAGCGCGCGGGATGGCAAATTCCGGTCGACGGGCTGGAGGTCATAGTATGAATGCGATGACAGCCTTTTCCCTTGCCGGGGCCGCGCCCCTGCAATCCGCCGCCGACCTCGAAGCGGCGCTGCGCCAGATCGGCGCGACGCGCTATCATAATCTGCATCCGTTTCACCGCCTGCTGCATGGCGGCAAGCTGAACAAGGGGCAGGTGCAGGCCTGGGCGCTCAATCGCTATTATTATCAGAGCTCGATTCCGATCAAGGACGCGGTGGTGATCTCGCGGTTTCGCGATCGCGCCACCCGGGTCGAATGGCGGCACCGGATCGAGGATCATGACGGCGATCTCGGCGCCGAGGGCGGCATCGAGCGCTGGCTCAAGCTGACCGATGGGCTCGGCCTCGACAGCGCCTATGTGCAATCCACCGAGGGCATTCTTCCGGCGACCAGGTTCGCGGTGGATGCCTATGTGCATTTCGTCCGCGACAAGACCCCGCTCGAGGCGATCGCCTCGTCGCTGACCGAGCTGTTCGCGCCGAACCTGCACGAGGAGCGGATCGCCGGCATGCTGGCGCATTACGACTTCGTCAATCCCGACATCATGAGTTATTTCAGTCGCCGGCTGACGCAGGCACCGCGCGACGCCAATTTCGCGCTCGACTACGTCAAGCAACATGCCACTACCCCGGCGGAGCGCGAGGCAGTGTGCAATGCGCTGATCTTCAAGACCAACGTGCTGTGGGCGCAGCTCGACGCGCTGCATCACGCCTATGTGGAGGGCTTCGTGCCGCCCGGCGCCTTCGTGCCGGCGGCGAGTTGAAGGTCGGCCGATGACGTTGCGAAGCCGCCATATCAGCGTCAGCGAGATCAGCCGCCCGATATTGCCGCGGCATGCGAAACTGCGCTTCGACGAGACGCGGCAGCGCTGGGTGGTGTTGGCGCCGGAGCGCGTGCTCGCGCCCGATAATATCGCGGTTGAAATCCTGCAGCTGTGCGACGGCGTTCGCTCGGTGGCGCAGATCATCGATCAGCTGGCGGCCAAATATGTGGCGCCACGCGAGCTGATCGGCGCCGACGTCATCGCCATGCTGCAGGATCTCGGCGACAAGGGGTTTCTGACCGAAGCACGGGAGCCGGCACCATGAGCCCGACACTGCGCGATCCGCCGCCCGCAACCGCCGATCCGTCGGATGGCGTCGCCATCCTGGAGCAGGGCAGATCGGTCGCCGAGACTTTTGGCATCCCGCTGGCGGTGCTGGCCGAACTGACGCATCGCTGTCCGCTGCAATGTCCCTATTGCTCCAATCCGCTTGAGTTGGAGCGCAGCCGCGCTGAACTGAGCACTGAGGAATGGAAGAAGGTACTCAGCGAGCTCGCCGACATCGGCGTGCTGCAGATCCACTTTTCCGGCGGCGAGCCGGCCGCGCGCAACGATCTGGTCGAGTTGGTGCAGCACGCCAGCGACGTCGGGCTTTACTCCAACCTGATCACCTCCGCGGTGCTGCTGACCCGCGAGCGGCTGAAGGCACTGGCCGATGCCGGCCTGTGCCATATCCAGATCAGCTTTCAAGGCAGCGAGGCCGGCGTGGCCGATCGCGTGGCCGGGCTGGACAAGGCGCATGACAAGAAACTGGAGGTCGCGCGCTGGAGCCGCGAACTGGATCTGCCATTGACCGTCAATGCGGTGATGCATCGGCAGAATCTGCATCAGCTTGCCGACATCATCGAGATGGCGGTGGCGCTCGACGCCGACCGGCTCGAAGTGGCCAATGTGCAATATTACGGCTGGGCGCTGAAGAACCGCGCCGCGCTGATGCCGACGCTGGCGCAGATCGACGACGCGACCCGGATGGTCGAAGCGGCGCAAGCGCGGCTGAAGGGTGTTCTCACCATCGACTATGTGGTGCCGGATTATTACGCGTTGCGGCCGAAGAAATGCATGGGCGGCTGGGGCCGGCAGTTTTTCAATATTTCGCCGACCGGCAAGATTCTGCCGTGCCACGCTGCCGAGACCATCACCGGGCTGGAATTCGAATCGGTGCGCAGCAATCACTCGATCGCCTGGATCTGGCAAAATTCGCGAGCGTTGAATCGTTATCGCGGCACCGGATGGATGAAAGAGCCTTGCGCAAGCTGTGCCTATAAGGAGATCGATTTCGGCGGCTGCCGCTGCCAGGCCTTCGCGCTGACCGGCGACGCCGGCAACACCGACCCGGCCTGCACGCTGTCGCCGATGCACGAGGACGTTTTCAAGATTGCCGAACGCGAGGCCGGCGGCGAGAGCACGCGCTTCATCTACCGTAATTTCAGCGGCGGCAGCCTCGAGCCGGACGATGGCGCGACGGGTACCTAGCGGCTGATATCAGCACTCCATGCGACGCCGTTGCGCGATTATTCAGTTGGTAACGATGTAAGGCATTCGGTAGATGTCCGAGATGTCCTCGATTGGCCACCGTGTTAGACTTGGAAACAAATCTAACTCAGGGAGCGATCGAGATGTGCGTCGTATGCGGAGATAATAATCACGACGAGCGGATGAGTTCGTCACGTCGCTCGATCCTGCAATTCGCCGCCGCATCGGCGGTCGGGCTGGCGTTGAGCGCGCCCGCCAGCGCCAAGGACGCGAAGGCGCCGCCGAAGCCGCAAAACGTCGTCTCGCCCGAAGAGTCGATGGAGCTGCTGCTGAAAGGCAATGAGCGTTACGTCAAAGGCAAATCGAAGCTGCACGATTTCAAGCACGAACGCGAGGCCCTGGTCTCGGGCCAAAATCCCTATGCCAGCGTTCTCAGCTGCGCGGATTCGCGGATCGCGCCGGAATATGCCTTCGACAGCGGCCGGGGTGATCTGTTCGTCTGCCGGGTCGCGGGAAATTTCGCCAATGACGACACCGTCGCCAGCCTGGAATATTCCGTGGCCGTGCTCAACACGCCGCTGATTCTGGTGCTGGGTCACGACCGCTGCGGCGCCGTCGACGCGACCATCAAATCACTCAAGGACGGCACGACGCTGCCCGGACATCTGCCGTCGCTGGTAACGGCGATCGCCCCAGCGGTGAAAGCGGCGGCGCAACAGCCCGGCGACGCGCTCAACAATGCGATCCGGCAGAATGTGCGCGACAATGTCGCCAAGCTGAAGGCGGCGGGGCCGATTCTCAGCGCCGCGGTCGAGGCCGGCAAAGTCAAAGTGGTCGGCGGCATCTATCGGCTGACCGACGGTCGGGTTGAAATGCTCTCTTGAGCGCCTGACTCAAAGACCGATCAATCGTAACAGGCGTTCAACTTCGTCATTGCGAGGAGCTGTTGCGACGAAGCAATCCAGTCTGTGCCTGGCACTCCTGGATTGCTTCGCGGTCGGACGGCGCTGCGCGCCGGCCTCGGCTCGCAATGACGGAATTGGCTCGATCCCATGAGTTTCTTGTCAGTCCGCCCCGAAACCAGACACCTTCCGCCCAAATCGATGGCCGATTATGCAGGCACGATGATCTTGCCGATCGGCCACAGTGCCAGGCCGGCGAGTTTGACATGCGCCCAGGCAAAGGGGATGCCGACAATGGTGACGGCGAGCACGACCGCCGTCACGATATGGCCGATCGCCAGCCACCATCCCGCCAGCACGAACCAGATGATGTTGCCGATCACGCCGAGCGGGCCGGTGCCGATATCTTCCTGCCCCGTATAGAAGTCGCGCGCCACCGCCTTCTGGCCGAACGGAAACAGGGTGTAGGCGGCGATATTGAAGGCGGCTTTCGCCCAGGGCAGGCCGACGATCGTGATCGCCATGATGATCGCGGCGATCACCCAGCCAGCGGCCATCCACAGCCCGCCTAACAGGACCCAGAGAATATTGAGCAGCAAGGAGACCGGGGACATGGCTTCACGTCTTTCCTATTGGGCGCTTTGAGCAGGTTATCAGGGCGTTCAGGCGGACCGGAACACGTTGTCGACGTTTGCCGGCGATCCTTGTTCCATCACGCCCAGCTCGGCCTTGCATTGCCGCGGCCGACGGCTGTTCTTATAGTCCGATGAGAATTGAGCAAACTGATGAGCAGGGCGACGGCGCAATGACCTATGACGAGCTGGTTGAGCAGGCGATCGCCGCCAACGACGTCCAGACGCTCTTTAAATATATCTATGGCTACCCCTGCATGTGCAAGAAAATAAAGGGCGAGCCGATGTGCGTCTGCAAGATGCAGGAAAAGGCCGCACGCGAAAAGATCGTCCCGCTGGCGTTGTTCAAGGACCGCATTCAACGGGTCGACCAGCGCTAGGCGGAAGGCGGCGGTTTTACACCGAAGGTCCGTCATCGACTTGTTGGAATCGTCAAATTGCCGCGATGCCGGCGAATTGCAGCCAAACCTGTTGGACATACCGGCAGCAAATAGCCGGAAGGGACCGACGCTTGACCTACAAGATTTCAGCGGCGCGCGAGAATGAGAAGATGGAGAGCGAGCGGGCCAGCTCGCTGATCGCTATTGCCAAGGCGCGAATCTGGGCCAGCGAGGGATGGCTTGTGGTGATCACCGACGAGGCCGGACGCGAGTTCATTCCGGCTCAGTTCGATGAGCTGTCGCCATTCAGGCGGCCCGCCCCGGTGGATAAAAGCCCAGAGCTGACTGCCGAAGACGAATCAACATCGGATGAAGCTGGCGACGTCAGAGTCCTGTCGTAGCGCGGCAAGGTCTTCCTCGCCGGGCAATTGCGGCCGGTCGCGCTCGGCATTGACGAGGCACAGAAAACCCAGCATGTCGCCGGCATTGGCGCGGAATTGATGCCAAGTCAGCGGCGGGATGAACACCAGATCGCCGACCGCGACATCGCCGATGTGGCGTCCGACTAGGCATTGGCCGCGGCCGCGATGGATCATCACCGCATGGACGTGGTCGTGGCGTTCCAGTGTCGAATAGCCGTCCTTGGCGACTTCGAAATAGCGCCATTCGCAGGCGAGCCGCGGATCGGCGAACAGCACCTGCCGCGTCACCGCGCGGAACGGCGCGGCATCGTCCTGCTTATAGGCCATCACGTCGACGCCGTGCCAGCGGCCGGGACCCGCTGCCGTGCGGATGCCGGGCTGCTGATGTTGCACCGTGGGCGCGACCTGCGCTGCCGCCCTGTCGGCTGTCGCCTCATCCATTGCCATGCGCGGCCACCTCTTTGACAAATCGCGCCGCTTCCTCGGTGAGCCGCTCGCGCGCGGCAAGCAGGGCGCCGCCGATCAGCAGCATCATGTCCTGACCATAAAATTGTAGCAGCTCGGTGACACGGTCAACAGCAATGCCGCCGGCGGGCATCGGCGCGCAGGGTTTCACCGCGTGCCACGGGTCGCGCGCGGCGCCGGCCAGCGCCAAACAGGTCTCGGGCGTGTAAGCGAAACGGCCGCCGAAATTGGGAAACACGGTGGCGTCGGCGCCAAACAGCCGGAACAGGCGGCCGAGCAGCAGCGGCGGCGCGATTCGCGCCACGCCGGACAGCGCCGGATGCGCCACCACCGCCAGCCCGGCGGCCTCCCGAACGATGGCGTGAAAATTCGACAGGCCGACGATCATCGGCGCCACCAGCACCGCCTCGATGGCCTCGGCCCGGACTATGTCGAGCTGTCGGCGCATGTCGTCGAGCGTGCCGGACAGGTTGGGCGCATAGATCGCGTGCCGCCCGGTCACCGCATTGGCGTCGCGTACCGCGCGGCCGATCGCGACCGCGCGCGCCGCGAACGGGCTGTAGGCCTGGTCGGCGAGGCCGTGGTCGTCCTTGATCAGATCGACGCCGCCCAATGCCAGCCGCTGCGCGATGCCGGCCAGCGCCTCGGGCGCCAGCCCCTGTGGCTTCAGCGCCGACGCCGTCAGCGCCCGGTGCCGCGCGCCGGTCAATGCGCGGATTCCGGCGAGGCCAAGCCGCGGGCCGCCAAAGGCGCGCAGATAGGTCTCGGGCAGCTCGACATCGGCCAGCACCACGTCCTGTTGGATCGAGCTGTTGCCGAACAGCATGTTGATCAATTGGCCGGGGTCGGGGGGCGCGGTGGCCGGCGCCAGCCCGATCCGGACCGCATAGCGGCCGGTGGCCAGTTCGGTGATGGTCTCGACCCGCCCGACGATGGAGTCGAGCAGCGCGGGATCGGGCACCGCCGCCAGCGGGCATTCCACGCTTTGTTCGAGGGCGAGGCCCTTGGCGCGCTCCGTGATCTGCAAGGCGTCGCTCTCGACATGGTAGGTCGCGACAATGCGTTGGGAAGACATCGGCGGCTTCGTCCGTCTTCGCGGCTGCGCAACGCCGGTCGATCCGCCGGCCCATCTCACTAGCACAAGCGGGCACAACAGGCCTATGACGCGCTTGCGCGACGATGGTCTGCGCCGTCGCGCGAGGCCATCGTCAGGCGACCTCGGTCGGCAGGCTATGCGAGCGCAGCAGACGCGCGAAGGCGGCAGCCGGGATCGCGGGGCTGAACAGATAGCCCTGCATCTGGTCGCAGCCGAGCGAGCGCAGCAGCTCGCGCTGCTGAATTGTCTCGACGCCCTCCGCAACGGTGGTCATGTTGCGCGCCGCCGCGATATCGACCACCGCCCGGATGATCGCGGTCGATGCCGCCGAATCCTCGATCTTGTCGACGAAACTGCGATCGATCTTGATCTTGTCGAACGGAAAGCGCTGCAGATAGCTCAGTGACGAGTAGCCGGTGCCGAAATCGTCCAGCGACACCCGGATACCCAGCGCCCGAATCTGGTGGAGCGCCGCCAGCGCGGTGTCGTCATCCTGGATCAGCACGGCCTCGGTGACCTCGAGTTCGAGCCGCCTCGGCGGAAGCCCGGAGGCCGCCAGCGCCGCCGCGACCTTCAGCGCGAGGGTCCGGCTCTTGAATTGAACGGGAGAAACGTTGACCGCGAGGCTGATCTCGCCGGGCCAGCCGGCCGCTTCGGCGCAGGCGGTCGCCAGCACCCATTCGCCGAGCGGCTCGATCAGCCCAGTGGCTTCGGCGATCGGGATAAACTCGGCGGGAGAGATCATGCCGCGAACAGGATGCCGCCAGCGCAGCAGCGCCTCGCAGCCGGCAATCCGGTCATTGCGGAAATCGACGATCGGCTGATAATTGACCTCGAAGCCGCCATCCGCGATCGCCACGCGCAGATCCAGTTCCAGCTCGCGTCGGGCTTTCGCATCCGCGTCCATCTGCGGCGCGAAGAACCGATAGGTCCGCCGTCCTTCGGCCTTGGCGCAATACATGGCCAGATCGGCCTTCTTCACCAATTGGTCGAGATCGATGCCGTCGTCCGGGAATAGCGCAATGCCGATGCTGGCGTCGGTGGAAATATGGTGGCCGAGGCACTCATGCGGCTGGCGGATGGCGTGATAGAGCCTCTCGACAAGTTCGACGACATCGGGACGGTCCGTCACCGGGGTCTGAATGATCGCGAATTCGTCGCCGCCGAGCCGGGCGACGAAATCGGTCGGCCGAATGCATTCGCCCAGCCGGAGCGCGACGCCCTTCAGCAACTCATCGCCGACCGGATGGCCGAGCGTGTCGTTGATGCCCTTGAATTCGTCGATGTCGATATAGAGCAATGCGAAGGGCTCAGCGCCTTTCCGCAGTTCCTGCTCGAGCTGTTGGCGGAATAGGACGCGATTGGGCAAGGCAGTCAATGCGTCGTAATGGGCCAGATGGGCGATCTGCTGATCAAAGCGCCGGCGTTCGGTGATGTCCTCATGGGTTGCCACCCAGCCGCCGCCGGGCACCGGATGACTGGTGATTTCAATGGAGCGGTCGTCGGAGGTTTGGACGACTGAGACGCCCCTGACGCAAACATTGTCGATGACGCTTTGGCAATAGGCGTCGACATCGCCGGGGAACGATCCGGTCTGCTTGCGATGCGCGATGATGTCGCGAAAGCTGCAGCCCTCGCTCACAACCTCGGCCGACAACCCATACATTTCGATGTAACGCCGGTTGCAGATCACCAGCCGCTCGGATGCGTCGAACAACAGCAGGCCTTGCGACATGTTGTTGATGGCGGTGCTGAGTCGCCACTTGTCCTGCGACAACCCGCGTTGCGTCGCCAGATGCTGGCTGGTCAGTTGGCGGATGATCAGGAATAGGATCATCGTCACCACCAGCGCCGAGACGTAGGCCGTCACGATGATGAATCGCGTTTGGGTGCGCCAATCGGCCAGCGCCGCCGCGGTGGTGGTCGTCACGACGATCACGATCGGGAAATCCGCCAGCGCGTGTGACGAGGTCAGCCGGGCCTCGTTGTCGAACGGGCCGAGCAGTCGCGTATTGGTGTCCAACGTCAACACGCCGCCGGGATCCGAGAACTTCACGCCGATCATCTCGGCGATTTGTGGATATCGCGCCAACAAGACCCCGTCGCGGTGATAGATGGCGATCGCCGAGCTCTCGCCCAGCACGACCGATGCCAGGAATTGTTCGATCTGCCGTATCGGAACGGCTATGGTGACAACCCCGAGAAACTCTCCCGTCGCACCGACAAGCCGGTGCGCGGTCACGATCGTCCAATCGCCGCCGGAAACCCGGTTTCTCACCAGCTCAAAGGTTGACGATGTTGAGGGAGCCACTTTTCAGGAGTTGGAAATACGCGCGATCAGCGATCGTGACGTCGGGAACCGGCCAGATGTCCGCGGAGTTGAGCAGCGCCCCACTTGCCGCGAAGATCGCCACGCCGTCGCCCGCCGCGGCGAGCTTGTTTCGCAATACTTCGTGCATCGCCAGGGACGACATCTGGCCATTGAAATGCGCCGACGAGGCGAAATCCGATTGCGCGATCAATTCGACGATATTCTGCTGGATCGCCGTGAGTTGGCCGAGTTCGCTATCGTAATGGCGGGCCAGCAGCCGGGCCGCATTGCTCTGCTCGCGGTAGGTGTTCCGCAGCGCCTGCTCACGGAAATCGCCGATCGCCATCACGGTGGCGCCGGCGATCGCCAGGATCAGCAAGATGCCGCAGCAGATCAGCCAGAAAATCGGCCCCTGACGCAGCAGCGATCCGACCACACCGCCGGGGATGGCACCGGCAGGTTGAATGGAATCTCCAACGGAATCGCGATTTGAGAATAGCCGCATCCCCAAGCGGTAGGCGCGACAGATGGAAAGCGGGTTAGGATTCAGCGTTATCTATTGGTTTAAGATTCATCGACAAATCGGCATTGCTATGCACAGCCAGCGCGGCTGGCGGCGCTCGCGGAATCAGCCGGGCGCGGCGCCGGCTGCAAGCCATGCTGGTGTCGGCCGCCGCAGAGCGGTTCTGCTCGACGAAGCCGACTCCGAAAATCAGTTGATCCGGGGACCATCGGTGCGGGTGGGGCCGGCCCGGCCGGTGAACGGGTCGAGATTGCTGCCCGTCGCCCGGGCCACCGAACCATTGGCCCGATAGATCTCGACCACGGCCCAGACGGCGATGGCGAGGAAGGCGATCACCACCAGGTTTCGCGGCAGCATCATTGACAGCGCAATCAGTGACACCGCGATCGCGCCGGCCTTCACCACCTTGTCGCGATCGGCGAAGATGCCTTCGAACTGCTCCCAATTCTCCCGCTTCCACAGCGGCGGCGACAGCCGGTTGAGACCGAAACGGATCCACGCGCCCTTAAAGCCGAGTTCGCGCGCCCACAGCAGAAACAGCGCGATCAGGAAGGCCAGCACGGTGATGACAGCGCCCAGCGGGCCGGCGGCGTAGCCGACGACGACGACGATGGCGACTGCGAAAGCAGCGATCCAATATTGCATTGATTTACCTTTTCACCCCGGTCGCGGGTGCCCTTTCAGGTTTCGCCACCCCCACTACGCGGAAGGTGAAATTGATAGGACGGCCAGAAATATGCAAAGCGACGCACGGGCAAGCCCCGCGACTTATGTGCTGCGGAAGCGAGCACGATCAAATTTTCAATTCGTTGAGTTATATCAAAAGCCAGGCTGCTGACAGTCCGGCGAATCGCTGACACCGGGAGGTTCGATGCAGGTATTCGACGGACATGCGGTATCCTGGTCGCAGGTCCTATCACGGGACGCACGACATCAGTTCCATCAGTTGCGAGACATGCGGGCTTTGCGGTGCGCCAGGCGGAGGGGACATCGCGCTTGAATCCGCTAGATCGAAACGTTGCTATATCGGCACCTCACTGCTCCAGTTGAAGAGCATCACGACTGCTATCAAGGCAATGTATTGGCGCGGCGCAGCGTCGGTTCGACTGTATATCGCAGCATTCCTCAGGTATTCTTACGAGGCCTCAATTTAATCAGCGGGTAACGACGGGCTGGAATACTCGCCGCGTTACTGGAGGCTTGGAAGATACAAAGACTTGAAACCACCGATCTGAAAGAGGCGCGGCGTTCCCGGATTGCGCAATTCAGCGGACGAAGTGCGACGCTCAAAGTGGGTGGCGCCATGGTCACCGGCCTGGTCCGCGCCGTGCAGGAAGACAAGTCCAGCGACACCCCGCGCTGGATCGTGACCGTGATTCCGAAACAATCCAAAGGTTGAGACGAGCTTCGTCAGTCCGGCTTGAGCAGCTGCGGCGGCACGAAATGCGCGGCATTGCTGCCCACATTCGCCTTGGCCTTGGCAATCTCCGCCCGGGACACCACGCGCAAATGGACTTCGTCAGGCCCGTCGAGGAACCGCATCGCGCGGCCCCAGGTCCACAGATAGGATAGCGGCGTATCGGGCGTCAGCCCCATCGCGCCGAACACCTGCATGGCGCGGTCGACGATCCGGGTCTGCAGCCGTGCCGCCACCAGCTTGATCGCCGAGACATCGACCCGCGCCGCGGCATTGCCGCCGCGGTCCATCCGGTGCGCCGCCTGCAGCACCAGCAGCCGCGCCTGATCGATCTCGAGCCGCGATTCGGCGATCCAGTCCTGAACATTGGCGAAGTCGGCCAGATGCCGGCCAAACGCCTTGCGCTCCAGCGCGCGCTCGCACATCAGCTCGAGCGCGACCTCGCATTGCCCGATGGTGCGCATGCAATGATGGACGCGGCCGGGCCCGAGCCGGTCCTGCGCCAGCTTGAAGCCCTTGCCCTCCTCGCCGAGCAGGTTCGACGCCGGCACCCGGACGTCGCGGAACAGCATCTCGCAATGCCCCTCGGGGGAGTGGTAATGCATGATCGGGATGTTGCGGACAATGCTCAGCCCCGGCGTATCCATCGGCACCAGGATCATCGAATGCCGCTGCAGCGAATTCGGCTCCAGCTCCTCCCCAGTGACGCCCATCACGATCGCGACCCGGCAGTTTGGATGCAGCGCGCCGGTGATAAACCATTTGCGGCCGTTGATCACATAGTCATCGCCGTCGCGCCTGATCGTGGTGCGGATGTTGCGGGCGTCGGACGACGCCGCGTCAGGCTCGCTCATGGCGAAACAAGAGCGGATCTCGCCGATCAGCAGCGGCTCCAGCCATTGCTGGCGCTGCGCCGGCGTCGCGAACAGATGCAGCAGCTCCATATTGCCGGTATCGGGCGCGCTGCAGTTGAAGGCTTCGGAGGCCCAGGGAATCCGGCCCATGATTTCGGCCAGCGGCGCATATTCCAGATTGCTCAGACGCTGGCCGGGGTCGTCGTCACCGAGTCCGGGCAGAAACAGATTCCATAGGTCTTCGGAGAATGCTCGCGATTTCAACCGTTCGATCAATGCCACCGGATAGCGGCCGGCCTCGGCCTCGCGATGCCAGGCGAGATTCGCCGGCTCGACATGGAACCGCATGAAGTCGGTGAGTTGCGCCCGCAGCCGCTCGACCTTGGCGCTGTGATCAAAGTCCATGCGGCGGCTTTCCGGCACCGGCGCGCCGGCTGGCGATCAAGGTCGGCTCAATCATGCCTGAGCCCGAGGATGTATTGGATGATCGCGTCGGCATCGCCCGGCGCGATGATGAAGTTGGGCATGGTGGTGTGATTGGTTTGCAGGAACACCTTCAGCGACAGCGCCGTTGTCGAAGGCAGCTCGGCGATTTTCTGGAATTCCGGCGCTGTCGGCTTGGCTGACGGCGCCGATGCGGCGTCGATAGCATGGCATTCCTTGCACCACGTTGCGGCGAGCTGATGGCCCCGTGAGGCCTCAGGTGAGACGACGCCGGCAGCCCGGTGAAGCCGAACAAACAGCAGCACCGCCAGGATCAGAATTGCGGTTGCTACGAGCCGTATCCACCCGTGCGCCATCGCGGTTCCCTAGTGACGAGGGGGCACCGGCTGATCGCGGTGCGCTTCGGCTTCCAGCGCGTTGAGCGTGACCTTGTTGCCGCAATAGGACTCGTAATGCTCGGCCAGGCTGCCATCGGCGATATCGTGATCGCATTCGCTCTTGTGCCGGCACAGCGCGCAGACCCGCTCCAGATCGCGCATCACCAGCGGTTGCGCCCGCGCCAGCGCGTGCTCGTCGATGCCGAGTACTTTCAGCAGCTGCGGCAATTCCTCGACCTGGTGTGGGCCCTGGCGCACCAGATCGTCGAGATCCGACGCCGTGACGCCGAGATCGTGGGCGATGCGGCTGTATTCGGCGGCGTCGAACTGACACATCTCGGAGATTTCGCGCCGGTGCCTGAGCCAGTCGGCAAACATTTCGGTTAGTCGTTCAAAAAACATCTGGGGTTTGGTGTGGGCCGTCATCGCACCCTCCGAGGTTGCCGGTAATTGTCGCGACAATTGCCGATCGGGCGGGCGATCACATTGCGATAGATCAAGCAGGCGGGCCGAGAAACCTCCGGATGATAACGGATTCGCCTGCCTGTTCAGCGCGTTGAACCGGGGGCTCAAAAGATATCAGCAGCTTTGCGCGGAACGCGGGCCGGTTTCATCTGTCCGGCGGAATTTGCTAACTGCGGGATCCGCCGCGTCGCGCGACCGCCGGGCGAGCTGCTTCGGGCTGTCGCCCGGCGGCATTGGGGCGACCATCGCTGACCGCGTGCGCCGGCGGCTTTAACTCGTCGAGGAAGATCGGCTTGGAGAAGTAGTAGCCCTGCGCGTAGCGGATGTTGGTGGCGGCCTGCAGATAGGCCAGTTCTTCAAAGGACTCGATTCCCTCGGCGATCACCGTCATGCCGAGCGCCTCGCCGAGCGACTCGATGGCTTTCAGAATGCCCTGGCTGCGCGGGCGTTTGTGGATGTCGGTAATGAAGGATCGATCGATCTTAATTTCATCGGCGGTGATGTCGGAAAGCGCTGACAGCGACGAGTAGCCGATGCCGAAATCGTCGATCGAAATTCCGACGCCGATCTGGCGCAGCAGCGGCAGGATCTCGGACTGGAAAAGCGACTTGGCGACAAACGCATCCTCGGTGATTTCGACCATGAAGCGCTCCGGGCATTCGGTGGCGGCGAGCGCGGCCGCGAAGGAGCGCATGAATGCCGGATTGCCGGCCTGCTTTGCCGCGACGTTGATGCTGATGCTGGTGCCCGAGCCGAATGCCTCGTTGATCAGGTCGATCGACGCCATGATCTCGACCAATACCAGATGGGTGAGGTCGTCGATCAGCCCGAGCTCGACGGCGAGATCGATGAATGTGCCGGGCGCCTGGAGCACGCCGTCGTCATTGCGCAGCCGGACCAGCGCCTCGATGCCCTTGATTTCCCGGGTGCGGATATCGACCTTGGGCTGAAACGCGCAGCAAAAGCGCTTGTCGAGGATCGCCTCGCGCAACGACTGCTCCAGTGCCATCCTCACCAGCGACTCGCGTTCCATCGTGACGTCGAAGATCGCCGCCTCGCCCTTGGTGGCGCCCTTGACTCGATACATCGCGATGTCGGCGTTCTGACGCAATGCCTCGTAGTTGCCGCCATGCTCGGGATAGACGCTGACGCCGATCGACGCCGAGGTGAACAATTCCGAGCCGTCGATGTAGAACGGCACCTTCAGCCGTTGCAGCAGGAATTCGATGTAGTCGGCGACTTCGTCCTGGCTCTGGATCGGGTTGAGCAGCAGCAGAAATTCGTCGCCGCTGATCCGCGATAACATGTCGGTCTCGCGCAGCTCCATGCCCAGCCGCTTGGCGACCCCGACCAGCAGTTCGTCGCCCACTGCGTGGCCGTAGTAATCGTTGACGTGCTTGAAATTGTCGATGTCGAGGAAGGCCAGCGCGAAGCGGGTGGAATCCGTCGCATTGAGCAGGATCGCATTGGCTTGCCGCTCGATCACGCTGCGGTTCGGCAGGCCGGTCAGTTCGTCGAAATAGGCCCGATGCACCAGCGCGTCCTCGACGGCCTTCTGCTCGGTGATGTCGAGCGAACTCGACAACAGCAGATTTCGGTCGGCGATGCGGACCGGCCGGTGCGCCGTCAGCATCACCCGTGCTGTGGCGCCATCGCCGAGCCGTTCTTCGCGAAGCAGGGGCCCGCCCTCCCGCAGCTTTTCGATGCCGGTTCGGCGCAGCTGATCCCGTGCGACGGTGGGCAGCGAGGCCGCGGCATCGGTTGCCGACATCGCGGCGGCGCCCGCATCATATTGCGCGGCAGCGGCCTCGTTGACGAACAGCAGCTCGCCGAATTCGTCCTGAACGGTGATTGCGGCGGGCAATGCCCTGAGAATGTCCCGGAGCAGATCGAGTTCGTCGCGCTCGATTTGGCGTTCGGCTTGGCGCGCGCCTTGGCACTCAACGCTGGCGTCCGGCGTGATCCGTCCCAGGTCGCCGGCACTTGGCGGCTCCTCGACGGCGGCTGACGGATCGGAATTGGCTGCGCTTGACATGGTGGCGTAACATCGCAAGTTCTATTCTAATAAAGGTTAAGCGGCGACGCGAGTGCCCGTTGCAGCTGTGGTCCAAGGCGACCTGATTGGCAGCGGCGCATTTTGTCATTAACAAATGGTCAACGGATGGGGCGCGAGGTCCCACCGTCAGGGGAGAACGACATGGGACGGCTGGACGGCAAGGTTGCGGTGATTACAGGAGCGACCAGCGGCATAGGCCTGCGCACGGCCGAGATCTTCGTCGCCGAAGGCGCCAAGGTGGTGATCGCGGGACGCCGGGCCGCGGAGGGTGAGGCATTGGCCGCCCAGCTCGGTGCCGCCTGCGTGTTCAGGCAGACCGACGTCACTGATGAAGAACAGATGCGGGCCTTGATCGGCCAGGCGATCGACTCCTTCGGCCGGATCGATTGCCTGTTCAACAATGCCGGGGGCCCGGCGCAGACTGGCGGCATCGAGGGCCTCGAGGTCGACCGCTTCGACGCCGCGATGGCCACGTTGGTCCGCAGCGTGATGCTCGGCATGAAACATGCGGCGCCGCATATGAAGCGGCAGGGCTCCGGCAGCATCATCAACAATGGCAGCATCGCCGGCCGGCTCGCCGGCTTCTCGTCGTCGCTGGTGTATGGCGCCGCCAAGGCCGCGGTGATCCACCTCACCAAATGCGTGGCGATGGAGCTCGGCGAGAGCGGCGTCCGGGTCAACAGCATTTCTCCGGGCGCGATCGCCACCGGGATTTTTGGCAAGGCGCTCGGCCTGTCGGTGACGGCGGCGGAAAAGACCTCGGCGACGATGCGGGAGATCTACAAGACCGCGCAGCCGATCCAGCGCGCCGGGCTGCCGGACGACATCGCCCACGCCGCGGTGTTTCTGGCCAGCGACGAATCCAGCTTCATCAATGGCAACGATCTGGTGGTCGATGGCGGCATCACCGGCGGCCGCAACTGGACCGCGCAGCAACAGGGCCTCGCCGCGCTGAAGCAGGCCTTCGATCACGGCGAGGGATAAGGCTCAACATGAAGTTTCGTCATTCCGGGGCGTGAGCAGCGATAGCTGCGAGCGAACCCGGAATCTCGCCCCACGCTGTGCCTGACCGCAAGATTCCGGGTTCGCTCGGCCTGTCGGCCTCGCGCCCCGGAATGACTGCGGGGGGTGGAGCCGGCGGAGTAACAACCGGGTCACCCAGGCGCCACTCACCGCACCGGCGCGAGCGTCACCTTCAGCCCGTCCTTCGGTTTCGGGATCGGCCACATCTGCCAGTCGGACTGATAGCCCGGCTCGAAGCTGACTTCGAGATTTTGCAGGAAGTGTCGGGCGAAGCATTTCGCCTGCATATAGGCGAAGTGCAGCCCGATGCACATATGGGCGCCGCCGCCAAACGGCACGAAGGCGAAGCGGTGGCGGTCGCGTTGCGCCTCGTCGGTAAAACGCAGCGGATCGAAGCGGTCGGGATCGGGCCAGATCTCCGGCATGTGATGGCTGAACAGCGGGTTGATCGCCACCAGCGTTCCGGCCGGAATCGCAAAGCCCTTGAAGCTGAAATCCCGGGTCGCCCGGCGCGGGATCGACGGCACCGGCGGGCGCAGCCGCATCGCTTCCTTGAACGCCATCTCGGTCAGCGGCAGCGCCTCGAGTTGCTCGAACGCCATTGCCTCGCCGGGCGCGAGGCCGAGTGCGGCGATCTCGTCGCGTAGCCGCTGCTGCCATTGCGGATTGGCGGCCAGCGCGGCGACGAATGACGTCAGCGACGAGGTCAGCGTGTCGTGCGCCGCCATCATCAGGAAGCTCATATGGTCGACGATGTCCTTGGTCGACAGCAGCGCGCCGTCCTCGTGGGTGGCGCGGCACAATTGCGAGAACAGATCATCGCCGCCCCTGGCGCGGCGGATCGGAATCTGTTCGGAGAAATACGTCACGATCCGTTGGCGGCCGCGGACGCCGCGCGCCATCGCGGTGCCCGGCCAGGGCTTGCGGATCGGCGCCACCGAGGCCGCCACCATGTCGACAAAGGCGCGGGTGATGTCGTCGGTCTCGGCGCCGATTCCGGTGCCGAGAAACGAGGTGGCGGCGAGATCGAGCGTTAGCTGTTTCATCGCCGGATAGGCCAGCATCGCGCCGGGCTGGGCCTTCCACTGCGCCACCCGCCTGCCGATTCCGGCGTCGAGATCGGCGAGGTAGGAGTGCATCGGCCCGGCCTTGAACGCCACCGACAGCGCCCGGCGGTGCAGCCGGTGCTCCTCGAAATCCAGCATCATCAGCCCGCGCGGAAACAGCAGGCCGAGGATCGGGCCCCAGCCATGGGCCGAGGAAAACAGTTTTGAATTGTCGAACAGCACCAGCTCATTGGCTTCCGGGCCGAGCAGGGTGATGCTGGTCTCGCCCAGCACCCGGCTGCGATAGACCAGGCCGTAATTCGCCGCCATTTTCTCGACCTGGCCCTTGGGGTCGGCCAGCACCTCGAGCGTGCGGCCGATGATCGGCCAGCCTTCGTCGCCCGGAATATGGGCCAGCGCGGCACGCTTCGGCGGCGCCAGACGGGAGACAAGTGACGAGTCCGCGATCGGTAGCGACATCGGAGATCCTCGGCGTTTCCTGGGTCAGTGCGGCAGATTGTGGCTCGGGAGTGGGCTCTCGAGGCGGGCCGTCATTGCGGCAAGGTTGTCGCGTTCGGCGGTTTTTGGCAAGGCTGGATTGCTCACCGCGCCCCGTCAGGGGAATGCGCCAGGAGCCCCGGCCGCGACGCGCTGCCGCACAGCAACATCTTGCGCAGCCACCGGTACAATCCCCATCTTGAGCGCAGCGCCGCGCGCCAGTGTTGCGCGGGCAGGAGAGGATGATGAGCTACTTCAAGACTGCGATGCTGCTGGCCGGCATGACCGCATTGTTCATGGGCGTCGGCTATCTGATCGGCGGCGCGTCGGGCGCCACTATCGCGCTGGTGGTCGCCGCCGGCATGAACCTGTTCACCTATTGGAATTCCGACCGGATGGTGCTGTCGATGTACGGCGCCCAGGAGGTCGATGCCCGCAACGCGCCGGAGCTCCATCAATTGGTCGCCGAACTGGCCGGCCGCGCGCAATTGCCGATGCCGCGGGTGTTCATCATGGACAATCCGCAGCCCAACGCCTTCGCCACCGGCCGCAACCCGGAAAACGCCGCGGTCGCGGTCACCACCGGCCTGATGCAATCGCTGAGCCGCGAGGAACTCGCCGGCGTGATCGCGCATGAACTGGCCCATGTGAAGAACCACGACACTTTGCTGATGACCATCACCGCCACCATCGCCGGCGCGATCTCGATGGTCGCACAATTCGGCATGTTCTTCGGCGGCAACCGCAATAATGGCCCCGGCCTGATCGGCTCGCTGGCGCTGATGATCCTGGCGCCGCTCGGCGCCATGCTGGTGCAGATGGCGATCAGCCGGACCCGCGAATACGCCGCCGACGAAATGGGCGCGCGGATCTGCGGCCAGCCCGCCTGGCTCGCCTCGGCGTTGGCCAAGATCGACAATGCCGCGCATCAGATTCCTAACGCCGACGCCGAACACGCCCCGGCCACCGCGCATATGTTCATCATCAATCCGCTGTCGGGGCAGGGCATGGACAATCTGTTCGCGACCCATCCCTCGACCGAGAACCGGATCGCGGCGTTGCAGCGGCTGGGCGGCGAATTTGCTCCGCTGGCGCCGTCGCGCCCGGTGACGAGCGTGCCGCCGCGCGGCCCGTGGAGCGGCCAGCCGCGTTCGCGCGGCGTTCCGTCGCGCGGTGCACCGCGCGGCCCGTGGGGCTGAGCGCTGCTAGCTACAGCTCCCGGCGGATTCCGGAAAAGAACGCGAAGGTCCCGATCCTGATATGGCTGTCGAGCCGGGACCTTCTCGTCGGTCCGCCGTCCGTCGCGACGGCGCGGCTCGGTTCACATCCATTGCGGATTGACAGTCCGGCGCGTCCCCGCCCAAACTGTGCCCGCCTTGCTGTTTTCGATTGCCGACGGCCATAAGCATTATTTCCTGATCACATTCTATTAGGTCACACCGCCAGACCGTAACTACCAGCAAGGTCATCGACGCAATGACGGGAAGCTGTGACCGCTGAGCGGTCGCGCCAAACGCTCAGGGTCCATCGCCATGCATCAGGCCGTTGCCGCCACCGTCGCGCCGTCGCATCGCTGGCGGGTGCTGGCGATCGTGGTCGCGGCCCAGTTCATGTTCGGGGTCGATACTTTCATCGTCAACGTCGCGATCCCGACCATCGCAGCGGAACTGCAAGCCAGCTCGTCACAGCTCGAGGCGGTGGTGGCGATCTATCTGATCGGCTACGCGACGCTGATCGTCACCGGCGGCCGGCTCGGAGATATCTACGGCGCCAAGAATGTGTTTCTGGCCGGCGTGCTCGGCTTCACTTTGACCTCGCTGTGGTGCGCGCTGGCACGGTCCGGCGCCGAGCTGATCCTGGCGCGGCTGGCGCAGGGCACCACCGCAGCTCTGATGGTGCCGCAGGTGCTGGCGACCATCCATGTGCTGTTCGCCGATTCCGCCCGTGCCCGCGCCTTCGGCATCTATGGCATCGTGCTGGGCCTGGCCGGCGCCGCCGGCTTTGCGCTGGGCGGCGTTCTGGTCACGCTGGATCTGGCGGGGCTGGGCTGGCGCGCGATCTTTCTGGTCAATGTCCCGGTCGGGCTGGTCATCATCACGGCCGCCTGGCGGGTGATGCCGGCGGTGCCGCGCCGGCCCGGCACCCGGCTCGATCTGCCCGGCGCGCTGATCCTGTTTTGCGGGTTGCTCGGCGTGATCGGCCCGCTGTTGTTCGGCCGTGACCTGGGCTGGTCGGTCTGGGTCTGGGTGATCATGGCGATCGGTGTGGCGATCATCGCCGCTTTCCTGCGCTATGAGCGGCTGGTGGCGGCGCGGGGCGGCATGCCGCTGATCGATCTCGCGCTGCTCGCCGATACCGCCTTCATCCGCGGCCTCGGCTCGGTGTTCTGCTTCTTCTTCGCCAATCTAGCGTTCTATCTGGTGATGACCCTGTATATGCAGACCGCGCTGCGGATTCCGCCGCTGCAGGCCGGTCTGGCCTTCATGCCGCTGGCTTTGGCGTTCGTGCTGGCTTCGCGGCACAGCGGCGCGCGGGCCCGGCATCGCGGCACGCTGGTGCTGATCGAGGGCTGCGTGCTGCAGATCCTGGGCCTCGCCGCGGTCGCGGCGACGCTGGCCACCATCGCTGCGCCGTCGGCCTTTGTGGTGGCGCTGCCGTTGATGGTGTTCGGCTACGGTCAGGGGCTGGTGATGGCGCCGCTTTCCGGCGCCGTGCTGTCGCGCGTGCATGCGGGCAGTGCCGGTTCGGGGTCCGGTCTGTATGGCACCACCACACAGATTTCCAGCGCCGCCGGCGTCGCCGCCATCGGGTCGATCTATTTCGCGACCGAGCGGATACGCGACGCGCCGGCCGCGCTCGATCTGGCGCTGGCGCTGATCGCGCTGTCGATTGCCGGCAGCATCGGATTCCTGCTGTGGATGCGCCGCGCCGCGCCGGCCCCGCAGTAGCGAGGTCGGGCGGAGCTGGGTCAGGCCGGCACGTTGTTGCCCAGATAGTCGATCGCCGCCGTGGCGCCGCCCTTGCCATGCGGAATTTGCAGCGCGGTGAGCCCGACCTCGATGACGCCGAGCGTGCCCAGCACCATCGGGGCGTTGACGTGGCCCATATGGGCGATCCGGAACGCCTGGCCGGACAGGTCGCCGATCCCGACGCCCAGCACGACGCCGCATTGGTCCTTGCAGTAGCGCTGCAATGCGCCGGAATCAAAACCCTCGGCAACCAGCACCGTGGTGACGGTGTCGGAGCGCTCGCTGGCGTCCTCGATATTGAAGCTCAGCACCTGGCCCTCGGCCCAGACCGAAACCGCGCGGCGCACCGCTTCGGCGAGCAGGCGATGACGCAGGAACACATTGTCGAGCCCTTCGGCGAACAGCATGTCGAACGCCTTGCGCAGCGCGAACAACAGATGCACCGGCGCGGTGCCGGCATATTTCTGATAGTGCTCGGGGCCCTCGCGCTGGGTCCAGTCCCAATATGGCGTGCGCAGCCCGGCGTTCCTGTGGACTTCGCGGGCGCGATCATTGACCGCGACGAAGCCGAGGCCGGGCGGCGACATCAGCCCCTTCTGCGAGCCCGACATCGCAACGTCGATGCCCCAGGCGTCCATCTCGAACGGCATGCAGCCGAGCGAGGCCACCGCGTCGACCATGAACAGCGCCGGATGGCCGGCCGCCTTGATCGCCTGGCCGATCGCCGCGATGTCGTTGCGCACGCCGGAGGCGGTATCGACCTGCACCACGAGAATCGCCTTGATGGCGTGCTGGGTGTCGCGCCGCAGCCGGGCCTCGACCTCGGCGGGGCGCACGGCGCGGCGGTAACTGCCTTGCAGCACCTCGACCTCGGCGCCCATCGCCGCCGCCGCGCTGCCCCAGCCCATCGCGAAGCGGCCGCTTTCCAGCACCAGCACCTTGTCGCCACGCGACAGCACATTGCTGAGCACGGCCTCCCAGGCGCCATGGCCGTTGGCGATATAGATGTAGGACCGGCCCTTGGTGGCGAACAGCGTGCTGAGATCGCGATGCAGGCTGTCGGACAGCTCCACCATGGCGTCGGAATAGATGTCGAGCGCGGGGCGATGCATCGCCTGCAGCACTTCGTCGGGCATCGTGGTGGGCCCGGGAATGGCGAGGAATTCCCGCCCGGCGCGAACGACCATTGATGGTTTCCTTGGCTTGCTGTTCGATGGGAGTGTCATGCTGGCATGGCGGCGCGCCCGATTGAAGCACGCCGGCACGATGGATGCAGCCTGCGCGGATGTATTGCAAGCCGTCGGTCGACCAGCCGCCTAGCGTCTGGTCTCGCGGCAACCGGCGGCTTCGGCCTCTTCCACCGAACAGAACCAGCGGGTGCCCTTGCTGATCTTCATCTTGATCTTGGCATACCAGCGGCTGGTCGGCTTGTGATAGATGCAGTGTCCGGAGCGGTTGACATTGCCCTTGATGGTGCATTCCGGCGACGGCGCGATCGGCCCCGATGCCGAGGCCAACAGGATCGCGTTGGCGCTGGCCGGGACCTTGGCGGCGCCCAGAATGGTGGTCTTCTTGTTGCGGACGCGCCAGTCCCAGGGCGCGATGAAGGCGCCTTGCCACATCCCCAATTTGGCGGCGCGCGCGGCTTTCTGATCGGCATCATACAGATGGGAGAGCCGGGCGACGGCCAGCGCCCAGCCGTTCTTGACCATCCATTGCTGGATGTCCTCGCCGTCGACCTCGCATTTGGCGATCGAACGCCCAAACTTGTCGGCCCGCAGCGTGTGGCAGCTCCAGCTTTTGGCGCCGACATGCTGCGCCAAGGCGTCGCGCGCGGCCACGCCGCAGGTCCAGCGCTCGCCCTTCGGATTGAGGCAAAGCTGATCCCGCGACGGCGCGTCGATGCCGGCCAGGCGAATTTTGGTGCTGCCGATCAGCACGTGATCGCCATCGCGCAGCTTGGGAATGCCGGTGATGTCGGCGGCGTTGGCGGTTGCGGGCAACAGCAAGACCGCAAGAGCGAGAACAAAGTGCTTCAACATGGGCGGCCCATTCAGCAAAACACCGACTCGGTCGCGGTAAATGCGCAGTGAGCAGGTGCTGCGATTGTGGTGTGAATTTGACCCCTGCGCCAGCGCCGTTTTGCGCCTTGCTTCACCTTCGCGCGAGACCGGCTTTAAGCCGCGGCGGAGCGCTGCGCGATCGTCTTGCGCGCCAGCGCCAGGCCCATCAGCACGAAGGCCGAGGTCACCTCGGGCCCGCCGACCAGGATCCGGGTCGGGGTCTTCATCTTGTTCCACTCATAGGCCTTGAACGGGCCGTGTCGTCCGCCTTCGCCCAACGCATTGAGGATGCAATGCAGCGCCGGAACGATAGAGGTCAGTTCGGCGCCGAGATGGCCCAACGCGATCAGCGCCAAAGCGGCGTCGAATGCGTTCATCTCGGCCGGAACCATCTCGTCCTGCACATAGCCGAGCACCTTGCCGCGCATGGTTTCAAAGTGCCCCTCGGGGTCGATCGCCTGCTGGGCCGGTTCGGGCAGCGCGCGGAACGCGGCGTAGCAGCGGCCGAAATAGGCGCAATACAATTCCGGCAGGTAGTAGATATGGGATTTCGGATCGGCGAAGGCGCCGCTGATCACCAGCCGCAGCTGAAACTCGACGATCCGCCGCACCGTATCCAGCCGCTTCGGCGTCTCGAGGATCTGCCAGCGCCCGCAATTGCGGAAGCTGACCTCGAGCACGTCGAGATTGAGCGTCGGGTCGAGGTCGTTGCCGAACGGCCGGTCGCCGGCCAGATTGTCGATCCAGGTGACGATGGCGCCGTCATAGTCGAGATGGTCGTTGAGCGGCACGCTGACCAGCGGCTCGTTGGCGCCGGCGCGGATCTGATAGCCGGCGTAGAAGTCGATCAGCGGCTGATCCAGCATCGGGTCGGGCGAGCCGGCCTGGGTCGCCGCGGAAATCGAACAGGCCGTCGTGTCGCAATCGGGCACATAGACACCGAAGCCGAGGTTGTGCTTGACCCGCGTGAAGAACCGGCTGAAGCGCGGATGCGGCGGCGGCGCCAGCGCGGTGACGACGTTGAAGCGGCTGCCATCGGCGCCGCGCACGCTCTCGCGGCTGACGTTCAAACAGAAGTCGATCATGTCGGCGATGGTCCGGCGCGACGCCGCTACGTCATCGGGCGATGCCAGTCCGGTGTCGATATAGCCGAGCAGCGCCTCGACGAAAAACGCGTCGTAATAGGCCGAGCGGTGCCGAATCTGCATCGGCTGCCACATCGGCTCGGCGATCCCGGCCCAGGGCGGATTGATCAGCTCGCCTGCGGGCGAGCGGGCGATGAATACCCGCGCCAGATTAAATAACAGCGTCGAATTCTTGTAACTTCGCGCATTGAGCCCGGTCAGCGCCGTCAGGAAATCGCGGCCGTGGATATCGGGATCGCCGATCAGGTTGAACCCCGCATAGGCCGGCAAGAAGCCGTTGCGCTCAAAGGATCGCAGCAGATGGTCGCCGCAGGCGCGGATCGCGCTATCGATATCGGCCGGGCGCGGCATCCGCGTCGGCATCGCGGCCGGCCGCGGGCGGGGATGTTGCAGCTGCACGGTGTCGAGCAGCTCGGCGACAGGCTTGCCGATCTCGGCCCAATCCGGGTTCTCGTCGTGGCAGGCGCGGGCCAGGGCGTCGCGCAGTGCGCGGAATTTGATCGGGTCGCGCAGTTCCGGCAATCCGGCGCGTCGCAACAACGGGCGCAGCGCCGGATTGCCGAGCGCGGTCTTGTAGAATGTCGCAATGTGCGGATCGCCGCCCTTGCGACCCAGAAACACCGGGTCACAAATGTCGTAGAGCGACGGGCCTTGCTTGTTGGCGGTCAGCGCACGATACGCAGCGCTGGCCATATGGCGAACATTCATGGGACTCTTTCCGCACGCTCTGGTCGTACGTCCCGAGCCCGGCCATATCGCTGCCCTGCCCCCGACCTGCAACCGATCGAAAATTCGCACGGGCCGCGGCGGAATACAAATGTGCGAAAGGTCACGGCGGGCGGTCGGAGCCAGGATCAGGATTTGCGCCACATGCCCGCACTCAGCAAGGCGCGCAAAGGGCAAGCAGCGCAGAGGGAGAGCGTCATGATCCGTCGGCAAGCCAGATTCGAACCCAAGTCGATTGTGCTGTGGCTGTTGCGTCCGCCATGGCTGGTTGCATGTTTGTCAGCCATGCAGCCGTCGCGGAGCGGCTCCGGGATCCGGTCCAGCAAGGCCACGCAACCACGCCATCCTGCCATTGCGGGCATTTCCGCGCCTTCAGCCAAGCCAAAGCGCCGCCGGAACCCGGTTCCCAAGGCTGTTCGGCCAATAATCGACCGGCTTGCCTGCCGGATGGTGGCACGGTAATCCTTTTTTATGGTGCGATGCCGCAAAACCAGCGCAATTGACTTGCACTGGATTGCCAACCCCAAAAACCTGACAGGCTTTGACGCGCCGAAGGCTCGCGTCGCAAGGAACTACTGACGATGAACATGCGCCAGTTTGGCATTTCCCGCCGTTCGCTCACCACCGCGGCCGCGCTGGTCGGGTTGGTGTCGCTTGGGCTCGGCGCCCATGCGGCGCTGAACAAGCGCGCGCTTGATGCCGCCAAGGCGGCCGAGGCCGCCGCGATCAGCAGCACCGAACCCAAGGCGGCCCGGCTCGCCCTGGTGATTGGCAACGGTCACTACCCTGATGCCGGCCAACCGCTGAGTCAGTCGATCAACGACGCGCGGGCGCTGACCGGCGCCTTGCGCCACGAAGGCTTTGACGTCGACGTCGTCGAAGACGCCACCAAGGAAGACATGGCGCGCGCGGTGGATCGGCTGAAATCCAGGATCAGGCCGGATTCGGTGGTGATGCTGTTCTTCGGCGGATTCGGGATCCAGTCCGGCCGCGAGAGCTATATGATTCCGGTCGATGCGACGATCTGGAACGAGCGCGATGTGCGCCGCAACGGGATCAGCATCGAGTCGGTTCTGGGGACGATCAAGGAGCGCGGGGCCCAGGTCAAGCTGGCGGTGATCGACGCGTCGCGACGCAATCCCTATGAGCGCCGTTTCCGGTCGTTTTCCCATGGGCTGGCGCCGATCGATGCGGCGGACAATGCGCTGGTGATTTCCTCGGACACGCCCGGCAAGGTCGCTGACGATGCCGAGGGCCAGAACAGCCTGCTGGTCAGCGAGTTGCTCAAATCGATTTCGTCGCCGACCATCGGCGCCGAAGCCCTGTTCAACAAGACTCGTCTCGCGGTGTCACGGGCCTCCGACGGCCGGCAGGTCCCGTCGGTTTCGTCATCGCTGGTCGACGATGTGGCGCTCGGCGAGCCCGCGACGCCGAAGGCCGGCGGCTGAAGCCACCAGCCTGCCTCGGCCGCCCCGCGCCTCAGTTCGACTGCAGCACGAAGCGGCGATTGTCCTTTTGCGCCGGCCGCGCATTCATCGGGTAGAGCTTGGCGAAGGCGGCGATGTCCTCTTTCGCCACCGCCACCGGATGGGTCAGCACCATCCAGTCGACGATTTCGCTGCAGGGCGGCGTCGTCAGCGAGCCCTCATAGCGGAAATAGCTGAGCTTTTCGGGCAGCAGCGCATTCGGATTGATCGCGGCGTCGGCCTTCACCGCGGGACCGGCGTGGTCCGGCATCGTCGCGACGATCTTGTGGAGCGTGGCATTGGCTTTGCCGGCCTCGAACAGGACGCCGAGGACGCCGAGCCCGCCGGAGGGCGAGCGATGCACGAAATGCGCCTCCATCGGAAAATTCTTGCCGTCGATCATATGTTCGCTCGGGTGATGGAAGTGCAGCTGCAGCAGGGCGAATTTGACTGCGCCGAGCTTCAGCGTGCTGCTGCCCTCGGCGAAATTCAGCTGAATGGTATGGCCATTGTTGACGATGGTGTCGGCCTTGTCGGCCCAGTTGATCTCGATCGGGAACAGGTTAGCCTGCACCGTTGCGCCGATATCGATCGGCGATTGCTGCGAGCCGACCGAACAGACCTGGTTGGCGGCGTCGAGCTCGCCCCATTTGGCCGGTCCGCCTTCGCCGTCATAGCCCCAGTGATGGGCAGTCTCCGCGGCCAGGCCGGCCGAGGCGCAGATCGGACACAGCGCAAGACCCGCCAGGGCCTTCAATGCATGGCGACGGTTCATAGGAGACTCCTCGGCTCGGTTCCCACCCTATTTGGGACCGATTCGATGGTGATATCAATCGCGCCGAAAGACGGGTCGGGCCGCCCCTGTGCTGCCGCGAAGCCGGCTTGAGCAGGATGACTTATTTTCGAATCGTCATCCTGCTCGAGCTTGTTTGAGCATGATCTTTTCCGAAAACCGGGATCCACCTTTCGGGATCATGCTCTATTGGCTGGCCCACACGATTCTGGCGATCCATTCGACCTCGGTGGGCGACAATGTCCGGTCCGGATGGCTGGGATTCAACGACTGCAACTCGACGACCTTGGTGGTCCGGCGCTTCAGCTCCTTGACCATCACCTCGCCGTCCGTGGTCTTGACCACGACGCGGTCGCCGCGTCGGATCGCAGTACCGGGCGACACCACGATGACGTCGCCGTCGCGGAACGCGGGCTTCATCGAATCGCCGGAGATTTCCAACGCATAAGCGTGTTCGTCATTGACCGAGGGCAGGCCGACTTCGTCCCAGCCCTTGCCGACCGGAAATCCGCCATCGTCGAAAAAGCCGCCGGAGCCGGCCTGGGCGAGGCCGAGCAGCGGCACCGACTGCACCGTGCGGGCGCGGTTGTCGATCAGCTGCACGAAGGAATCGATCGCAGTGTTGGTGGCGGCGAGCGCCTTGGCCACCGATTCGGTGGACGGCCAACGCTCGCGGCCGTCATTGGTGATGCGCTTGGATTTGTTGAAGGTGGTGGGATCGAGACCGGAGCGCTTGGCGAGGCCCGACGGCGACAGGCCGGCCCGCTCGGCAAGTCGATCCAATGCTGTCCAGATCTGATCATGAGTCAGCATGGTGGTCCATGGGTCCAGAGGCCCGGCATCGCCGGGCGGGTGAGATACTTGACGAAACTAGGAATTATTACCTTAGTGCTGGCGATCGCGCAATCCTGCGCGGCAATAAAACGCGCTCTTGAAGTGCGCAGGGGCGGCCGATACGGTCGGTCGCGGCCTTTCCGGATCGCGGCCAACCGTCACCACCAGGACACCGGTAAGCCTTTGTTTCAACGAACGTTGTCGGATCCCCGGCGGCGGCCCCGATAAGGCATGATGCAGACCGATCAGCCGCAGCAGGATTCCCGGCCCTTGCGCAGGATTTACAAAATTTGTGACGCCTCCGCCTGGCGCGAGGCGGAACGTCAGGGCGTGTACCGCGGCAGCGCCGACGACGCCCGCGACGGCTTCATTCATTTCTCCACTGCGGACCAGCTGCCGGGCACCTTGCGCAAGCACTATGTCGGCCAGACCGGGCTGTTCCTGGTCGCGGTCGATGCCGATGCGCTCGGCGACGCGTTGCGCTGGGAGCCCTCGCGCGACGACGCGCTGTTTCCGCATCTGTATGGCGAGCTCGATCTCGGCGCGGTCACCGCCATTGTCGAACTGCACACCCGCCCCGACGGCAGCCATGACGTTCCGGAGCTGCCGCGATGATCCGGGCCTTCGATGCGTTGTCATTGCCGCTGCTGCGCTGGCTGGATCCGGAAGACGCCCACCGCCTGGCGATCCAGGGCCTGCGCCTGCTGCCGCAGTTCCGTCCGCCGCTGGACGATCCCAAACTGGCGATGCGTGCGTTCGGCCTCAATTTTCCTAATCCGGTCGGGATCGCCGCCGGCTTCGACAAGAATGCGGAGGCGCCGGACGCGATGCTGCGGCTGGGGTTCGGCTTTGTCGAAATCGGCACGGTGACGCCGCTCCCGCAATCCGGCAATCCGCGGCCGCGCCTGTTCCGGCTCGAACGCGACGAGGCCATCGTCAACCGCATGGGCTTCAACAATGACGGCGCCGAAATCGTGCTGCGGCGGCTGGCGGCGCGCGCCCAGCTTCCCGGCATCGTCGGCGTCAATGTCGGCGCCAACAAGGACAGCGACGATCGCGTCGCCGACTACGTCAAGCTGATCGAAACCTTCGCGCCGGTGGCGAGCTATTTCACCGTCAACGTCTCGTCGCCGAACACGCCGGGCCTGCGCAATCTGCAGCAGGCGGCGGCGCTCGACGATCTGTTGGCCAAGGTGATCGAGGCCCGCGAACGGGTCCGGCAAAACGCCGGCGATACGCCGGTGCTGCTGAAGATCGCGCCGGATCTGACGCTGACCGAACTCGACGATGTGGTCCATATCGCGCGCTCGCGCCGGGTCGACGGCATGATCGTCGCCAATACCACGCTGGCGCGGCCGCCGACCTTGCGCGAGCGGACGCGGGCCACGGAGCAGGGCGGATTGTCCGGCCGGCCGCTGTTCCGGCTGTCGACCCGGATGGTGGCTGAGACCTTTGTCCGTGCCGAGGGCGCGTTTCCGCTAATCGGCGTCGGCGGCATCGATTCCGGCGGCGCCGCGCTGACCAAGATCCGCGCCGGCGCCAGTCTGATCCAGGTCTATTCGTCGCTGGTCTATAAAGGCCTCGGCCTGGTCGAGAGCATCAAGGCCGACCTCGCCTCGACGCTGCTGCGCACCGGCCGCGATTCGCTGTCCGAAATCGTCGGCGCCGACGCCCCCACCATCACCGCCGAAGACTGGCCGATCTGAGCAAGGACTCGTCATTCCGGGGCGCGCGCAGCGATAGCTGCGAGCGAACCCGGAATCTCGCTTGAGCGCACGGCCTCGCCGCGAGATTCCGGGTTCGCTCGGCCTGCGGCCTCGCCCCCCGGAATGACGAGAGGGTGGCGCTACAACTCGACGACCAGCCCGTCGCTTGCCGCCATATGCGGCAGGGTGTCGAGCCGGCGCAGCATGTCGTCGCTCATATGGGTGAGGATCAGCCGCTTCGGATTGATCTCGGGCAAATGGGTTTCCAGCGTCTTCAGGCTGAGGTGATTCTTGACGACCTTGTCGTGGTAATAGGCCTCGGCGATGAACAGGTCGGAATCATGCGCGGCGTTGACCAGGGTTTCGGTCCATTGGGTGTCGCCGCTATAGGCGATGGTGCGGCCTTCGGCCTCGACCCGGTAGGCGAAGAATGGACCGCCGGAATCACCATGGACCACCGGGAACGGCGTCACCGTCACGCCGCCGAAGTCACGGGCCTCGCCGGGCTCGAGCGCAATCACCGACAGGTCGAAGGTCGGCAGGGTAGCGGACGAATGCTCGAACAGCGCTTCCCGCAGCCTTGTCAGCCTGATGTCGATGCCCTGGGGACCGGCGATCACCAAAGGCCGTTTGCGCTTGGCGAATTGGGCGTCGAGCAGCAGGAACGGCAGCCCGCCGAAATGGTCGCCGTGGAAATGCGTGATCAGGATCAGGTCGATGTCGTCGCGCGCGATGTTGTAGCGCTTCAGCGCGGCCAGCGACGACGCGCCGCAATCGATCAGGAAATTGACCTTCTCGCCGCCGACATGAAAGCAGGTATTGAGCCGCCCACCGGATCCCACCGCATCGCCGCAGCCGACAAATCGCAGTTGCATGGCTTCGTTCCGTTGATCTGGCCCCATCAGCCGGCCGGAATTCTGCTCTACCCCGATCCCGGCGGAAACGAAACCCGTACCATTGCCGGATAGCGCAGCGCCTGCAGCGCCCCGCGGCACAGCAGGAACAACAATAGCGCAGTCCACAGCCCGCTATTGCCGAACGGCGCCAGCAGGTACAGGGCTCCGAGATAGGCGGCGAATGCGATCAGCATCAGGTTGCGCATCTCGCGCGCCCAGGTGGCGCCGATATAGATCCCGTCATACGCATAGGCGGCCACGCCGCAGAGCGGCGCCAGCGCGGCCAGCCACATCGCCTCGCGCGCCGCGACCCGGATCTCCGGGCTGGCGGTGATGAAGTCGATCAGCGCATTGCCGAACAGCGTGAACAGTCCCGTCACCGCGGCGCCAAACAGCGCGCTCCAGATCAGCACCAGCCGCACCGCATGCGCGAAGGCGCGGCGGTTGCGGGCGCCGAAACTGCGGCCGCAGAGCTGCTCGGCGGCGCTGGCGAGGCCGTCGAGGAAGAACGAGCCGATCATCAGGAAATTGTTCAGCACCGCATTGGCGGCCAGCGTCAGGTCGCCGGCGCGGGCGCTCTGCGCGGAGAAGACCAGGAAGGCGGCGATCAGCGCGGCGGTGCGGATCATGATGTCGCGGTTCATCACGAACAGCCGCGAGAGCTGGGCGCGATCCAGCAGCATCGCGCGCGACACGCCGAGCCGCCGACCGAGCAATTGCCAGGCGACGATCAGGCCGACGACGAAGCCGCAGCTTTCGGCCGTGACCGTGGCGATCGCCGCGCCGGCGATGCCCTGGCCGGCGACCAGGACCAAGAACGCGGTCAGCGCCATGTTGATGCAGTTGATGCCGACCTGGATCGCCAGCGCGATCCCGGTGCGGGCCTGGCCGACCAGCCAGCCGAGCACCACATAGTTGCCGAGCATCAGCGGCGCCGACCACAGCCGGATGAAGAAATATTGCCGCGCCGCCGCGGTCACCGCGTCGCTGCCGCCCATCAGGGTGAAGGTCAGCGTCGCCAGCGGCGTGCGCAGCGCGATCAGGGCGAGCCCGATGGCGAAGCCGAGCAGCAGCGCGCGCGCCAGCACGGCGCGGATCTCGAGCGTGTCGCCGGAGCCGAGCGCCTGGGCGGTGAAGGCCAGCGTCGCCATCCGCAGAAAGCCGAACAGCCAGAACAGGCAATCGAACGCCACCGAGGCCAGCGCCACGCCGCCGAGCAGATGCGGGTCGCCGAGCTGGCCGATCGCCGTGGTGGCGACGACGCCGAGCAGTGGCGTGGTCAGATTGGCCAGCATCGCCGGCCCGGCGATCGCGAATACGCGCCGGTTGGTCACGCCGGAACCGGCTGACATTGTCGTGGACTCGCGGCTCGATTACCGCCCGTTCGGTGCGCCGAACAATCGCGACAGCAGCCAGATCGGCACCACGATCACCGCGCCGAGCAGGAAATAGCGCCACAGCCCGTTGACGGCGTCGAAGCCGAGATCCCAGATCCGCTGGAACAGGATACGGATGCTGACAATGATGTTCCACGGATCGAAGCCGATCGCCGCCAGCACCACGCCGACCAGGACCGACAGCAGCACCAGCCGAAACGCCACCGCCAGCGGCGAGCCGCCCAGAAAGCGGGTCAGGCTGTCCCGGTTCGCCGGCAGTTCCCGTGTGTCGTTTGGCATCATTGGTCTCCCGCGCGGATCAGCGCGCATGATAGGCGCTGCAACGCAAATGGGGAACCGGTTTGATCCCGTCAATGGCCGCCGGCTGCAGGCGGAATCGGGGCGTCGCCCGTCAGCATCCGCTCCAGCGTCTCCAGCCGGTCGGCCTCGCGCGGCGGCTTGTCCCAGCGCAGCCGGCTGATTCGCGGAAACCGCATCGCCACCCCGGATTTATGCCGCGGCGAGCGCGCCAGCCCCTCGAACGCCACCTCCAGCACCAGGCCCTGATTCGGCTCATGCACCACATGGCGGACCGGGCCGAATTTCTCAGTGGTGTTGCGGCGCACGAAACGGTCGATCTGCAACAGTTCCTCATCGGTGAAGCCGAAATAGGCCTTGCCGACCGGCACCAATTGCTCGCCATCGTCGCCGTCGGTCCAGACCCCGAACGTGTAGTCGGAATAATAGGACGAGCGCTTGCCGTGGCCGCGTTGGGCATACATCAGCACCGCGTCGATGATGTGCGGATCGTGTTTCCATTTCCACCATTGGCCCTTCGGCCGGCCCGGCAGATACAGCGCGTCGCGGCGCTTCAGCATCACGCCCTCGACCGCGTCGGCATCGAGTCCCGCGCCGGCGCTGGCCGGATCGCGTCGCGCCGCGGTCAGCGCCGCCCAGTCGGCGAAATCGATCGTCTCCGACAGATCGATCCGCGGATCGGCGAGCTCGGCGATGAAGCGCTGCAGCCGGGCGCGGCGCTCGGCGAATGTCATCGTGCGCAGGTCGCTGTCACCGTCGCCGAGCAGGTCATAGGCGCGCAGGTGGATCGGATAGTCCTTGATCAGCTTCGGCGTCACGGTCTTGCGGTTCAAGCGCTGCTGCAGCACGTTGAACGACTGCACCCGTCCGTCGCGCAGCACCAGCAATTCGCCGTCGATCGCGCCGGGCAGTCGCAGCGACGGCAGCAGGTCGGGGAAGCTCCTGGTGATATCTTCGCCGCTCCGCGAATACAGCCGCGCGACAATGTTGCCGTCGGCATCGCGGCCGCTGACCGCCTGAATCCGGATGCCATCCCATTTCCATTCGGCGATGTAGTCGGCCGGATTCATCGCGGCAAAATCGTCGTCGGCAATTGCATGCGCCAGCATCACCGGGCGGAACGGCGCCGGATCGAGATTGATCGGCTTGGCGGCGCGGCCTTCGAGCCAGGCGAACAGCTCGAGATAAGGCGGCGAAAGCCCGGGCCAGATCAGCTCCAGCTCATGTGCATCCTTGTCGCCGAGCGCCGCCGCCGCGGTCTTCGCCAGCCGCGCCGACACCCCGATCCGCATTCCGCCGGTGACCAGCTTCAACAGCGCCCAGCGCCCGGTCTCGTCGAGCTCGTCCAGCCACCGCGCCAGCTGCGCCGGCAGTTCGGCCTTGCCGAGCGTCGACAGCGTGGCGACGACCTCGGTCAGGGTCGGCGGCGGCGGATTGTTGTGGCGGCTACTTGCCGACTCGGTGGGAGTCGAATTTGCTCGCTCGCCGCGAGCAGGGCCTGCTCCCTCCCCCCTTGCGGGGGAGGGTTGGGGTGGGGGGTAAGCTGCGGGTGCTGCCGTTGTGGCTACCCCCACCCCCGCCCCCGGATCAAGTCCGGGGCAGGCTCCCTCCCCGCAAGGGGGAGGGGAGATGAGGGCGGAGTGCTGATGCGCCGGCCACATCAGCGCCACGGTCTCCGACAGATCGCCGACGTAATCATAGGACAGCGCGAACAGCACCGGGTCGGTGCGGGCGGCGATCAGCTCGCGGATCAGGCCCGGCTTGGCATGTTTGAACGACAGCGCGCCGGTCAATGCGGCCAGCGCGTAGCCGCGATCCGGATCCTCGGTGGCGCGCAGATAGTTGGTGATCAGCCGCAGCTTGTTGTTGCGGCCGGGCTCATAGGCGAGGCGGTCGAGCAGTTCGGCGAAACGGTTCATGCCGTGGCGCCTTCGCTTACGGGCGGTTCGTCGCCGTCTTCGTCGCCATAGCCGACCAGCGCCAGAGGCCGCGCCGCCAATCCTTGCGTCGCGCACCAATGCACCAGCGCGTCCTCCTGGCCGTGGGTGACCCAGATCTCGCCGGCGCCGGTGGCCTTGATGGTCGCGGTCAGCCCGTCCCAATCGGCGTGATCGGAAATCACCAGCGGCAGTTCGACGCCGCGTTGCCGGGCGCGGGCGCGGACGCGCATCCAGCCGGATGCGAAAGCGGTGACGGGATCGGGAAACCTCCGCGTCCAAATATCCGAGGTCGCCGATGGCGGCGCCAGCGTGATGGTGCCGGCCAGATCGGCCTTCTTCACGCCCTTGACCGCGCGCAGCTCGCCGAGCGGCACGCCGCGGCTCTGATAATAGGCGGTGATCTTCTCCATCGCGCCATGCAGATAGATCGGCGCGTCATAGCCGGCCTGACGGATCAGCGCGATGACCCGCTGCGCCTTGCCGAGCGAATAGGCCCCGACCAGATGGGCGCGTTCCGGAAACAGCGCTACCGAGGCCAGCAGTTTGGCGACTTCGGCGGCCGCATCGCCATGACGGAACACCGGCAGTCCGAACGTGGCCTCGGTGATGAAGACGTCGCAGGGCACGATCTCGAACGGCGCGCAGGTCGGATCGGGCGCATCCTTGTAGTCGCCCGAGGCGACGATGCGGATGGCGCCACAGCTCACCGCAACCTGCGCCGAGCCGAGCACATGGCCGGCGGGGTGGAATTTTATCGTGACGTCCCCGAGCCGCAATTGCTCGCCATAGCCGATGACCTGGGTGCTGCCGGCAAAATTCTCGCCATAGCGCAGCCGCATGATGTCGAGGGTTTCCTGGGTAGCCAGCACGGCGCCGTGGCCGGCCCTGGCGTGGTCGGAATGGCCGTGCGTGATCACGGCGCGCTCCACCGGCCGCACCGGATCGATGTGAAAGCCGCCCGGCTTGCAGCACAGGCCGGCGGCGGCGGGAATCAGTATGTCGTGCGGGCGCATCATAGCTATATAAGCCGGCGGCGAGTTCATTCGAGTGCCGCGAGTCTGTCGACACTTGCGAATTCCCGCCTCGGCAACCGGTTCCCAAAATGCCAGCACGCCTGTTCATGTCATCGGGCGATATGATCGCCGATCGGCGGTTCGATTTCGCGCGCGATCTGCAGTTGCGCGGCGATCTGGTGGCGGCCGAGGACCTGTTCGTGCAGGCCACCGATCTGGCGCCGGGCTTTGCCACCGCCTGGTTCACCCTGGGCGAGGTCCGCGAACAGCTCGGCGACCGCGCCGGCGCGATCATCGCCTTCGGTCATGCCCAGAGCAGCGATGAAGGCGACCGCAACGGCGCCGGTCTGCGGCTGATGCGGCTCGGCGCCGCCAGCCTCGCAACCATGCCGCCGACTTATGTCACTGCGCTGTTCGATCAATATGCGCCGAAATTCGAATCCGCCTTGGTCGGCACGCTGGGCTATTGCGGTCCGGAAGTGCTGTACAAGGCCGTGCTCGGGGTTCGCGCCGCCGCCGCGCGGCCGATGTGGTTCGACCACGCCATCGATCTGGGTTGCGGCACCGGCCTTGCCGCAGGCGCCTTCGCGGCGGTCGTGGGCGAGTTCATCGGCATCGATCTGTCGCCGCGAATGATCGAGCGCGCTTGCGCCACCGGGCTCTATGCCGAACTCGAAGTGGCGGAGATCGTCGACGGCCTCGAACGCCGGGGCGCCGCCGGCGCCGATCTGGTGATCGCCGCCGATGTGCTGATCTATCTGCACGAGCTCGGCCCGGTGCTGGCGCAAATCGCGCGGGTGCTGGCGCCGGACGGGGTGCTGGCCTTCACCGCCGAGAGCCATGATGCTGACGGCGTGATCCTGGGGCCGGGGCTGCGCTACGCCCACAGCGAGAGCTATCTGCGCGTCGCGATTGCCGGCGCGGGCCTTCGGCTGCAACGGCTGGATCGGATGTCGACCCGCCAGGAGGGCGGCGTCGCGGTGCCGGGCCTGGTTGCGATCGCGACCAGGATCTGATCGCGCAAGATCCGATCCCCGCAAGCGGCGCCACAAACAAAAACCCCGGCCGTGAGGCCGGGGTTGAAGTTTACGGGAGAAAGAAAGGCTCAGTAGCGCGCGACGGTCGGCGAATTGAAGTGATAATTCAGGCCGGTGCGGAGCACATGCTCGGTGACATCAGTGGTGAACGTTGTTGTTCCTGATCCCTGAGTTTGCGAGCCAAGATCAACGTAGAGATATTCAGTCTTGGAGGTCCAGTTCGGTCCGAACAGCCCGAGCGGATTGAACGGGGTCTCGATGCCGCCGCCGACGGCATAGCCGGTCTGGGTGTTCGACACCTCGGCAGTCTGGCCCAGCACGCTGACTTTGGTTTTCACTTCGCCGTAGGCGAAACCGCCAGTTGCGTAGAACAGAGTCTGACCAACCGAGTAACCGAGGCGGCCGCGAACGGTGCCGAACCAGGGCAGCTTGGCGTTAAAGGAGGCGAGGCCGAGCGCCACAACGGTCTTGTCGTCCTTCTGGTTCGAAGCCTGAATGTCGGTCTCGAGACCGTAGACCCAGTTCGCCATCTGCCAATTGTAGCCGGCCTGCACGCCGCCATTCACGCCGTCGGGCGACAGGTTGAACTGTTCGTTGATGCCGGCGATGGAGCTGCGATCACGGCCCGTTCCGGAACCGAAATTGCCACCGAGATACCAGCCGGTCCAGTTCGCCGCGACCGGCGCGATGTAACCCGCATTGTTTCCGCCAATCCGGTAGTTCAGACCGACGCGGAAGATGTTTTCGCGGATTTTGCTGTTGAGGACCTGGACGCCGGGACCGAAGGTGTCGGTCTTGTTGCCCATGTCGAGGTAGAGATATTCAATCTTGCCGGTCCAATTGCCGCCGAGCGCTGCTTCAACGCCGCTGCCGATGGTCCAGCCGGTCACGGTTTTGCTGTCCGAGAATGCGGCGATGCCGCCTTCATTGACCGTGGTCTTCAGGTTGCCATAGGCGTAACCGCCAGTGAAATAGCTGAGCACCGGTCCGGTCGCCAGACCGATGCGGCCGCGAACCGTGCCGAACCAATCGCTCTTCTGGTTGTACTGGGTGGCCGGGAGCACGGAAACGCTGTCATCGCTGAGGCCCGCGCCCTGGAAATCGGCTTCGACACCGTAAACGATCGGCCCCAACATCGAGTTGGTTTGCCAGTTGTAGCCGATCTGGCCGCCGCCGAAGCCGCCCTGCGGATTGATGTAGAGCGTATCGTTGTTCAAGCTGTGCGAGGTGCGGTTGCGGCCGATGCCGACGCCTGCGTTCACGCCGATATAGAATCCGGTCCAATCATAGATCGCGGCCATCGGGGCCTTGAGGTAGGGCGCTTTGACGGCCATGTCGGCTGCCTGCGCGCTCACTGCGGTTCCAACGAGCATCGCACCGGCAAGAATTCGTTTCATCGACGACTCCAATTCGAATTGAGCAATGAATCTACACCCGGCGACCCCGTTTCGCTGTCTCCGCGCCGCCACACTCGCCAAGATTGCGACCCAAGCGGTTGAAGAATTGCGTAAATTTTTCGTTTCGGGGGGCAATTTCGGCGGCGGCGCAGCGATCCCGCGCGAGTCATCGGCCCCGGTGGCGGCAGAACCGACATTTCGGTCTTCGACCGAGGGGATTGCCAAGCCGGACCGGCCCGCACAGGATGCCGTCGGCCATCAAGCTGCGATCAACGCGGCGGCTGAAAAAGAGCGGCCCGCGTAACGGCGCCGACACCTCTGGGAGAGAATGCCAATGGATTTGCGTCACCATTCCGTCTTCACATCTGTGGCCGCCGTCGCGGTCGCGGCGATTCTGGCCAATCCGGCCATGGCGGCCGGGAAAAAATACGGCCCCGGCGCCAGCGACAGCGAAATCAAGATCGGCCAGACCGTGCCGCATTCCGGCCCGGGCTCGCTCTATGGCGTGCTCGGCCGCGTCGGCGAGGCCTATTTCCAGATGCTGAACGAGAAGGGCGGCATCAACGGCCGCAAGGTCACATTCCTCACCCGCGACGACGCCTATAGCGCGCCGAAGGCGGTGGAGGCGACGCGGCGGCTGGTCGAGCAGGACGAGGTGCTGGCGCTGTACGGTTCGCTCGGCACCGCGCCGCAGACATCGGTGCATAAATACCTGAACTCCAAGGGCGTGCCGCAGCTGCTGCTCAACACCGGCGCATCGAAGTGGAACGATCCGAAGCACTTCAAATGGACCATGGCCGGGTTGCCGCTGTACCCGACCGAAGCGCGGATCCTCGCCAAATACGTGCTCAGCGTGAAGCCGGATGCCAAAGTGGCGATCCTGTATCAGAACGACGATTTCGGCCGCGACTTTCTCGGGCCGTTCAAGAAGGTGCTGGAAGACGCTGGCGGCAAGGCCAAGGTGATCGCGGAGCAGAGCTACGATCTGAGCGAGCCGACGGTCGATTCGCAAATCATCAACCTGTCGAAATCCGGTGCCGACGTGTTCTACAACATCACCACCGGCAAGGCGACGTCGCAGTCGATCCGCAAGGTCGCGGAACTCGGCTGGAAGCCGCTGCAATTGCTGTCGGCGGGGTCGACCGGCCGCTCGATTCTTCACGCCGCGGGATTCGAAAACGCCAAGGGCATCGTGGCGATTTCCTACGTGAAGGACATCGGGTCGCCGAAATACGCCAACGATCCCGACGTCAAGGCGTTCGAGGCGTTGCGCGAAAAATATCTGCCCAACGTCGCGGCGGACAACTCGATCGCGTTCGCCGGCTACGGCCAGGCCGTCGCGATGGCCGAGATCCTGCGCCGCTGCGGCGACGACCTGACCCGTGCCAATGTGCTGAAGCAGGCCTCGATGCTGGGCGGCTTCCGCGCGCCGCACATGCTGGACGACGTCAGCTACTCCTACACCCCCACCGACTACACCTCGATCAAGACGCTGCACACCATGCAGTTCGACGGCAAGGAGTGGGAGGTCTCGGACAAGGCGGTGACCGAATAGCGCAAGGCGGCTGAGAAGTCCGGCTGCACGCTCGTCATTGCGAGGAGCTCTTGCGACGAAGCAATCCAGTCCTTGCTTTTGCCACTGGATTGCTTCGCTGCGCTCGCAATGACGGCCGCCAATGATCCGGCGTCCAATGGTGTGGCCGGGTCGAACCGGGGTCCCGGTTCTGCGACGCGGCATGAAGAATGCCGCATCGCGCCCGGGACACGGTCGCGCTCAATTTTCAAATTCAATTGTCAAACAGCCACGATGAGTTCAGCGCATCAGTCCGCGATCTCGCGGCTCGCGCGAGCCCGAGTTATGTGCAAGTTTCCGCCCCAACCGAGGGGCGGGGGCGCGCCGGGCGGCGCGGGGGTGGTGGTTCGCAATCCGCGGCGAAGCGGATCGCGCGTCGCCGCATCGGCGCGCCCACCGCGGCGATTTTCGGCTTCAGGCCCGTGCTTCCGGGGACGGGCGCGATGCCTTTGCACCGCCTGATCCCGACGGTTTCCCGCCGTTCACCCGCCCCACGTCCAGCGAACTAACAAGTCGCAGAGCCTCGTAATGGGCTCGGACGGGGACCCAAAGCCTCCCGGGCGGCGCTTGCGAGACGCCGGCGCAGGACGCCGCATCCAACCCGGCTTCGCCAGCAGGCTGGCTGCGCCGGGCCATTGACCGGTCCGGTTGCCCGGCCCGGTGATCTGTCCCACTTCCCGAACGCCTCGCGAAGCGCCCCTCGTGGACAGGACGAAATAGGAATATAATCAATAGAGCGGTTTGTCAAGCGGGCCCCGGCTTTGTGCGGCCGGCCACTCGACCTTGCCGCCGCCAGTGCCTAGCTTCGAGGGGTGCCCGCCGCCCGCAAAGCTCCCCCCGATCTTCTCCCCGACCATTTCCGGCAATGGTTCGCCTCGCGTGGCTGGGTGCCGCGCGAGCATCAATTGGCGTTGCTGCAGATGGCCCGCGACGACCGCTCCGCGCTGCTGATTGCGCCCACCGGCGCCGGCAAGACGCTAGCGGGGTTTCTGCCGACGCTGGTGGAATTGGGCGCAAACCTCTCCCCGACCGCGGCGCCGCTTCACCTCTCCCCGCGCGAGACGCCTCTTCACCTCTCCCCACCGGGGAGAGGTCGGATTGCGAGCGCAGCGAGCGATCCGGGTGAGGGGGGCGATGACGACGTTTCGGACGATGCGACAGCGGCAACCGCGGCGCCCCCTCACCCGCCCGGCGCCGCTTCGCTGCGCCGGGCGACCTCTCCCCAGAGGGGAGAGGTGAAGAGCGCGTGGGGAGAGGTGAAGAGCGCGTCCACCGGACGCGGCGTCACCCGCAGCGGCGGGCTGCATACGCTGTACATCTCGCCGCTGAAGGCGCTGGCGGTCGATATCGCGCGCAACCTCGAGACGCCGATCGCCCAGATGCGGCTGCCGATCCGGGTCGAGACCCGCACCGGCGACACCCCGGTGTCGCGCCGCGCCCGGCAGCGCAAATATCCGCCCGACATCCTGCTGACCACGCCGGAGCAATTGGCGCTGCTGTTGTCCAGCGACGACGCGCCGTTCCTGTTCGCCTCGCTCAAGCGCATCGTGCTCGACGAATTGCACGCGCTGGTGACCTCGAAGCGCGGCGATCTGCTGGCGCTGGGGCTGGCGCGGCTGTGGAAGATCGCGCCGCAGCTACGCGCGATCGGGCTGTCGGCGACGGTGGCGGAGCCGGACTCGCTGGCGCGGTTTCTGGTGCCGCAACCCGCGGGCGGCATCGTGGCCGCCGATATCGTCACCGCCGGCGGCGCGGCTCAGCCGGTGGTGGAGATGCTCGACACCAAGGAGCGATTGCCCTGGGCCGGGCATTCGGCCCGCCATGCGCTGCCGGAGATCTACGATCTGATCCGGCGCAACAAGACCAGCCTTGTGTTCGTCAACACCCGCAGCCAGGCCGAGATGCTGTTTCAGGAACTGTGGCGGATGAACGACGACAATCTCGCCATCGCGCTGCATCATGGCTCGCTCGACGTCGCCCAGCGCCGCAAGGTCGAGGACGCGATGGCGGCGGGGAGGCTGCGCGGCGTGGTCTGCACCTCGTCGCTCGATCTAGGCGTCGATTGGGGCGATGTCGATCTGGTGATCAATGTCGGCGCGCCGAAGGGCGCGTCACGGCTGATGCAACGAATCGGCCGCGCCAATCACCGCATCGATGAGGCCTCGCGCGCGGTGCTGGTGCCGGCCAATCGCTTCGAGGTGCTGGAATGCAGCGTGGCGATCGACGCGGTCGCCGAGAACGCGCAGGACACACCGCCGCTGCGAATCGGCGCGCTCGACGTGCTGGCGCAGCACATTCTCGGTTGCGCCTGCGGCGCGCCGTTTTTGGCCGACGATCTCTATGCGGAAGTGCGGAGTGCGGCGCCCTATGCGGATCTGTCCCGCGCCGATTTCGACGACACGCTGGAGTTCGTCGCCACCGGCGGCTACGCGCTGAAAAGCTATGAGCGCTTCGCCCGCATCAAGCAGGACAAAGCGGGCCATTGGCGCGTCACCAATCCGAAAGTGCGGCAAACCTATCGGCTCAATGTCGGCACCATCGTCGAGGAATCGATGCTGAAGGTGAAGCTGGTGCGCGGCCGCGGCCGCGGCTCTGGCGCCACCGGCGCGATCGCGCGCGGCGGCCGGATGCTCGGCCAGATCGAGGAATATTTCATCGAGAACCTGGTGGTCGGCGACACCTTCGTCTTTGGCGGCGAGGTGGTGCGCTACGAGGCGCTGATGGAGGACCAGGTCTATGTCTCCCGCGCCAACGACAAGGACGCGCGGGTGCCGTCCTATATGGGCGGCAAATTTCCGCTCTCGACCTATCTGGCCGAGCGGGTGCGCAAACTGCTCGACGACAAGCGCGCCTGGGGCGCGCTGCCGCAGCAGGTGCGCGACTGGCTGAATTTGCAGGCCCACGCCTCGCGGGTGCCGGGCGTGCGCGAGCTGGTGGTCGAGAGTTTTCCGCGCGCCAACAAATTCTATCTGGTGTGCTATCCGTTCGAGGGGCGGCTGGCGCATCAGACGCTCGGCATGCTGCTGACGCGGCGGCTGGAACGCGGTCGCGCCCGGCCGCTCGGCTTCGTCGCCAATGAATATGCGCTGGCGGTGTGGGGGCTGGGCGACGTCTCGCACATGATCCGCCACGGCCGGCTCGATCTCGACGCGCTGTTCGATCCCGACATGCTGGGCGACGATCTCGAGGCCTGGCTCGCGGAGTCCGCATTGATGAAGCGGACGTTTCGAAGTTGCGCGGTGATCTCCGGGCTGATCGCGCGGCGCTCGACATCCGAGGAAAAGACCCGGCGCCAGGTGCTGTTCTCCACCGACCTGATCTATGACGTGCTTAACAAGCACCAGGGCGATCACGTGCTGCTGCGCGCCGCCCGCGCCGACGCCGCAAGCGGCCTGCTCGATATCAGGCGGTTGAGCGACATGCTGATGCGGATCCAGGGCCGCGTCGTCCACAAGGAACTCGACCGAGTGTCGCCTCTGGCGGTGCCGGTGATGCTGGAAATCGGCCGCGAAGCGGTGTACGGCGAAGCCTCCGACGAATTGCTGGCCGAAGCCGCCGAGGAACTGGTGCGCGAGGCGATGGGCGAGACATGACGAGAGAATTCGATGCGGACGGATCTCGACACGAGCGGCTTTCTTCTCCCTCCCCAATTGCGGCAGGGCCATCGCAAATGAAAGTCTGCGGTCGCAGGAAGGATCACCCTCCCCTGGAGGGGGAGGGTCGCTCGCGCAGCGAGCGGGGTGGGGTGGCGAAGAGGTCATCCGCCGTGCGCGCGGCTCACCCCACCCCGGCGGGCAGCGCGCTTCGCGCGCGACCCGCCGACCCTCCCCCTCAAGGGGAGGGTGAAGAGAGCTCCGATTCAATAGCCCGCCAAGATCCAGATGCGATTGCGCTGCCGCAAGGGGGAGGGGAGCCGTGCGTCAGCATCGCCGGCGTCGAGCTGTACGCCGATCTGTCGGGCGCGCTGTATTGGCAGGCCGAGCGGCTGCTGATCGTCTCCGACCTGCATCTGGAAAAGGGCTCGAGCTTTGCGATGCGCGGCGTGCTGCTGCCGCCTTACGACACCGTGGCGACCCTGGGCCGGCTCGGCGCCGTGATCGCGCGCTACGATCCGCGCCGGGTGATCGCGCTCGGCGACAGTTTTCACGATCGCGAGGCGCATGGCCGATTGTCGGACGGCAACCGCGACATCCTCGCCGCGCTGCAGGCGCGCCGCGACTGGATCTGGATTTCCGGCAATCACGATCCGGCGCTGCCGTCCGATCTCGGCGGCGCGGTGGCCAGCGATGTCGCCATCGGCGGCATCGTGTTTCGCCACGAGCCGACCGGCGCCAAGGGCGAGATCGCCGGCCATCTGCATCCCAAGGCGCGGGTGTCGAATCGCGGCCGTTCCATCGAGCGGCGCTGCTTTGCCAGCGATGGAATGCGCGCGGTGATGCCGGCTTTCGGCGCCTATGCGGGCGGCTTGAACATCCGCGACGCCGCCTTCGCGCGGATCTTTCCGGCGCTGGATTTCGTCGCCCATCTGCTCGGCGATCACCGCCTGCACGCCATCGCGGCGGCGCGCTGCCGCTGAGCGGACTCATCCAACGACGCCGCGTTCGGCGTCACCTCTCCCATGGGAGAGGGGGCGCGCAGCCGCTGACTGAGGCGCACTATCTCATTTGAATTGGTCATTCCGGGGCGCGAGCAGCTTTGCTGCGAGCGAACCCGGAATCTCGCGGCCAATGTCAGCGCCCCACCCGCGGCGAGATTTCGGGTTCGCTCGCAAGTGCTCGCGCCCCGGAATGACGAGGCTTGTGCGCCATCAGTCGAGCCGCGCATCGGCGGATGCGGCGCCGGCTAATCCTTCTTGAACACGATCGATGCCATCCAGCCGGTCATCAGCGCCATCAGCGCCGTCATCAAGCCGTAGATCAGACCGTTATGCCGGGCCGCGGCGGCGACGAATTGCTCGAAGCCGACCTTGACGATTTCGAACGAGGTGGTGGTCTGCGTCACCAGCACGCCGTTGGAGAACGCCTTGATGTCGACGTCATAGCTGCCGATCGGCACCGAGGCCGGCAGCGGAATGCGGGTGCGGAACAGGCTCGGCGTCAGGAACTTCACCGCCGAGGTCTCCTCGCGGTAGAGGCCCTGCTCGGTGCGCAGCCGGACGAAGGCGCTGCGAAACACGTCGTCCGCCACCACATCCGCATAGTCGGTCCCGACCCGCTGGGTCAGCAGCACGTGATTGATCCCGATCTGCTGGCGCCGCCGCACCTCGGGCGTCGCGATCTGCTCCAGCGGCCGGTCGGCGAACACCGCCAGATAGCCGGGCACCATCAGAAATTCCCGCGAATCGGTGTTGACCCAGATTCCGAATTTGCGCTCCTTGCGCCGCGTCACCAGGTCGGCACGCGGGCCGATCACGGTGACGACGATGTCGTAGCCGGTCTGCCGCACCGGCGCCGGACTGTCCTGCTCGACCGAGCCGAACAGCACCAATTCGCCGCCGGAATAATTCGGCGTCACGGTGACGCGGGTGTTGGAAACCGAGACGATCAGCTTTTCCGCCTGCGCGGCACCGAGCGGCACGGCCAGCACGGCGAGCAGGCAGATCAGGGCTGCGCGCGCGGCAAGCCTCATCCGGCGCCCCCCGCTTCGCGGATGGTGAATAGTTCGGCGGGGTGGATTCCGAGCTGGATCGCGAAGCGGATGCCGACCGACAGGATCAGCAATCCCAGCAGCAGCCGCAGCTGTTCGCCGCGAATCTTCTGCCCGGCGCGGGCCCCGAACTGGGCGCCGGTGACGCCGCCGATCATCAGGATCAGCGCCAGCACGGCGTCGACCAGATGGTTGGTGACGGCATGCAGCACGGTGGCGATCAGCATCGTCACCAGCGTCAGCACCATCGCGGTGCCGATCACCATGCCGGTCGGCACCCGCAGCAGGTAGATCATGATCGGAATCAGGATGAAGCTGCCGCCGATTCCCATCACCGCGCCGATGAAGCCGATCAGCAGGCCCACCGCCACGATCGGGATCACCGACAGATAGATCTTGGAGCGCTTGAAGCGCACCTTCAGCGGCAGCGCGTCGATCCAGTTGCGGTTGCCGGAGCGGCGCAGCGCGGTCTCGCCGCGGCGGACCCGCAGCATGGCGCGGATGCCTTCCCAGAACATCACGCCGCCGACCGTGGTCAGCAGCACGACGTATGACAACGCGATGACCAGATCGAGCTGGCCGAGCTCGCGCAGCAAGGTGAACAGCCAGACTCCCAGCGCGGTGCCGACTACGCCGCCACATAACAGCACCGCCGCCAGCGCCGGATCGATGGCGCGGCGGTGCCAATAGGCCAAGGCCCCGGAAAATGACGAGGCGGCGATATGACTGGCGACCGAGGCGACCGCGACGGCGGGCGCGATGCCGACGAAGATCAGCAGCGGCGTCATCAGGAATCCGCCGCCGATTCCGAACATGCCGGAGACGAACCCGACTGCGGCGCCCATCGCCAGAATCAGCAGGACGTTGACCGGAATATCGGCGATCGGAAGATAAAGCTGCACGCGCGTTCGCTTCGGAGTTCTGCGCTGAGGCTGGATGAGGCCCTGACGCGGATTGATATACCGCGTCTTTGCATAACCGAAATCATCCGGCGCGGGGGTTAAAGAATCGGCGACAGCCGCGATTTTTTGCCCGGATTGCCGCGCAATTATCAATTTGGTGAACGATCAAGCTTAACGCGCGGGCGTCTCGTCATCCGCCGCCGCGCCGATCGGCGCCGCCGATGCGGCGCGCCCGGCGTGACGAGTTCATCCGGCGTGCTGTGCGGCGGACACAGGGAGCCGGCCTATCGGCCGGAATATCGCTCCGCCATGTATCGGCCCGGAGAGGTGCCGAGCGTCTTGCGGAACATGGTGACGAAGCTCGGCACGCTCTCATAACCGAGGTCGGCGGCGACCTGCTGGATCGATGCGCCGCCGGCGAGCCATTGCACCGCGAGCATCACGCCGAGTTGCTGCCGCCAGCGTCCGAAGCTCATTCCGGTTTCGCGGCTGATCAGCCGCCCCAGCGTGCGCTCGCTCAGGCCGGCGCGCTTGGCCCAGCCCTGCAGCGAGCCGCGCTCCGCGGGCGCGGCCATCATGAGATCGACCAGATTGCGCAGTCGCGCGTCGGTCGGCATCGGCAGATGCAGATCCTCGACCTCGGCGGTCGCGATCTCGTCGAGCAGCACCGCCAGCAGCCGGGAATTGGCGCCGCCTTCATCATAGAACAGCGGCAGGCGGGCGGCGCGGAACAGCAATTCGCGCGCCAGGGGCGTCACCGCGACGGTGCAGCAGCGCTCCGGCAGGCCGGCATCGCTGCCGGGCGCGACGAAGGCGCTGTAGCCTTCCAGCGCGCCGGTCGCCTTGATGGCGTGCAGCGCGCCGCCCGGGATCCAGACCGCGCTGCGCGGCGGCACGATCCAAAGCCCGCCCTCGACCTGGCAACTGAGCGCGCCGCGCTGCACCAGCATGATCTGCCCCTTGGCATGGCGGTGCATGTCGAGCTCGATCGCGCCGATCCTGTTTGACGCGATGCCATAGGTGACGACCGGGCGCGCGACCTCGTCGGGCTCGACCCAGTCGGACGCAACGGAGCTATCTGTGAGAATGGGCATTGTTCGACCTACCATAGCGCTTGGCGCGAATGGATAAGAATTTGTCCAGGCTTCGTAATGACGCCAATGCGGCCTCCCTTTACTCACACGGACAGGCGATGCCGAAGCGGTCTCGTCCTCACCGAAAGGGAAGTTCATGACATTGCTGAGCAGCAAGCGCGTCGCGGAGACGCTCACCACACTCCACGCCGAGGCCGAGGCGGCGGATCATGACTTCGGGGTCGAGCTGATGGCGCGGCTCGAGGCGTCCGGGACTTCAATCGAGGAAGCGTTGGGCCAGTTGATCGCCGCCGAGCGGGCGGATTACCGGGCGACCTATCGCGATCACGCCGAGCATTTCCTCGCGGTGTCGCCGGCCTATGGCCGCTTCCTTTACGCGATCGTGCGCGCCCGCAGGGCGACCCGGATCGTCGAGTTCGGCACATCGATGGGGATCTCGACGATCTATCTTGCGGCCGCGCTGCGCGACAATGGCGGCGGACAGCTGATCGGGTCCGAGATCGAACCCACCAAGGTGACCCGGGCGCGGGCTCATCTCGAAGCGGCCGGGCTTGCCGATCTGGTGGAGATCCGCGAGGGCGATGCGCTCGACACGCTCAGGGACGTCGGCGGCGAGGTCGATGTTCTCTCGATCGACGGCGCGTTCTCGCTGTATCTGCCGGTGCTCAAACTGATCGAGCCGCGGCTCGCGCCCGGCGCTGTGATCCTCGGCGAGAACGCCTTCGCGCAGGATTATCTCGATTACGTCCGCGCGCCTGCCAACGGCTATTTCTCCCGGCCGTTCGACATCGACGAAGGCCGCGGCAACGAATTCACCGTGCGGGTCGGCTGAGCTTGGCGCGGCCGGCGCCGCTGAATTGCGGCGCCGCGGCAGGACCAATGGGTTTACCGCGCCGCGCGCTTGGCCGGACCATGCGCCGCGGCGCTGGTCGCCGCGTCCCAGCCGCCGGGAGGGCTGGCGACCTCGGTGGCGTCGCTGGGCTGCGGCTCCAGCGTGAAGGTCTGGACCGCGAGCTTGGCGGCCGACAGCGATTGCGGGTCGAGCCGCTTGGCGACGTCGTCGCGCTTGTTGCCGGCATCGACATCGCCCTGGGCGGCGGCGAGGCTGAACCATTTGTAGGATTCGGCGAGGTTCTGTTCGACGCCGATGCCGCGCGCATAGAGGATGCCGAGATTGAACTGGCTGTCGGCGACGCCGCGGGCGGCGGCCTTGCGGAACCAGTGCACGGCGCTCTTGTAGTTCGCGCCCTTGCCGCCGCCATCGGCGTCGAGCACGGCCAGATTGTGCATCGCCTTGGCGTTGCCGCGCTCGGCGGCCTGGGCGTAATAGACCCGCGCCATGGCGAGGTCCCTCTTCACGCTGAGACCCTTTTCATACAGGGTTCCGAGCCGGAACACTGCCGGAACGACGCCGGCCTTGGCGGCGCGCGTGTACCATTTGGCGGCCTCGTCGAAATTCGCCGCGACGCCTTTGCCTTCAGCATAGCGCATGCCGACCTCATAGGCGGCCGAGGCGTCGCCCTTCAGCGCGGCGTTGCGCAGCACCGGGCCGCCAATGCTGGTGGGAAGCTTTTCGTTGGCCGGAATTGTGACCCGGCCGAGCGGCTGCGGCGCGCTCGGCGGGGCCGCGGGTTGCGGCGCCGGGATCGTGCCGGTGATATCGCCGGGCACCTCGGACGTCTCGGCTGTCTGCTCGCGCTGTGGCGCTGCGGCTGGCGCGGGGGCATAGAGCGACTGCCGGCCGATCGGGGTCGGCGAGGTCATCGACGGCATCCGTGGCGCCTCGGGCGCGGGCGCGGTGGTATCTTGTTCGGCTTCCGGCTCGGCTTCCGGTTCGGCTTCGGTCTGGGCCGGCGCCGCCGACGGTCCGGCGCTGCTGACGACCGGGGCGGAACCGCTGTCGAGCAGGTTCATCGTCATCTTGAAGCTGCCGAGCACGATCACCACGACGCTGGCGCCGACCAGCAGCGCCCGGATCTTGGAGCCGAAGCTGGAGTTTGGGTTGGCCGGCGCGGTGTCGGGGTTTTTTGGCGCGCGTTTTGGCTTCTCGGCCGCCGGCGTGGCGGCCGCAGCCGCGGCCTGGGCGGCGCGGCGGGCCGCGGCGATGAAGCTCGATGTGCTGGCCGGCTCGGCCGCCGCCGGCTGGATCTCGCTGATGGCGTTTTCGGAGGCAGCAATCCGCTCGGAGGGCGAGGCCACCCGGGCGATCGGTCTTGTGCCCGGCTCGAGCGGATAATCGGGCGGCAGATCCGGATCGACCGCGCGGGATTTCGGCGGGTCGAATGCCGGTGCCGAGACGGGCGTGGCCTCGCGCGATCGCGGGTCGAGAATGTCATGGATCGCCCGCGGCACCGCCTGCGCGGGCTGCGGTTTCGGCGCGGCCGGTGCCGGCCCGAACTGACGCGGCGCCGCGTCGAAACCGGCGGGATTCGGCAGGTCCGGGCGCGGCGGCAGCGCCGGCGCGGCGGCAGCCGGCTGCGCCCTGGCGGGCTCGGCTGGTTTCGGCCCGGCTGATTCGAATTGGGCAGGTTGGGATTTGACGGGTTCGGAGGGGGCAGCGGACCGCGCGGTGCGCAGGTCGCCTTCGATCATCGCCAGCCGGTCGACCACATGACCCAGCGTATTGTGAACCGCCTCCAGCGAATCCTGGGTGTGGCGATCGGTTTCCGACTGGCTGAAGCGCATGTCGGACAATTCGCGCTTGATGGTTTCGACCAGCGCCGGGTCCATCTGGGCCACCGGCGCGACGTCGCGCGCGGTCAGCGCGGCAAAGCTGGTCTGCTGGCGTTCGAGATGGCGCAGAATGTCCTGCAGACCCTCTTCGACCCGGCCGAGATTGCCGGTGCCCGGACCGGTCACCTGTTCCATGCGCTCGAGCAGATAGGAAACCCGCTGTTCGAGATGGGCGAAGGCCGAGGCGCTGTCCTGCCCGACCTGCAGGTGGTCGAGGCGGTCGGACAAGGCGCGCAGCGCGACCTCGAGCTGATCCGAGGAGTCGCTGGGCGCCGGCCGGTCGCGGCTTTCCAGCGCCGCGGTCAGCGCCGAAATCCGCTGTTCCAGCGCGGCGAAGGACGAATCGCTGGCGCTGCCGGCCTGCGCCAGCTGGTCGACCTTGGAGGACAGCGTGTGGACATTGTCGCTGAGCTGGGCCAGCGCCTCGTTGGAGGCGACGTTGGAGACGATCGCCCGCAAAGCGGCGATCGCGCCCTCGAGCTGCTGCAGGGTGCCCGGATCGTCGCTGCTGCGTACGATCAGATCGATCTTGGCGCCAAGATTGCGGATCGCGTCGTCGAAGCCGGCGAGTTGCTCGGCCGGCGTCAGCGCCCGCAGCGCGTCCTGAATCTCGGCCAGCGCGCGTTCGACCCCGGTCAGCGCGCTGGGGTCGATGCCGCTGTGGCGGCTGTCGTCGATCCGGCGCGACAGCGAGCGGATTTCGTTCTCGATCGATTCGATCGCGCGCCGCGGCATCGCCTCGGTGATGGTCTGGCGGATCTCGGCCAATTCGGCGCGAAACGCCGCGATCGACTGCTCGATGCCGTCGTCGGGACGCTGCAGCGCGTCGATCTGGCTGGTGATCTTGAGAAGCTGACGCTCCAGGCTGGAAAAATCCGGCCCGGCCGGGGTCGGCGCCGGGGGCGGCGTCATCGCCGGGGCGATCGGCGGCGCCAGCGGCCGCGACGGGCGCGGCGCCATGCTGGGGGCGGGGGCGTCGAGTTCGCTCTGGCGCGCGGCGATCTCGGCGATCGCGAAATCCAGCGAAGCGGGATTGAGCGGCGGCGAGGCGTGATAGACTTGGTTGGCGGCGCGTTCGACGCGCTCGGTCTGCGGCTGCGGTGCCGGGGGGGCTGGGGTCTGCGCTTGCGGCTCGGCTTTGGCCGATGGCTCGGTGATCCGCGACAGCCGGGCGTCCAGCCGGGAAATGGCGTCGTTGAGCTGCCGCGCCACGGCCGGTTCGCCGCGCGCCGCGGGGCGGGAAATCTGCTCGATCTGACGGGTGATGGAATCCAGCCGCTGGTGGATTTCGGCGACTTCGACGGCATCCTTGTCGGCCATCGGGGCGCGCACCGGCTCGGTGGTTGTGGCGGGATAGCGGTATTCCGGCGGAGCGTCGCCGACCTGTGAGCTGATCCAGTCACCGAGCGACATGCCAGCGCGCTTGGCGGCGGCTTCAGCCCGCTCGCGTACTGATGGTTCGATACCCTCGACGCTCCACGACACGCGATTCATGCTCTCGTCCGCTTCCGCACACCGGCGCCCCACTGCGCCTGCAAGCCTCCCCGTACGTCCCGTCGAGATACAATCGAGCGTGGCCGCTGGCGGTTTGCCTCTGTCCCCCACTTTTTCGCGTTAGGGTAAATTCCGAGTTAAGGATTGTGCCGGCGCCGCCATAAAGTTGAGGCGGTACCGCTTTGCAGCGTGGAAGGAAGATGGGGGATCAGATCGTGCAGCGCGACCAAAGGGCCTGCAGGGTCGAATTTCCAGGTCCCGAACGGACGAAGGGGTCCTCGCGGACCCCTCGTTTAGTAGTGCCCCTTACGGGACAGCGGACACGTTTTTAAGCGCGCCGTATATGCCTTTAAATATAAATGCTCCTACCGTGTAGTCAACTAGATCGTTTGGTTAGACGGTGGGAACCTTCGGCAATAAACTCAAAACCAGCCCCAACATCTCGTTGAACTCAGTTTCTGGCATGCGCCGAATCGCCCCATGGGTCGCAACCAGACGGCTAACGGCTACCGTTGTTGGCTTATCACAAATGGCCCATGCGGCACGCCCGTCAATTGTCGTTATCATGGGAAGGCGAGTTTGGGGTTCTGATTGGCTGACGTTGAGCACGGGATCACGACAACAGAGCCATAAAGCGTTGCATTCATCGATAAAATGACAACAGGCCGCCGCTTCCAGAACTCCGGAAGTTGCGCATCCTGCGGAAAATCGCACCAGTAAAGCTGCCGGATTTTGGGTGCCGACTTCAGTCGCGGCGCAATCCTTGGAGGTGGTTCTTCTGCCTGTGCCATCTTTCGCGCCTAGTCGTCGCCCTCGCGCGGCTGTTCGATCGCCACGATGTTGCCGCGTCCGGACACCGCGGCCAGCGCGTCGAGCGCCTCTTCGCAAAAATCCGCCACCATCCGCTCGTGGCGCAGCCCCATCCGCAGCAGCAGCAATTTGCCGGTGTCGGCCGGCGTGGCGGTGCCTTGCGGAAAGCGCTTGGTCAGGATGCGGTCGTAGCGGGCGGCGCGGTCGCGGTGATATTCCATCCGCGCCATCAGGTCGCCGCGCAGCGGATCGATGTCGACGCTGTCGAGCGCGTAGAGCCGCACCAACAGGTCGTCCTTCATCAGGGCCGGGCTGCTCGGCCGCGCGGCCCAGTGCCGCAGCGCAATGCGGCCTTCCGGCGTCAGGGTGTAGACCAGCTTGTTGGGTTTGCCGGACTGCACCACCTCGCGGCCCTGAACATGGCCGCGGTCGCGCAGCCGCGCCAGCTCGCGATAGATCTGCTGATGGTCGGCCTTCCAGAAGAAGCCGATCGACGCATCGAAGGTCTTGGCGAGCTCATAGCCCGTCATCGGACGTTCAGTCAGGCATGCGAGGATTGCGTCGCCCAGCGCCATTCGCCTACCCTTCAATGCCATCCGTCGGCTTGACTTTATGCATAATGATGCATATGCGTCAATGTGCATATCGACATCCGGGAACCCGCGCCTGACTGCGGGGTCGTGATGTTGCGCCCAGAGGAGACGTCCGATGTCCGTGAGCGGTCTGGAGAGATGGTACGCCTATATGAAGTCGCACGACCAGGCGGCGCTGTGGGAGCTGCTGCATCCCGACGCGGTGTTTGAAAGCCCGGTGGTGCACACGCCGCAACGCGGGCGCGAGATTACCTTCAAATATCTGGCGAGCGCCGAACAGGTGCTGGGCGGTCCGGGATTTGTCTACCGGGGCGAATGGCGCAGCCCGACCGGCGCGGTGCTCGAATTCGAAAAAGTGATCGAGGGCATCACCATCAATGGCGTCGACATTATTACCTTCGACGACGACGGTAAAATCATCAACTTCAAAGTGATGGTGCGCCCGCTCAAGGCGGTCAATCTGTTGCACCGGCTGATGGGCGAACAATTGACCCGCATGGCCGGCGAGGCCGGCAAAGCAAAACCATCATCGCAGCCGTGATACTTGCCGCGGAGCTTGCGGAAACCGCTAAGGTCCATCCTGCAACGGAACGATTGCTGAGCTGCACGAACGCCCTATAGAGGGAGTTGCCAGCCAGCCGGGAGAACATCATGCCGACCTATAAGGCCCCTCTGGAAGACGTCGGATTTCTGCTCAACGATGTCTTCCAATTCGATCGCTACAACAATCTGCCGGGCTTTGCCGACGCCTCCGCCGATCTGCGCGACGCCATCCTGAACGAGGCGGCGCGCCTCAGCGAAGAAGTGCTGCAGCCGCTCAACCGGGTCGGCGACAAAGAGGGCTGCACCCGCCATGACGACGGCAGCGTGACCACGCCGAGCGGGTTCAAGGAGGCCTACAAGCAGGTCGCCGAAGGCGGCTGGCTCGGCCTGTCGGCGCCGACGGAATTCGGCGGCCAGGGCCTGCCGGTGACGTTGACCCAGGTGGTGGCCGAATTCCAGATCTCCGCCAATATGGCGTTCTCGATGTATCACGGCCTGACCATGGGCGCCGCAGCGGCGCTGCTGGTGCACGGCAAGCCGGAGCAGAAGGCGATCTTCCTGCCCAAGATGGTATCGGGCGAATGGACCGGCACCATGAACCTGACCGAGCCGCAATGCGGCACCGATCTCGGTCTGCTGCGCACCAAGGCGGTGAAGCAGGCCGATGGCAGCTACAAGATTACCGGTACCAAGATCTTCATCTCCGCCGGCGAGCACGATCTGGCCGAGAACATCATCCATCTGGTGCTGGCCCGGATCGAGGGCGCGCCGGCCGGGATCAAGGGCGTGTCGCTGTTCGTGGTGCCGAAGATCAAGGTCAATACCGACGGCTCGCTCGGCGAGCGCAACGGCGTGACCTGCGGGGCGATCGAGCACAAGATGGGCATCCACGGCAATGCCACCTGCGTGATGAATTACGACGGCGCCACCGGCTGGCTGATCGGCGAAGAGAACAAGGGCATGCAGGGCATGTTCGTGATGATGAACGAGGCCCGGCTCGGCGTCGCGGTGCAGGGACTGGCGCAATCCGAGGTGGCCTATCAGAACGCCGTCACCTATGCGCGCGAGCGGCTGCAGGGCCGGGCGCTGTCGGGGCCGAAGGCGACCGACAAGCCGGCCGACCCGATCATCGTGCATCCCGACATCCGCCGCGTGTTGCTGACCATGCGCGCCTTCAACGAGGCGGCGCGCGCCATGGTGGTGTGGACCGCGCTGAAGAGCGACGTCGCGCATCGCTCCAGCGATGCCAAGGAACGCCAGGCCGCCGACGATCACATGGGGCTGATGACCCCGGTGCTGAAGGGCGTGCTGACCGATGTGGGTTTTTCCAACACCGTGCTGGCGCAGCAGGTCTATGGCGGCCACGGCTACATCGCCGACAACGGCATGGAGCAGTTCGTCCGCGATGCGCGGATCGCGATGATCTATGAGGGCGCCAACGGCATTCAGGCGCTCGACCTGGTCGGCCGCAAATTGCCGCGCGACGGCGGCCGCGCCGTGATGGCGTTCTTCGCCGAGCTCGGCGCCTTCGCCAAGGAGCATGGCGGCGACGAGGCGATGAAGCCCTATATCGCGCCGGTCTCGACCGCGCTCGGCCATCTGCAGCAGGCCACCACCTGGCTGATGCTTAACGCGATGGCGGCGCCCGACAATGCCGGTGCCGGCGCCACCGATTACATGCAGCTGTTTGGCCTGGTGGCCTGCGGCTACATGTGGGCCAGGATGGCCAAGGTGGCGCAGGACAAGATTGCCAGCGATGGTGCCACACCCTATCTGACCACCAAGCTCGTCACCGGCCGCTTCTTCATGGAGCGGATGCTGCCCGAAACCGCGCTGCATCTGGCCCGCATCCAGAGCGGCAGCGCCACCACGATGGAACTGCCGGCGGAGGCGTTCTGACACGGTCGCAACGACAACGCTGTCATTGCGAGCGCAGCGAAGCAATCCAGGGCTGCAAGCAAGAGCTGGATTGCTTCGTCGCTTCGCTCCTCGCAATGACGCAATGGAATTTGTCTGCAATTGGTGGGCTCGAAGAGCCAGACCGAAACGGGAGAAAATGAATGCCCGAAGCCTTTATCTACGATCACGTTCGCACCCCGCGCGGCCGCGGCAAGCCGGATGGCGCGCTGCATGAAGTGACCGCGGTGGCGCTGGCCACCGCGCCGCTGAAAGCGCTCAAGGAGCGCAACAATCTGCAGGTCGACACCGTGGACGACGTGATCCTCGGCTGCGTCGATCCGATCGGCGAGGCCGGCTCCGATATCGCCCGCTTCGCGGCGATGAATGCCGGTCTCGGCGAGGCGGTGCCCGGCGTGCAGATCAACCGGTTCTGCGCCTCGGGTCTCGACGCGGTGAATTTCGCCGCGGCGCAGATCATGAGCGGGCAGCACGAATTGGTGATCGGCGGCGGCGCCGAATCGATGAGCCGGATCGGCATCGGCGCCTCCGGCGGCGCCTGGCCGATGGACCCGTCGATCGCGGTGCCGTCCTATTTCATGCCGCAGGGCATCTCGGCCGATCTGATCGCCACCAAATACGGCTTCTCGCGCGACGACGTCGACGCCTATGCGGTGCAGAGCCAGCAGCGCTCGGCCAAGTCCTGGGACGAGGGCCGCTTCGACAAATCGGTGATCCCGGTCAAGGACATCAACGGCCTGACGATCCTCGCCAAGGACGAGCATATGCGGCCGTCGACGACGATGCAGTCGCTCGGCCAGTTGCAGCCGTCCTTCGTGCAGATGGGGATGATGGGCGGCTTCGACGCGGTGGCGATCCAGTCGCATCCCGAGATCGAGAAGATCAACTACGTGCATCACGCCGGCAATTCCTCCGGCATCGTCGACGGCGCCGCCGCGGTGCTGCTCGGCAGCGCCGAGGCTGGCAAGAAATACGACATGAAGCCGCGGGCGAAAATCCGCGCCTTCGTCAATATTGGCTCGGAGCCGGCGATGATGCTGACCGGTCCGGTCGACGTCACCAAGAAGCTGTTCGAGCGCTCCGGCATGAAGAAGGGCGATATCGATCTGTTCGAGCTCAACGAGGCCTTCGCCTCGGTGGTGCTGCGCTACATGCAGGCCTTCGAGATCGACAATGACAAGATCAATGTCAATGGCGGCGCCATCGCGCTCGGCCATCCGCTCGGCGCCACCGGCGCGATGATTCTCGGCACCGTGCTCGACGAATTGGAGCGCACCAACAAGTCGACCGCACTGGTGACCTTGTGCATCGGCGGCGGCATGGGCACCGCGACCATCATCGAGCGGGTGTGAGCTCTTTCCCTCCCCCTTGTGGGGAGGGTGGCCGGCCGATAGGCCGGTCGGGTGGGGGGTAAGCCGCAGGCTCAGTGCTCGCTGCTACCCCACCCCCGACCCCTCCCCGCAAGGGGGAGGGGAGAAGAGATCACGCGCTGCGCCGCCAAGGCCGCAGCGAGCATCAGAACAACAGTTGCACCATCCTGATTGGGAGCACCACATGGCCTTCAAGAATTTCAAACTCGAAACCGATTCCGACGGCATTGCGCTCGTGACCTGGGATCTGCCGGGCCGCTCGATGAATGTGCTGGATACAGCCACCATCGAGGAGCTCGGCGCCATCGTCGAAGCCACCACCGCGGACGCCGCCGTCAAGGGCGTGGTGATCACCTCGGCCAAGGAGGCGTTCTGCGCCGGCGCCGATCTGTCGATGCTGGAAGCCATGAACAAGCAGTTCGCGCAGATCCGCAAGGAGAAGGGCGAGGAAGCCGCGCAGCAGATGCTGTTCGACGAGAGCCGCAAACTGTCGCAGATCCTGCGCCGGCTCGAGACCTGCGGCAAACCATGGGTCGCGGCGATCAATGGCTTGGCGCTCGGCGGCGGTTTCGAAGTGACGCTGGCCTGCCATTATCGCGTGGCCGCAGACAATCCGAAGACCAAGCTCGGCCTGCCGGAGATCAAGGTTGGCCTGTTCCCCGGCGGCGGCGGCACCCAGCGGCTGCCGCGGATTCTGCAGCCGGCCGATGCGATGCAGATGCTGCTCAAGGGCGAGCAGATCAATCTGGCCAAGGCCAAGGCGCAGAAGATCGTCGACGCCATCGTGCCGGCGGCCGAGCTGATCGGCGCCGCCAAGGAGTGGATCAAGGCCGGCGGCAAGCCGGTGGCGCCGTGGGACATCAAGGGTTTTAAACTCCCCGGCGGCGCGGTGTTCTCCAAGCAGGGCATGATGATCTTCCCGGCCGGCAACGCGATCTATCGCCGCGAGACCTATGACAATTATCCGGCGGCGCGCGCCATCATGAGCTGCGCCTATGAGGGATTGCAGCTGCCGATGGACGCCGCTTTGCGCGTCGAATCGCGCTATTTCGCCCACATCCTGCAGAGCAAGGAAGCCGCGGCGATGATCCGCAGCCTGTTCCTGTCGATGCAGGAATTGAACAAGGGCGCGCGGCGGCCGCAGAATATTCCGCCGACCAAGGTGAAGAAGCTGGCCATCATCGGCGCCGGCTTCATGGGCGCCAGCGTCGGCTATGTCTCGGCCAAGGGTGGCATCGAAGTAGTGCTGATCGACCGCGACCAGGAGAGCGCCGACAAGGGCAAGGCGCATTGCAAGAGCGTGATCGACGGCCTCGTCGCCAAGGGCCGCGCCAAGGAGGCCGACCGCGACGCGCTGATGGCGAAGATCACCGCCACCGCCGATTACGCCGCAATCAAGGATTGCGATCTCGTCATCGAGGCGGTGTTCGAGGATCGCGCCGTCAAGGCCGAGCTCTACAAGAAGGTGCAGCCATTCTTAAAGGAGGGCGCCATCATGGCGTCCAACACCTCGACGCTGCCGATCAATTCGCTGGCGGAAGAGTTCGAGGATCAATCGAAATTCATCGGCATCCATTTCTTCTCGCCGGTCGAGAAGATGATGCTGGTGGAGATCATCGTCGGCAAGAACACCGGCGACGTGGCGCTCGCCACCGCGCTGGATTATGTCCGCCAGATCAGCAAGACGCCGATCGTGGTCAATGACAGCCGTGGCTTCTTCGCCAATCGCTGCGTGCTGCGCTTCACCGCCGAGGGGTTGGAAATGCTGATGGAAGGCGTGCCGGCGCCGATGATCGAGACCGTCGCCAAGATGGCCGGCATGCCGGTGGGGCCGCTGTCGCTGTCCGACGAGGTCGCGCTCGATCTGGTGCTGAAGATCATGAAAGCCACCGAAGCCGATCTCGGCAGCCAGGCGGTCGATCAGCAGCAGAAGCAGCTGATGGTCGAGATGGTCGAAAAGCAGGGCCGGTTCGGCCGCAAGAATTCGAAAGGGTTCTACGACTATCCGGAAAAGGGCAAGGGTCAGAAGAGCCTGTGGCATGGCATCGGCGCCCTGCAACCCAAGCACCTCGATCCCGACACGCTCGACATCGAGGAGATGAAGCAGCGCTTTTTGGTGGTGCAGGCGGTGGAAGCCGCGCGCACCGTCGAGGATCACGTCATCACCGATCCGCGCGAGGCCGATGTCGGCTCGATCCTCGGCTTCGGCTTCGCCCCGTTCACCGGCGGCACGCTGAGCTATATCGACTTCATGGGCACCAAAGAGTTCGTGGCGCTGTGCCACAAGCTCGAGGCCAAATACGGCTCCCGCTTCACCCCGCCGAAGCTGTTGGAAGACATGGCGAAAAACGGCGAGACTTTCTACGGCCGCTTCCCGCCGAAGAAGCTGGCGGCAGCGTAAGCGCGCGGCGACGCGCCTGTCATTGCGAGCCGAGGACGGCGCACCGCGCCGTCCGACAGCGAAGCAATCCAGGGACATCAAGCAAGGACTGGATTGCTTCGTCGCAAGAGCTCCTCGCAATGACGACGTTGAAGGCCTCGTTTTGTGGGTTGGTTTTGGAGCCAGGCGCTATGGGGTCGGCCGGAGCATTGCGGCCTCATGGTTCGAGACGGCGCTGCGCGCCTCCTCACCATGAGGGTCTGCGCATCATACCAACGGGTTTTGCCGTTGACTCATCAATCTGGTCATGGCCGGGCTTGTCCCGGCCATCCACGTCTTTGATTAGGCACAGCTTTCAAGGCGTGGATGCCCGGCACAAGGCCGGGCATGACGACCGAGAGGCACCGACCGTGGGCATAAAAAGGGCCGGATCAGCGATCCGGCCCTTGTGATTCGTCGCCATCAATCCGCCAGAGGCGCCGGCCTCACGCGGCCTTCAGCAGGCCTTCCTTGGCGAGGGCTTCCTGCACCTTGGGCCGCGCGGCGATTCGGGTCTTGTAGGCGGTCAGGGTCGGCAGCGCCGAGATGTCGATCTTCATCGCGTCGGCCCAGCGCAGGATCGTGAACAGATAGCCGTCGGCGACGGTGAATTGCTGGCCCATCAGATAATCGTGACCGGCGAGCTGCTCGTCGAGATATTTGAACTTGCCCATGATGCGGTCGCGGAACACGGTCTTGACCTCGTCGGGGATCGCCGGGTTGAACAGCGGCGAAAACCCCTTGTGCAGTTCGGTGGTGATGAAGTTCAGCCATTCCTGCAGGCGATAACGCTCCGGGCTGCCTTGGGCGGGGGCGAGCTTGGAGGCTGCGGCCTGGTCGGCGATGACCTGGACGATCACCGGGCCTTCGGTCATGACCTCGCCGGAATCGAGCCCGAGCGCCGGCACCTGGCCCTTGGGGTTGATCTTGAGATAATCGTCGCCGTTTTCCAGCTTTTTGGCGCGAACATCGACCTTCACCAATTCGTAAGGCAATCCGGCCTCCAACAATGCGATATGCGGTGACAGCGAGCAGGCGCCGGGCGAATAATACAGTTTCATGGGAAATTTCCTCGCTGGGGCTTATTGGTGATTGGCCAAAGCGGAATTAAATGCAATTGCATGGAAGAGTCAAGATTGATGCAGCTGCATATAGTGCGATACACTGCGCGCAGATGATGGACCCCGTCATGAAACGCAAACCGTCGACCGAAGCGACCGCGGCCTGGATTCGCCTGATGCGACTCCAGAGCAGGGTGCTGGACGCCGTCGAGCAGGAGCTGAAGAAGGCCGGCTTCCCGCCGCTGGCCTGGTATGACGCGCTGCTGGAATTGTCGCGCGCGCCGTCGGGCGAGCTGCGGCCGGTCGAGCTCGAAAAGCAGATGCTGATCCCGCAATATTCCACCTCGCGGCTGATCGACCGGCTCGTCGATGAGGGCCTGGCGGCGCGGCGCGAATGCAAGATGGACAAGCGCGGCCAGTTCGTCGAGATCACCGAGGCCGGGCGCGAGTTGCAAAAGAAGATGTGGGGCGCCTATTCGGCGGCGATCGAGACCCATGTCGGATCGAAATTGTCGGATGCCGACGCGGCCAAGCTGTGCAGCCTGCTCGACCGGCTCGGCTGCTCCTGCGACGGGACAGCCTCGCTCGCCACCAAAGACAGCGCCCCGGCGCGATGATACAGCTTGCATCCTCCACCGCGGCGGGCGCTCTCGCCCGCCGCGGACCCCGCCACCGCGCGCTGACCACGACCGCGCCCATCTTCCGGAAATCCCATGGCGCGTGACCAGATCGATATGACGCCGCTGCATTCGCGCGACGAGCTCGTGGCTTGGCTGGAAGACGGCATCAAGCCGCCATCGGAATTCCGGATCGGCACCGAGCATGAAAAGACCCCGTTCACGCTGATTGGCCATCAACCGGTGCCCTATGCGGGCGGCAACGGCATCGGCGCGCTGCTCGACGGCATGAAGCTGCTGCTCGGCTGGGAGCCGATCATGGAAGGCGGCAACATCATCGGCCTGCTTGATGTGACCGGCGGCGGCGCGATTTCGCTGGAGCCGGGCGGCCAGTTCGAATTGTCCGGCGCGCCGGTCGAGACCGTGCACCAGACCCAGTCGGAATTGATGGCGCATCTGGCCCAGGTGCGCGAAGTGGCGACCCCGCTCGGCATCGGCTTTCTCGGCCTCGGCATGACGCCGTCCTGGTCGCGGGCGCAGATCCCGACGATGCCGAAAGGCCGCTACAACATCATGACCAATTACATGCCGAAGGTCGGCCAATACGGCCTCGACATGATGTATCGCACCTGCACGGTGCAGACCAATCTCGACTTCTCGTCGGAAGCCGACATGGTGAAGAAGCTGCGGGTGTCGGTGGCGCTGCAGCCGATCGCCACCGCTCTATTCGCCAATTCGCCGTTCACCGAAGGCAAGCCTAACGGCTATTTGTCGTTCCGCTCCGAGATCTGGCGCGACACCGACAATGCCCGCTCCGGCATGATCCCCTGGGCGTTCGAGGACGGCATGGGGTTCGAGCGCTGGGTCGATTACGCGCTCGACGTGCCGATGTATTTCGTCAAGCGCGGCGACCAATATATCGACGTCGCCGGCGCCTCGTTCCGCGACTTCTTCGATGGCAAGAACAAGATTCTGCCCGGCGAGCGGCCGACGCTGTCGGATTGGGCCAATCATCTGTCGACGATCTTTCCCGAGGTTCGGCTCAAGCGTTATCTGGAAATGCGCGGCGCCGACGGCGTGCCGTGGGGCCGGCTGCCGGCGCTACCGGCCTTCTGGGTCGGCTTGCTGTATGATGACACTAGCCTCGACGCGGCCTGGGAGATCGTCAAGCGCTGGAATGCGCAGGAGCGCCAGGCGCTGCGCGATGACGTGCCGCGACTTGGCTTCAAGGCCAAGATCCGCGAGCGCTTCCTGTTCGAAATCGCCAAGGAATGCATGGTGCTGGCCCATGCCGGGCTGCGCCGCCGCGCCCGCATCGACCATCTGGGCCGTGACGAATCGCGGCATCTGGAGCCGCTCGACCACATTCTCGATACCGGCCGCACCCCGGCCGAGGAGATGCTGGAGAAATTCCACGGCGCCTGGCACGGCTCGGTGGAGCCGGCCTATGACGAATACGCCTTCTAGGCTTCAGTCGGCCCCTTCGGACAGCTTCGGGTGAGCTGCCCCGCTCATCGCCTTGCCAGTCATTCCGGGGCGAGAGCCCGCAGGGCGAGCGAACCCGGAATCTTGCTGAAGCGCTTTGCCTTGCCGCAAGATTCCGGGTTCGCTCGCAGCTGACGCTGCTCGCGCCCCGGAATGACGACAGCCTGAGCTTCGAACGAGACATCTCATCTGGAAACACTCCTGGCTCCATTCACGGTGTCATGAGGCCCGCTCCCCGTTCATCCGCCATACAGGTGGCGGACCGTCAGATGCTCCTTGGTGTGGCGGTTCGGAAGTTCCCTTGAGGGGCGCTCGGTCGGGGATTTCGGAGCCAAACTCGAAAGCGATTGGAATGCGGCGCGGCGGCCTGCTTAGGGCGTGTTCGGTCATGCTTGCTTTGGCGGCGGGCCTGACGACGGCTGCGCTGTCGGCCAGTCCGGCGAGGGCGCAGGCCAATTTCGACCGCCCGGGCGGAGACTATTCGCGCGCGCCGGTGCCGAGCGGCGACCCGGCTGATTGCGCGCTCACCTGCGAGCGCGACCGCCGCTGCCGGTCATGGACCTTCGCCTATCCGACCTCGCCCGATCACGGCGCGGTGTGCTGGCTGAAGAGCACGGTGCCACAGCTGCTGCCGAATAATTGCTGCGTCTCCGGGGTGCGCGGCGCCGGCGTGCTGGAGCCGCGCAACCGCTCGATCGAAGCGTCGATCGATCGCTTCGGCGGCGATTACAAGAACATGGAGCTGAAAAAGGGCGACGGCAACGAGGCCTGCAAGGCGATCTGCGAGGCCGACCACAAATGCCGGGCCTGGACCTATGCCCGGCCGGGCTATATCGGCAGAAATGCCCATTGTTTCCTGAAGAAGGAAATCAAGCCGCCGCGGCGCAAACCCGGATTCATCTCCGGCGTGGTCAGGTAACAATTTCGCGGCCGGCGCGTAACGTTGTCGGCGCGGCGGCGAACCTCGTGTGACCGCGGCCGTCCGCGCATCCGGCAAATGAGGAGTCTCGCCATGACAATGACCCGGAAGATGTTCACCAGCGCCCTGTTTGCCGCCTCGCTGGCGGTGGTCGGGCTGGTCACGCCGGCTTTCGCCGGCCAGGTGACGCCGTTCACCGCCGAGGCCTTCAAGTCGGCGCAGGCCGCGGGTAGCCCGGTTCTGGTCGAGATTCACGCCGATTGGTGCCCGACCTGCAAGGCCCAGACCCCGATCGTCGATCGCCTTACCGCCAATCCGAAATTCAAGGACATGAAGATCTTCCGGGTCGATTTCGACGACCAGAAGCCGGTGGTGAAGCAGTTCGGTGCGCAGATGCAGTCGACCCTGATCGTGTTCAAGGGCGCGGCCGAGCAGGGCCGCTCGGTCGGCGACACCAAGGAAGCCTCGATCGCCAAGCTGCTCGACAAGGCGCTGTGAGCCGGTGACCGGTTTCGCGCTGGCCTTTCTGGCCGGGCTGTTGTCGATCCTGTCGCCCTGCGTGCTGCCGCTGGTGCCGATCGTGCTGGGCAGCGCAGTCAGCGCGCATCGCTATGGCGCGCTGGCGCTGGCGGCCGGGCTGGCGCTGTCGTTCACCGCGATAGGCCTGCTGCTGGCGGTCGCCGGCTTCAGCCTTGGCATCGATGCCGGAATGTTTCGTGTCGCGGCCGCGGCGATCATGATCGCGATCGGCGTGATCCTGCTGGTGCCGGTCTGGCAAATGCGGCTGGCCGCCGCCGGCAATCCGCTGGCGGGCTGGGCCGATCGTCGCTTCGGCGGCGCCGCAGGCTCCGGGCTCGGCGGCCAGTTCGGAATCGGTCTGCTGCTCGGCGCGGTATGGTCGCCCTGCGTCGGCCCGACGCTGGGCGCGGCGTCGCTGCTGGCGTCGCAGGGCCGCGATCTGCCGACGGTGGCGCTGACCATGGCGCTGTTCGGCATCGGCGCCGCGCTGCCGCTGCTGCTGATCGGGCAGCTTTCCCGCGCCGCCCTGATGGGTATGCGCGACCGCCTGCTGTCGGCCGGCAAGCTCGGCAAGACCCTGCTGGGCGCGGCCTTCGTGCTGATCGGCGTGGCGATTGTCAGCGGCGCCGACAAGAAAATCGAAGCCGCGCTGGTCAACGCCTCGCCGGCCTGGCTGACCGAGCTCACGACGTCGTTCTGACAGACCGATTCAAAAGAGGCCAAAGAAGTTAGCCGTCATTGCGAGGAGCGCTTGCGACGAAGCAATCCAGTCTGTGCTTGGCGCCCCTGGATTGCTTCGCGTTCGGACGGCGCTGCGCGCCGGCCTCGGCTCGCAATGACGACGTCGCTTGATCCTGTCAGGTCAGGTCATCAGCAAGCGCCGGCATCACCCGCAATTCGGGCCACAGCGCTGCCCAGCGCGCGGATTTGGCCCGATAGGCCTCGGCGGAAAAATTCGGCGTCGGATTGGGCCGCACGATCATGCCGGCGATATCGTCGAGGCCGTGCGGCGCATAGGAGCGGTCGCCGTCTGGCGTGCGCTGAATGCCGACCTGGGTGCATCGGGTGAGAAAGCGGTCGATGCCGTCGCTGGCGCGTCGAAGGGCGGGGTACGGCCGGCCGTGCTTTTGCGGGTACCACAGATGCACGCGGGCCTGATTGCGCAATTCAATCTGCGCGCCGAGCCGCTCGGTCGCCCGGCGCAGCTCCGCGATAGCGCGGTCCTCGGCCTCCCATGACAGATCGGGATCGAAATAGAACACGTCGTAATCATTGATGCCATGAGCGGGCGCGCGGCCGGTCTGGATATTCCACACCGTCTGCGTCAGGCAGCCGGCGACGATCCAGGCGTCCGGCAGGCCGAGGCTCACGATCGCATCAAGCAACGCCTCATGCAGCGGGTTTTGCAGGATCGCGGCGCGGAAATCGTCGATCTCCATCGCGCCGCCGTCCGATTCCGTCGCCCTCGAAGCGTGGTCTCAATGCACCGCGGTGAAGAACCGCGCGATGCGGAAGCCCGATAGCCAGGATGCGATCGGCCCGTTGCGCACCGCCGGGTCCCAGGAGCCGACAATGGCGTCGACGCGGCCGACCAGATTGTCCATCGGCAGCAGGCCGACGCCGCCGTCGCGCACCGGCACGCGGCTGTCGGCGGAATTGTCGCGATTGTCGCCCATCACGAACAGATCGCCCGGCGGTACGGTGACTTCCGGGGTGTTGTCGAGCCGGCCGTGATCATAGAGCTTGAAGATCGGGTGCGAGACGCCGCCGGGCAGGGTCTCGATATAGCGCTGCGCGGTTTCGTTGCCGCCTTCCTCGTCCTCGGATTGGCCTTGCCCGTCCGGCCGCACCTTTGCGGCGACGCCGTCGATATAGACCTGGCCCTGGCGCAGCTGGATGCGGTCGCCGGGCAGGCCGATCACCCGCTTGACCCAGACCTGCGAGCGGTCACCGGGCCAGCGAAACACCACGACGTCGCCGCGCTTGGGCGTTTCGCCGAATACCCGGCCGGTTTCCGGAAAGGCGACATGGATCGGCAGCGAGGCGGTCGAATAGCCATAGGGATATTTCGACGCCAGCAGCGCGTCGCCGATCAGCAGCGTCGGCTCCATCGAGCCGGACGGCACGTAGAAGGGTTCGGCCAGCGCGCCCTTGGCGACCAGCACGATCGCCACCACCGCGAGCAATTGGCCGAGCTGCGACGACCAGCGCCGCGCCGTCGCCTTGAATGATCCGGATTCCGTTTCGACGCTCATCAGCCGGTTCCTCCAACCGTAATCCGTTCCATCCGCAGCGTCGGCTGGCCGACGCCGACCGGGACGCCCTGGCCGTTCTTGCCGCAGGTGCCGATCCCGGAATCCAGCTGCACGTCGTTGCCAATCATGGAAATGCGGTGCAAATCGGTCGGACCGTTGCCGATCAGCATCGCGCCCTTCAGCGGCGCGCCGAGCTTGCCGTTTTCGATTCTGTAGGCCTCGGTGCACTGGAACACATATTTGCCCGAGGTGATATCGACCTGGCCGCCGCCGAAATTGGCCGCGAAGATGCCGTTCTTCACCGAGGCGAGAATCTCTGCCGGGTCGTGGCCGCCGGCCAGCATATAGGTGTTGGTCATCCGCGGCATCGGCACATGGGCGTAGGACTGGCGCCGACCGTTGCCGGTCGGCTTCATGTTCATCAGCCGGGCGTTCTGGCGATCCTGCATATAGCCGACCAGAATGCCGTCCTCGATCAGCACGGTGCGGCTGGTCGGGGTGCCCTCGTCGTCGATCGACAGCGAGCCGCGCCGCGCCGAAATGGTGCCGTCGTCGACCACGGTGACGCCCTTGGCGGCGACCTGCTGGCCCATCAGACCAGCGAAAGCAGATGTCTGCTTGCGGTTGAAATCGCCCTCGAGGCCGTGGCCGACCGCTTCATGCAGCATCACGCCGGGCCAGCCTGGGCCAAGCACGACATCCATCTCGCCGGCCGGGGCGGGGATCGATTCGAGATTGACCATGGCCTCGCGGATCGCGCCGTCGGCGGCCTCGCGCCAGGCCTTGGTCTCGATGAAGCGGGCATAGCCTTCGCGGCCGCCATAGCCCTTGTTGCCGCTTTCCTGGCGGTCGCCCTGGCCGGCCACCACCGACACATTGACCCGCACCAGCGGGCGGACGTCGCGATAGCTCTCGCCGTCGGGGCGCAGGATCTCCACCACCTGCCAGGTGGCGCCGATCGAGACCGAGACCTGCCGCACCCTGGGATCCTTGTCGCGCACATAGGCGTCGATCTCGGCCAGCAGCTTGACCTTGCTCTCGAAGGCCTCGCCCTCCAGCGGATTGTCGTCGCCATAGAGTCGGACATTGGTGTGCGCCGGCGCCGCGGCGAAGCTGCCGCTGTAATCGCCGCGCACCGCCGAGACCGCGTCGGCGGCGCGAATCAGCGCCGGCAGCGACACGTCGGACGAATGGGCGTAGCCCACGGCATCGTCTTTCACCGCGCGTAAGCCAAAACCCTGCGCGGTGTCGTAGGTCGCCTGCTTGAGCCGGCCATTGTCGAACGCCAACGCCTCGGTCTGGCTGTATTCCAGGAACAATTCGCCGTCATCGGCGCCCTGCAGGCCGCGCGAGATTTCGCGCCGGACCTGGTCGCGGTCGAGATTGGCGCGGTCGAGCAGGGAGGTGGTGGCGGGTTGGGTCATGAAGGCTCCAATGCCGGGCAGGCGTTGCGTTCGTCCGGGCTGAACGCAAGAAGTTCAGCGAAGATGCGTGGCGTAGATAGGCATTGTTCTCACAAAAAGGGAGGGCATATGGCCTCCCCTGCGGCCGGGACTGGCCCGTTCACGCGATTTTCATCGCGGAAGCTGCGCCTGTTGGCGCTGCCGGGATGTCCCACCAGCAGATCATCGACGATTTCCCGGAACTGACCGAAGCCGACATCCCGGCTTGTCTCGCTTATGCGGCCGACCGCGAAAGCGTGTGGTGACTGCGGTCGTCTAACAAGTCCGAATGAAATCCGTCGCGTGCGGCGTTCCAGCAGGGAGCGGCCCATACACAAACGTCATGGCGGGGCTTGTCCCGGCCATCCACGGATGCGCGACGTTGCCTCAAGACATGGATGCCCGGGACAGCCCGGGCATGACGGTCGTTACGATTTCAACCGGTGTGGCGACGGCTTCGCTGCCGACGTGTAACCGCACGACCTCGAGCCGTCACGGCAGCTTGTCGTAGCCCTCGCCGATGCCGTTGAGGCTGAGCGGAAAGCCGATGCCTTCCTCCGGGGTCTCGAAGATGATGAAGGTCGCGGTCTTGGCGGTGCGCAGCTGGCCGAGCAATTTATCGTCCATCACCACTTCGGCGACGCAGCCGTTCGGCAGGCAGCGCACGAAACCGGCGCGGCCGACATCGACGTCGTCGAGCTTGAGCCCGAGGCCGGACGGCAGCAGCACGCCGAGCGGCGCCACCACCCGCATCAGCTTGCTCTTCTGATCGGCGGTTTTCAGGATGATTACGGTGAGGCCGGCATTGGAGCGGTCTTCCGCCACCACGCTCTGGATCAGCGCGCATTGTTCGGCCTTGGCGCCGGGCGGGGTGTCACAGCGGATCTGCCAGTCGCCATGCACCGAGCGCACCGCGCCCTGGGCTTGTGCGCCTGTGGCGATCCCGAGGAAGGAGACAGCCGCGACGGCGCCCGCCACAACGAGCCGCCATGCCGCATGGCGTGCGGTCGGTCCGGATGCCGTGCGAATCGGCAGATATTTCGAAAACCCCATCAGGGTCCATCCCATAGCGATGACGTGCGGTCAACGCAGTGATACGGCAACACGGCACCATGAAGGCGACACGCCCGGATAGCGAATCGGGCCTCCGCGACACCGCCATGCTGTGCCTACATCGGGGCGCGCGCCTGTCAAGCTTGCTTCACATACCGGGGCACCGATTCGGCTCGCCGCAGTGGTATCGACGGGCGGCTCGTTACAAACCTTCAGCTGTTCTCACCCGAACGCCAATCCTGCATTGCGATAGATCAAAAATTATGGTTTGAGAACGGAATGCGAGACATTCTCATAGAAGAATCTTCGCGGTGGGACACAAGTGAATCATGCGGCCAGCATCGTCGACAGGCGGGGCATGCGATCAGAATTCATCAAGGGGAGCGCGAACGGCATGAAGCTGTTGATGGGCCGAATCGGCCGCCAGTTGCTGGGCTTGGCGATTCTGGGGGGCACCCTTGCGATCGGCGGGACGGCGTTCGCAGAACTCGGTCAGCCCGCACCGTGGGAATACAAGCTCCAGGAATCCGGCTCACCGGTGATGGACAACCTCACTTGGTTTCACAACTTCCTGACCTGGATGATCATCGGCATCACGCTGTTCGTGCTGGCGCTGCTGGTGATCGTGGTGGTGAAGTTCAACGCCAAGGCCAACCCGGTGCCGTCGAAGACCACGCACCACACCTTGATCGAGGTGGCGTGGACGATCATTCCGGTGCTGATCCTGGTGGCGATCGCGGTGCCGTCGTTCAGGCTCTTGTTCCTGGAACTCGACATTCCGAAGTCGGACATCACCATCAAGGCCACCGGCAACCAGTGGAACTGGACCTACACCTATCCCGACGACAAGATCGAGTTCACCTCGATCATGCTGAGTGACGAGGAGCGGTCCAAGATCACGCCGACGCCGCCGCGCCTGCTCGCCGTCGACAACGAGGTCGTGGTGCCGGTCAACAAGGTGATCCGGGTGCAGACCACCGGCGCCGACGTGATCCACTCCTTCGCGATCCCGGCCTTCGGCATCAAGATCGATGCGGTGCCCGGCCGGCTCAACGAGACCTGGTTCAAGGCCACCAAGCTCGGCAAATATTACGGCCAGTGTTCGGAATTGTGCGGCAGGGACCATGCATTCATGCCGATCGTGGTGCGGGTGGTGACGGATGCCGACTACGCCGCCTGGAAGAAGCAGCAGCAGGTCGCCTCCCGGGCCGGGACATCATTTGCCTCGGCCGGGACGGCCGCGCGATAGGCGCGGTGCGCCGCGCGACAATGCGTATCGGTGAGGGGGCCGGAAGGCCCCAGGGTTTGCAAGAGAGTTTGCAAGAGAGTCTGCAGGTCAGGATCTGAAAATGACAATGGAAGCTGCCAGGGTTGCTCACGCCGATCACGCCCATGACGATCACGCGCATGGCCATCCGACCGGATGGCGGCGCTACGTCTATTCGACCAATCACAAGGACATCGGCACGATGTACCTTGTGTTCGCGATCATGGCGGGGATCATCGGCGGCGTGTTGTCGATCCTGATCCGTATCGAGCTGATGTATCCGGGCGTGCAGATCTTCCACGAGAGCCACACCTACAACGTGTTCGTGACCTCGCACGGGCTGATCATGATCTTCTTCATGGTAATGCCGGCGATGATCGGCGGCTTCGGCAACTGGTTCGTGCCGTTGATGATCGGCGCGCCCGACATGGCGTTCCCGCGCATGAACAACGTGTCGTTCTGGCTGCTGCCGGCCTCCTTCGCGCTGCTGATCATCTCCACCTTCGTCGAAGGTGAATCCGGCTCTAACGGCGTCGGCACCGGCTGGACCATGTATGCGCCGCTGTCGACCACGGGCCATCCGGGGCCGGCGGTCGATTTCGCCATCCTGGCGCTGCATCTGGCCGGCGCGTCGTCGATCCTCGGCGCCATCAACTTCATCACCACGATCTTCAACATGCGCGCGCCGGGCATGACCCTGCACAAGATGCCGCTGTTCGTGTGGTCGATCCTGGTCACCGTGTTCCTGCTGCTGCTGTCGCTGCCGGTGCTGGCCGGCGCCATCACCATGCTGCTGACTGACCGCAATTTCGGCACCACCTTCTTCTCCGCCGAGGGCGGCGGCGATCCGGTGCTGTTCCAGCATCTGTTCTGGTTCTTCGGCCATCCCGAAGTCTACATTCTGATTTTGCCCGGCTTCGGCATGATCAGCCAGATCGTCTCGACCTTCTCGAAGAAGCCGGTGTTCGGCTATCTCGGCATGGCCTATGCGATGGTGGCGATCGGGGTGATCGGCTTCGTGGTGTGGGCGCACCACATGTACACGGTCGGCATGTCGAGCGCGACGCAGGCCTACTTCGTCGCCGCCACCATGGTGATCGCGGTGCCGACCGGGGTGAAGATCTTCTCCTGGATCGCCACGATGTGGGGCGGCTCGATCGAATTCCGCACCCCGATGCTGTGGGCGATCGGCTTCATCTTCCTGTTCACCGTCGGCGGCGTCACCGGCGTGGTGCTGGCCAATGCCGGCGTCGACCGGGTGCTGCAGGATACCTATTACGTGGTGGCGCATTTCCACTACGTGCTGTCGCTGGGCGCCGTGTTCGCGATCTTCGCCGGCTGGTATTACTGGTTCCCGAAGATGACCGGCTATATGTACAACGAGACCATCGGCAAGCTGCACTTCTGGGTCACCTTCATCGGCGTCAATCTGGTGTTCTTCCCGCAGCATTTCCTCGGCCTGTCCGGGATGCCGCGACGCTATGTCGACTATCCGGACGCCTTCGCCGGCTGGAATTTCGTCTCCTCGATCGGCTCCTATATTTCGGGCTTCGCGGTGCTGATCTTCCTCTACGGCATGGTGCTGGCCTTCATCAAAAAGGAGAAGGCCGCCGATAATCCGTGGGGCCCCGGCGCCACCACTTTGGAATGGACCCTGTCGTCGCCGCCGCCGTTCCATCAGTTCGAGGTGCTGCCGCGGGTTCGCTGAAGCGTCGCGGCGCCCGGCGCCGCGCGCAACGATCATGACGCATCCGCCGCGGTTTGATGCCGGGGCGGAGAGGCTTCAACAGAGAGGGAACCGCCTTGTCGGTCATTGAAAGCAACGAGCTCGCTTTTCTGCCGCGGATCTCCGAGGCCAGCGTTGGCGACTATGTCGCGCTGCTGAAGCCGCGGGTGATGTCGCTGGTGGTGTTCACCGCGCTGGTCGGATTCTTCCTGGCGCCCGGGTCGGTGCATCCGGTGCTGGCGATCACCGCGATCCTGTGCATCGCGGTCGGCGGCGGCGCCGCCGGCGCGCTGAACATGTGGTACGAAGACGACATCGACGCCAAGATGACCCGCACCGCCAACCGGCCGATTCCGCGCGGCCGGGTGACGCGGCCGGAAGCGCTGACCTTCGGCATGACGCTGGCGTTCTTCTCGGTGATCACGCTCGGCATTCTGGTCAACTGGCTGGCCGGCGCGCTATTGGCCTTCACCATCTTCTTCTACGTCGTGATCTATACGATCTGGCTGAAGCGCTGGACCGCCCATAACATCGTGATCGGCGGCGCCGCTGGCGCCTTGCCGCCGGTGGTGGCCTGGGCCTCGGCGACCGGCTCGCTGGCGGTCGAACCGGTGCTGCTGTTCGCGATCATCTTCTTCTGGACCCCGCCGCATTTCTGGGCGCTGGCGCTGTTCCGCAACGACGACTACGCCCGCGCCGGGGTGCCGATGCTGCCGGTTGTGGCGGGGCCGGATCATACCAGGCTGCAGATCCTGCTCTACACCGTGGTGCTGGTCGCTGTCGCCTTCGCGCCCTGGCCGCTGGGCTATTTCGACGCGATCTACGGCGTGACCTCGCTGCTGCTGGGCGGCTGGATGCTGGTGCTGGCGGTGCGTGTCTATCAGCGCCGCACTGGAAGCGCAGCGTTGCGCGCCACCAGGAACCTGTTCCGCTTCTCGATTCTTTATCTGTTCGCGCTGTTCTCGGTGCTGCTGCTGGAAGTGGTCGGGCGCGGCGTGCTGCGACTGATCGGCTAGAGGATGAAGACAATGACCACCAAGCATGATCGAGACCTGCCGGGCGTCGTTCTGACGCCTGCGCAAAAGAAGAGCCAGCGCGAGCGCTCGATCGCCATCGCGCTGGCGCTCGGCGTGCTGGTGGTGCTGTTCTTCGCCGTCACCATGGTCAAGGGACCGGCCGTGCTGGTGCGGCCGATGTGATGATCATGACAGAGCGGTGCCCCCGATGAGCCAAGAGCCGATGAGCCAAGAGCCGGTCAGCCAAGAGCCGATGAAGCAACACCGCAAGCCGCCGCGCCTCGGCCGCGACGCCATGGTGGCGTCGATCTGCGGCTTGGTCGCGGCGCTGATGGTCGGCGCGGCCTTTGCGGCGGTGCCGTTCTACAATTGGTTCTGCCGCACCACCGGCTTCAACGGCACCACCCAGGAGGTGACGTCGGCGCCGACCGCCGCGCCGCTGTCGCGGCACATCTCGGTGCGGTTCGATTCCAACGTCAATGGCGGGTTGCCATGGAAGTTCGAGCCGGAGAAGAACGAAGTCGACGTCGCGATCGGCGAGGTCAAGACGGTGTACTACACCGTGACCAATCAGTCCGCGCGCACCACCACCGGCCAGGCCGCCTATAATGTGGCGCCGCTGACGGTCGGATCGTATTTCAACAAGATCAATTGTTTCTGTTTCACCGAGCAGACTTTCAAGCCCGGCGAGAAACGCGAATTGGCCGTGGTGTTCTATGTCGATCCCGCCTTCGCGGCGGATCACGAGAATGACGGGGTCAGCACCATCACGCTGTCCTACACATTCTACCCGGTGCAGAATCCGACGCCGAAGCCGGTGGCTCAGACCGAGCCGGACAAGCGCAAGGGCAGCCTGTGATCGTTGACGTCGCAGAACTCGATTGTCGGGACCGACGAGATGCAAGACAATATCGGGAATAACGGAGAACACCCAATGGCCACGGCGCACGCCAAGCACCACGACTACCACCTTGTCGATCCCAGTCCGTGGCCGGTGGTGGGCTCGATCTCGGCCTTTATCATGGCGGTGGGCGCGATCGGCTGGATGCACAACATGTATACCGGCGCGCCGCTGGTATTCGGCGCCGGCACCCTTGGCGTGCTCTACACTTTCGCCAGTTGGTGGGGCGACGTCATCAAGGAGGCCCAGCACAAGGGCGACCACACCCGCGTGGTGCAGATCAGCCATCGCTACGGCATGATCCTGTTCATCGCCTCGGAGGTGATGTTCTTCGTCGCTTGGTTCTGGGCGTTCTTCAACGCCTCGCTGTTTCCCGGCGATCCGGTCCATGCCACCCGCGAGGCGCTGTTCGGCGGGGTGTGGCCGCCGAAGGGCATCGAGACCTTCGATCCCTGGCATTTGCCGCTGCTCAATACGCTGATCCTGCTGACTTCGGGCACCACGGTGACCTGGGCGCATCACGCGCTGCTGCACAATGACCGCAAGGGGCTGAAATACGGCCTGATGCTGACCATCGCGCTCGGCGTGATCTTCAGCTGCGTGCAGGCCTATGAATACAGCCACGCCACCTTCTCTTTCGCCGGCAATGTCTATGGCGCGACCTTCTTCATGGCCACCGGCTTTCACGGTTTCCACGTTATCGTCGGCTCGATCTTCCTGGCGGTCTGCCTGTTCCGCGCCTATGCCGGGCACTTCACCCCGGAGCGCCATCTCGGCTTCGAATTCGCCGCCTGGTACTGGCACTTCGTCGACGTGGTCTGGCTGTTCCTGTTCATCTGCATCTATGTCTGGGGTCGCGGCGCCGAATCCATGGCCCACGCCGCGCATTGATCGCGAACTAATGTGCTACAAGGGGCGGTCGCAAGGCCGCCCTTTTTCTTCTCCCCTCTCCCCTTGTGGGAGAGGGTGGCGAGCGAAGCTCGCCGGGTGAGGGGGGCTCTCGTTGTGTCGCGCCCCTCATCCGGCACGGACTTCGTCCGCGCCACCTTCTCCCACAGGGGGAGAAGGAAGGAACATTGCCAATGACCGACTATCCTGCGACCACCACCTGGCAGAGCGCGCTGCGCGGCCTGGCGTGCAAGTGCCCGCGCTGCGGCAAGGGCAAGCTGTTCGCCGGGTTCCTGACGCTGGCGCCGCGCTGCGAGGTCTGCGGGTTGGACTACGCCTTCATCGATGTCGGCGACGGCGCGGCGATCTTCATCATCATGATCTCCGGCGCGATCGTGGTGGTGGCGGCCTTGATCGTCGAGGTCAAATACCAGCCGCCATTCTGGGTCCATGCCGCGCTGTGGCTGCCGCTGATTCTGGCCACCACGCTGCTGCCGCTGCGGCTGATGAAGGCGCTGCTGATCGCGCTGCAATTCCATCACAAGGCCGCACCCGGCCAGCTGATCGATCGCGACCCGCAATGAGCCCACAGCTTCCGCGCCGGCGCGGCATCGCCGGCCTCGCGCTGATTACGCTGGTGATGGTGGCGGTGCTGCTGTCACTCGGCTTCTGGCAATTGCAGCGCCGGACCCAGAAGCACGCCTTGATCGCCGCCCTGACCGAGCGGCTCGCGGCTGCCCCCGTGGCCTTGCCCAAGGTCGCCGACTGGCCGACGCTGACGCCGGCCGATGATGAATTCCGCCGCGTCGCGTTCACCGCGACCTACGACAAACGCCCCGACGCGATGGTCTATTCCTCGGGCTCGGCGGTGCGCAACGACGTCTCCGGGCCCGGCACCTGGGCGTTCCTGCCGGCGCGGCTGCCGGGCGGGCAGAGCGTGGCGATCAATACCGGCTTCGTGCAGAACACCATGCAGGACCGCGCCCAGCAGGACCGCGCGGTGGCGCCATTGGTCACCGGCGCGTCGGTGCAGCTCACCGGCTATCTGCGCTTTCCCGATGCCGGTGGGATGCTGACCCCGGCCGCCGACCCGATCAAGCGGCTATGGTTCACCCGCGACGTGCCGGGGATGGCCGAAAAGCTCGGCTGGAGCGGTGAAATGGCGCCGTTCTACATCGACCTCGAGAGCCCGGTGCCGGCCAGCGGCACCCCGAAGCCCGGGCCGCTCAGCGTCCATCTCAAGGACGATCACCTGCAATACGCCATCACCTGGTTTGGGCTGGCCGCCGCCGTCGCCGGCGGCTTCGGCTTCTGGCTGTTCGGGCGGCGCAGGTCGGCCGCGGAGCGGGCGGACCGGTCGCCAGTCGCCTCCTGACGGGATTGGCGCGTCTCCGAGGGGGCTGTAAGATCGGCCTGAATCCGGATTAGGCCTGGAGCCACAACATGACGGCAAACTACAGCTATTCCGTCATTCTCGAGCCCCAGGAAGGCGGCGGTTTTAGCGTGCTGGTCCCGGCGCTGCCCGAGGTCGTGACCGAAGGCGACACCGAGGAGGAAGCGCTCGCCAATGCCCAGGAGGCCATCCGTGCCGTCCTCAACTATCGGCGGGAACAAGGGCTGGCGCCGCCGTCCGATGCTCCTCCCGAAATTCGCCACGTAACCGTGGCCGCCTGACTAAGCTCCCGTAATTTTCGCCATTCCCGGTTTCCCCTGCGCTGCAAAACCCTCTATGGTGGCCGGCGATTTCGCCCGTGGTGAAGTCATAATCCATTCAGCATCAAAGGCTTGGCAAGGGCCCGCGCCTTTGGAGGACGTTTTGACGCAATATATTTCGACGCGGGGCGAGGCCCCCAGACTGGGTTTTTGCGATGTCATGCTGACCGGGCTCGCCCGCGACGGCGGGCTCTATGTGCCTGAGGTCTGGCCGCAGCTTTTGCCCGAGACGATCGCGGGGTTTTTCGGACGGCCCTATTGGGAGGTCGCCGTCGAGGTGATCCGGCCCTTCGTCGCCGGCGAAATCTCCGATGCCGAGCTCGGCCGGATGGCCAATGAGGCTTACGCGACGTTCCGCCATCCAGCGGTGGTGCCGCTGCGCCAGACCGGCCCGAGCCAGTTCGTGCTCGAATTGTTCCACGGCCCGACGCTGGCGTTCAAGGACGTCGCCATGCAGCTGATCTCGCGGCTGATGGACCATGTCTTGGAGAAGCGCAAGCAGCGTACCACGATCGTGGTGGCGACCTCGGGCGACACCGGCGGCGCGGCGGTCGACGCCTTTGCGGGGCTCAACAATGTCGATCTGTTCGTGCTGTTTCCGCAGGGCAAGATTTCCGACGTGCAACGCCGGATGATGACGACGTCGGGCGCCGGCAATGTCCATGCGCTGGCGATCGAGGGCCATTTCGACGATTGCCAGGCGATCGTGAAGGGCCTGTTCAACCACCACGCGTTTCGCGACCAGGTGGCGCTGTCGGGGGTCAATTCGATCAATTGGGCGCGGATCGTGGCCCAGGTCGTATATTATTTCACCAGCGCGGTGGCGCTCGGTGCGCCGGCACGCGCGGTGGATTTCACCGTTCCGACCGGCAATTTCGGCGACATCTTCGCCGGCTATGTCGCCAAGCGGATGGGGCTGCCGATCGGCAAGCTGCGGATCGCCGCCAATATCAACGACATCCTGGCGCGCACGCTGAACACCGGGATCTATGAGGTCCGCGAAGTCCATGCCACCGCCTCGCCGTCGATGGATATCCAGATCTCGTCGAATTTCGAACGGCTGCTGTTCGAGGCCGCCGGCCGCGACGCCGCTGTGGTGCGCGGCCTGATGGCGTCGCTGAAACAGTCCGGCCGTTTCGTGCTGCCCGACGCCGTGCTGGCGGCGATCCGCAATGAATTCGACGCCGGCCGCGCCGACGAGACCGAGACCGAAGCCGCGATCCGCGCCGCCTGGCGCGAGGCCGGCGACCTGATCGATCCGCATACCGCGGTGGCGCTGGCGGTCGCCGATCGCGACACGCCGGATCAGCGGATTCCCAATATCGTGCTGGCCACCGCGCATGCGGCGAAATTCCCCGATGCGGTGGAACAAGCCTGCGGAATGCGGCCGGCCTTGCCGGCCTGGCTCGATGGTCTGATGACCAGACCCGAGCAGGCCAAAGTCATGACACGCGACCAGGTCGAGATCGAACGCTATGTGGCGTCGGTCAGCCGGGCCGCGAACCAAGGAGTTGCCGGATGAGCGTCGAACTGACCAAGCTGCCCTCGGGCCTGACCGTCGTCACCGATACGATGCCGCATCTCGAGACTGCGGCGCTCGGGGTCTGGACCGGGGTCGGCGGCCGCGACGAAAAGGCGGACGAGCACGGCATCTCGCATCTGCTCGAGCATATGGCGTTCAAGGGCACCAAGCGGCGTTCGTCGCGCGAGATCGCCGAGGAGATCGAGGCGGTCGGCGGCGACCTCAATGCCGGCACCTCGACTGAAAGCACCGCCTATTATGCGCGGGTGATGAAAGCCGACGTGCCGCTGGCGCTCGACGTCTTGAGCGACATTCTCGCCAACCCGTCCTTCGATCCGGAGGAGCTGGAGCGCGAGAAGAGCGTGATCGTGCAGGAGATCGGCGCGGCCCAGGATACGCCGGACGACATGGTGTTCGAGTACCTCAACGAGTTGTGCTATCCCGAACAGCCGATCGGGCGCTCGCTGCTCGGTACGCCGCAGACCCTGAAGACCTTCGACCGCGCCACCTTGCAGAATTATCTGTCGACGCATTATCGCGGACCCGAAATGGTGGTGGCGGCGGCCGGCGCGGTTGATCACCAGCAGGTCGTCGCCGAGGTCGAGCGGCGCTTCGCCAGTTTCGACGGCAGTGTGGCGCCAAAGCCGGAGCCGGCGATGTTCGGCAATGGCGGCTCGCGGGTGGTGCATCGCGACCTCGAACAGGCGCATCTGACGCTGGCGCTGGAAGGCCTGCCGCAATCCGATCCGTCGCTGTTCAGCCTGCAGGTGTTCACCAATGTGCTCGGCGGCGGGATGTCGTCGCGCCTGTTCCAGGAGGTCCGCGAGAAGCGCGGGCTGTGCTACTCGATCTACACCTTCCACGCGCCCTACAGCGACACCGGCTTCTTCGGCCTCTACACCGGCACCGATCCGGTGGACGCGCCGGAGATGATGGAGGTCATCGTCGACGTCATCAACGACGCGGTCGAGACCCTGACCGAAGCCGAAATCGCCCGCGCCAAGGCGCAGATGAAGGCCGGGCTGTTGATGGCGCTGGAAAGCTGCTCATCGCGCGCCGAGCAGCTCGCCCGCCACATCCTGGCCTATGGCCGGCCCTTGTCGGTGCCGGAGCTGGTCGCCAAGATCGACGCCGTCAGCGTCGAGACGGCGCGCGACGCCGCGCGCGGGCTGTTGTCGCGCGGCCGCCCGGCCGTGGTGGCGCTGGGCAGCGGCAGAGAACTGGACAGCGCGGTGGGTTTTGCGGAAGGATTGACACAATTGAGGACCAAAGCCAGCTATCATTAATCCGCCCATCGTCGCGCGACCGCCGAGCGTCGCGCCGGATGCTGGGCTGGGGGTGTCATCATGGCGCTGTTTCGAATTCCATCCAGTGGTCCCACGGCGCTGGCGCCGCGCGGCTATGGGCTGTTGCTGCGGGCGCCGCAGATGGCGGACTTCGTGCAATGGGCGCAGCTGCGTGAAAACAGCCGCGCCTATCTGACGCCATGGGAGCCGATCTGGCCGTCCGATGATCTCACCCGCGCCGGCTTTCGCCGCCGGCTGCGCCGCTACGCCGACGATATCGCCGGCGATAAATCCTATCCCTTCCTGATCTTTCGCGAATCCGACGGCGATCTGCTCGGCGGCGTGACGCTGGCCAATGTCCGCCGCGGCATCGTCCAGGCCGGCACCATCGGCTATTGGATGGGCGAACCGCACGCCCATCGCGGCTATATGACGTCGGCGCTGCGGGTGCTGCTGCCGACGCTGTTCGGCGAGCTAAATCTGCACCGGGTCGAGGCCGCCTGCATTCCCAGCAACGCCGCCTCGGTCCGGGTGCTGGAAAAATGCGGCTTCACCCGCGAAGGCCTGGCGCGGCGCTATCTGTGCATCAATGGCATCTGGCAGGATCACCTGCTGTTCGGCCTGCTGCACGAGGATTTTCGCGGTTAGCGCCTCTGTCAGGTGCGTTGATTCGCTTGAAAAATGCCGCCATTCCGGGGCGCGAGCAGCGTCAGCTGCGAGCGAACCCGGAATCTCGGCGCAGCGCTTTGCCTCGCCGCAAGAGTCCGGGTTCGCTCGCCCATAGCGCGTCGCAGACGCGCGTAAACGCGTTGCCAGGCTCGCGCTCCGACTGACCGCATCGTTGAATCCCCTCGGGTGAAAATGCCGCGCGCCCGTGGCGCCGGCGCCAAGGCCTTTGGTTCGCCGCCTTTGCTTTGGTATAAGGCGGGGCGTCCGGGGGGACGCTGCACAAGGGACGTAAGATGAGTGTTGAGCGTGAGATCATGACAATGGCGCCCGCGCCGCGGCGCCGATTCGGGCTGCGGAGCGCGATCTGCGCGGGCCTGTGCTGCGGCCTGCTGGCGGTGCCGGCGTCGGCGCAATCCATCACCGACCGCTTCAAGAGCCTGTTCGGCGGGTCGTCGGAACCGGCGCAGCCGGCTGCTCCCGGCGCGGCACCCGGCGCGGCGCCCACCGACGAAAGCGGCTTGACCTGTCCGGAGGTCAGCATTCGGGTCGGCGCCTCGACCTATGCGGTCGGCCTGCCGGGCAAGCCCGCCAGCGGCAATGATCTGCGCTTTCAGGCCACGCTCGGCGACACCGCGCGCTCCTGCAACCTCAGCGGCGGCATGATCACCGCGCGAATCGGAATCCAGGGCCGCGTCATTGCCGGGCCGGCCGGCGCGCCGAGCTCGATCGACGTCCCGCTGCGGGTCGCCGTGGTGCAGGAGGGCGTGTCGCCGAAGACCATCTTCACCAAGGCCTACCGGATCAATGTGGCGATGGACCCCGAGGGCAGCGTGCCGTTCAGCCTGGTGGCGGAAGACGTCGTGTACCCCGCGCCCAGCGTCGCCGACGGCGATTCCTACGTGTTCTATATCGGGTTCGATCCGCAGGTGCTGGGGTCGGCGCCCCGCGAGCGCAAGCACAGGAGATAGCCGCGGGATCGCGTCTCTTCACCCTCCCCTGGAGGGGGAGGGTCGGCGGGAAGCGCGCGAAGCGCGGTGCACGCCGGGGTGGGGTGAGCCGCGAGCACGGCTATGACCTCTTCGCCACCCCACCCCGCTCGCTTCGCGAGCGACCCTCCCCCTCCAGGGGAGGGTGACCAAACAAAAAGCCGGCGCGAGGTGATCGCGCCGGCTTTGATGTGTTGGACGGGCTGGGTCGTCAGTTCAGCTTGGCGCGAACTTCCGAGATGCCCTGGGTCAGCAGACCGTCGGCCACCGAGCCCTGCACCGATTGCGACAGGATGGTCGAGGCCGCCGTGATCGCCGCATTGGCGGCGGCGGCGCGGACATCGGCCATCGCCTGGGCTTCCGCCAGCGCGATCTTGCTTTCGGCGGTTTTGGTGCGCCGGGCGACGAAATCTTCCAGCTTGGCCTTGGCTTCCGCGGAGATCCGCTCGGCCTCGTCCTTGGCGCTGGCGATGATCGCCTGGGCTTCCTTCTCGGCGGTGGCGTGGCGGGCGCGATACTGCGCCAACAGCGCCGCGGCGTCGTCCTTCAGCTTGCGGGCCTCGTCGAGCTCGGCCTTGATCCGTTCGCTGCGGTGGTCGAGGGTCTTGAGCACGGTGCGGTGAATGCCGACATAGCCCAGCACGCCCATCAGGATGACGAAGGCGATCGCGACCCAGGTTTCCGCTTCCAAGAAAATCCCAGTCATCAGGCTATCCCTTCAACGACGCATCGACGGCGCGATCCAGCGCCTTGCCCTCGGGGGCGGTGCCGATCAGCCGCTGCACGATGGCAGAGGCGGCCTCGGCGGCGATGCCGCGGACATTGCCCATCGCAGTTTCGCGCGTCGCCGCAATGGTCTTTTCGGCGTCGGCGAGCTTTACGGCCAGCCGATCTTCCAGGACCTTGCGCTCGGCTTCGGACGCCGCGTTGGCCTTTTCGCGGGTCTCGGCACTGATCGCCTGAGCCCGGGCGCGGGCTTGCGCCAGCTCGGTCTCATAGGCCTTCAGCGCCTCATCCGACTCGCTCTTCAGCTTCTGCGCGGCGGCGAGATCGCCGTCGATCTTGTTCTGGCGTTCTTCCAGCACGCTGCCGACTTTCGGCAGCGCGATTTTGGATACGATCAGATAGAGCGCGACAAACGCCACCAGCAACGACACCAGCTGCGAAGCAAAAGTGTCCTGCTGGAACGGCGGGAAGGGAGCCTTGTGGCCACCGTCCGCTTCCGTGTGGGCCGTCGCGCCCGCCGCGTTGCCATGACCTTCAGCCACGAGCATCTCCCATTCAGCCGATCGCGACCTTGCGGCCGGGATCAGGTTTGGCTCAGAGCGCGAACAGCAGCAACAGTGCGATCAGCAGCGAGAAGATGCCGAGCGCTTCAGTCACGGCGAAGCCGAAGATCAGGTTGCCGAACTGGCCCTGAGCCGCGGAGGGGTTGCGCACCGCAGCGGCAAGATAGTTGCCGAAGATGATGCCAACGCCGGCGCCAGCGCCACCCATGCCGATGCAGGCAATACCGGCACCAATGTACTTCGCGGCAATCGGATCCATGAAACGAACTCCTAGTTGGGGTTTGGTTGGAGAGGTCGGGCCTTAATGGCCCGCGTGTAGCGCATCGTTGAGATAGATGCAGGTGAGGATGGCGAAGACATAGGCCTGCAGGAACGCCACCAGCAGCTCCAGCGCGGTCAGCGCGATCACCATGCCGAGCGGCAGCACGGCGCCGAAATAGCCGGCAATGCCCAGGCCCGCCAGCAGCGGAACGAAGCTCGCGAACACCTTCAGGGCGATATGGCCGGCCAGCATGTTGGCGAACAGACGCACCGAATGCGAGATCGGCCGCAGGAAGAACGAGAACACCTCGATGAATACGACCAGCGGCAGGATGAAGCCCGGAACGCCCGACGGCACGAAGATTTTGAAGAAACCCAGGCCGTTCTTGTAGAAGCCGTAGATCACCACGGTGAAGAACACCAGGAACGCCAGCGCGGCGGTGACGATGATGTGGCTGGAAATCGTGAAGGCGTAGGGAATGATCCCGATCATGTTCGAGATCATGATGAACATGAAGATCGAGAACACCAGCGGGAAGAACCGCATGCCCTCGGCGCCGGCGGTCGATCGTATCGTGCCGGCGACAAATTCGTAGGAGATCTCGGCCAGCGACTGGATCCGTCCCGGCACCATCTGCCGCCCGGCCACGCCGCCGATCATCAGCAGCGAAATCACCGCCACTGCGACCAGCATATAGGCCGAGGAATTGGTGAACGCGATCTCCTGATTGCCGATATGGCCGATCGTGAAGATGTTGTGGATATTGAATTGGTGAATCGGATCGATCATACGCGCCGCATCTCTCGGTCCGCCGGCTAACCGGCGCATTGACATCAATCGTCTGGCCGCGCGTCCGTCAGTGCTTGGTCCGCTCGGGAGCCACGCCAGCGGACCGTATCAGGTTGATCAGGCCGGCGATGAAGCCGAGCAGGAAGAACACGATGAGTCCCCAAGGCGAGGTCGACAGCAAGTGGTCGATCCCCCAGCCGATCAGTGCCCCGACAACAACGCCCGCGACCAGTTCGGAGGAAAGCTGAACACCGCGCGCCATGGCCGAGGCCCTGGATTTGGCGTTTTCACTTCCTGTTCCGGATTGGTCCGTCTGGCCCTTCCGGCTCTCCCGCGATTGGGACAACCGTCGTTCCAGGCTTCCGAGCCTTGCGGAAAGCGCAGCTTCGTCAAGCATGGCGCCGCGATTGTCATCCTGGTGATCGCCGCCTGCGTGCGCGTCTTCCGCCATGGTGAGGAGACCCGAACGATGCCGCAATGGATGAAAATAACGCCCCATTACCCTTAAAAGCCGCGCGGACCATACTGACGGCACCCGGGCAAGTCAAGATTCGGCCGTAGTCGACTAACCCTTTGAATCGCGTGAATTTATTGCGGATTTGGCGATCCCCTGCGATAACTTGTCCGCAGTGCAATAGCGCGCGCAGCTTATGATCCTTGTTGCGTGGTCCGAAGCGGTCTGCTGGGATACCGCCAGCTTTGGGCATTCGCGTCGCGGATTGTCGGAGCATGATCCGTTACCGGAGTCCGTATGACGCGCCAGATCGACTATTATTTCTCGCTGCAATCGCCCTGGGCCTATATCGGCCACAAACCTTTCCGGGATGTCGTAAGCACTTACGATCTCAAGATAAATTACAAGCCGGTGGTGCTGCTCGAACTGTTTTCGGAGACCGGCGGGCTGCCGCTAGGCAAGCGCCATCCGGCGCGCCAGCGCTACCGGATGGTCGAGCTGCAGCGCTGGCGCGCCAAGCGCGGGCTCGATTTTCAGCTCAAACCGAAACACTGGCCGTTCGACGGCCGGCTCGCCGACGGGGTGGTGATCGCCGCACTCGCGGCTGGCCACGATCCGGAGCCCTATCTGCAGCTGGCCTATCCGGCGGTGTGGGAGCGCGAGCTCGATCTTGCCGATCCGGCGGTCCTGACCCAACTCGCTGATGAGGCGGGCTTGCCGGGTCGCGAGCTGGTCGCGCGCGCGGCGTCGCAGGAAATCGGCGCCATTTACGACCAGAACCGCCAGGACGCGCTGGCGGCCGACGTGTTCGGCTCGCCGGCCTATGTGCTGGACGGTGAGGTATTCTGGGGCCAGGACCGGATCGAATTGCTGGCCGATGCGTTGAAATCCGGGCGCGCCCCATATCGTCCCTAGAGTCTGACTCTAAAAGGGATCAATAGAATGACGCCTTCATGGTCGTCATTGCGAGCTGTGCGACGAACCAATCCAGTCGGTGCCCGGCGCTCCTGGATTGCTTCGCGGTCGGACGGCGCAAGGCGCCGTCCTCGGCTCGCAATGACGAAATCAAGTTTGATTTCATCAGCTTGTTTTTCGGTCGGACTCTTCGGATGAGCCCCCATATGAATTGGGTTGTCATCCGTCAGGCGGAGCATGCCATGACCCTAGCCATCTGTGTTGCCGACCCCCGTTCGGCGACAGCTGCGACCGTCACGCCCGCGATCCGGCCGGCGCGGCGTCGCCTGGTCGCGGCGCTGACGACCGCGCTCGGCCTGTGCAGCGCCGGCGCCTTGGCCCAGTCGCTGCCCGACACCGAAAACGGCCGCTATACGCTGTCGCCGGCCGCGGACGGGATGCTGCGGCTCGACACCCGTACCGGCCAATTGTCGACCTGCAGCGACAAGGGTAATGGCTGGGCCTGTTATACGACGCCCGACGAGCGCGCGGCGTTCGATGCCGAAATCGGCCGGCTGCAACAGGACAATGAGCGGCTGAAGCAGGCCGTCGACGCCCTGCAAAAGGACAAGGACAGCCTCAAGGCGCAGCTGGCGGCGCGCGACTCGGTCGCCGGCAAGATCGACGAGCCGCTGCCGAAAGCCGATTCGCTGAAGAAGCCGGAAATCACCACCAAGGACGGCGCACGCAAGCTGGAAATCCCGCTGCCCAGCGACCGCGACCTCGACCGCGTAATGGCGTTCCTGGAGAACGCCTGGAAGCGGCTGCTTGACCTCGCCAACAAGGTGCAGAAGGACGTCACCGGCGAGGACAAGATCTGAGCGTGATGCAATGATGTGGAATCGCCCCGCCGCAATCCCCGTTTCACCTCTTCCAAGGGGAGAGATCGGATTACAAAGCAATCCGGGTGAGGGGCTGCGGCCTGACGAGAGGGTGTATCCCTTCACCCCAGCCCCCCGATCAAGTCGGGGGAGGGCTCTCTCCCCACGGGAGAGGGGGCGCGCCGCCGGCGCGGCGAGGCTTTGCGTAAGACGGTCCAAACTCTAGCTTTCGAGGCAGTCGTGGGTTCAGCAAAATCCATCGCGCGCGCGCCGCTGTCGCGGGTCGGCGTCACCAGCATCGTGTCGTCGTGGCTCAGTGTGCAGACCGCCGGCGTGGGCTTTGTCGACCTCACCGGCGAGGTCGGCAAATTCATCGCCGAGGCCGAGGCGCAGGAGGGCGCGGTGACACTGTTCGTGCGCCACACCTCGGCGTCGCTGACGATCCAGGAAAATGCCGATCCCTCGGTGCTGGTCGATCTGTTGAGCGTGCTGAACCGGCTGGCGCCGCAGAGCGCGGCTTGGACCCACGACAGCGAAGGCCCCGACGATATGCCGGCCCATGTCAAAACCATGCTGACCGCGACGTCGCTGCAGATCCCGGTGCTCGGCGGCCGGCTCGCGCTCGGCACCTGGCAGGCGATCTATCTGATCGAGCATCGCCGTCGGGCGCACGCCCGCGAGGTGGTGCTGCAATTCATCGGCGCGGCGGGCTAGCGCATCGGTCAGCTGAATTGATGACTCATCAAGCTCGGTGTCATTCCGGGGCGCGAGCCCCGCAGCGCGTTCACGCGCGTCTTCGGCGCGCGATGGGGCGAGCGAACCCGGAATCTTGCGGCAAGTTAGTCCTCTGAGCGAGATTCCGGGTTCGCTCGCAGCGAAGCTGCGCGCGCCCCGGAATGACCGCCTTCTTGGTCTCGGGCGAATCAACTCGCCTGAAGAATGCGCGAACCCTTCAAAATCCAATGGCCGCGGCTTGCGTCGCGGCCATGATGTCTCATACCAAAGGCGATTAGTTTCGACTCATCCACGCGTCATGGCCGGGCTTGTCCCGGCCATCCACGCCTTTGGTCCAGCACGGCTTTCAAGGCGTGGATGCCCGGCACAAGGCCGGGCATGACGAACGAGAGGCCGGGCCCTCTGGTGTCAGTCTTTCGCCTCGTCGGCGCGCCGACTACATCCGGCTGATGTCGACGTTCTTGGTCTCCGGCAGGAAGATCAGGCCGACGACGACGGTGATCGAAGCGAAGATGATCGGGTACCACAGCCCGGCATAGATATCGCCGGTCGAGGCCACGATCGCAAAGGCGGTCGCCGGCAGCAGGCCGCCGAACCAGCCATTGCCGATGTGATAGGGCAGCGACATCGAGGTGTAGCGGATCCGGGTCGGGAACAGCTCGACCAGCATCGCGGCGATCGGCCCGTAGACCATGGTGACGAAGATCACCAGGATGAACAGCAAGCCGATCGTCGCCGCGATCCGCGGCTGGAAGATGTCGAACGGGTTCGACATCTTGATGATCTGCGGGTCGCCGGCCTTCGGATAGCCGGCGTCATGGATCGCCGCCAGCACCGCCGGATTGGAGGTCTTGGCGTCGGCGTAGGGTACTTCCTTGTCGTTCACCATCACCTTGACGCCGGAGCCCGCCGGGCCATAGGCGGTCGAGTACTTGACCGAGGATTGCGCGAGGTAGGCCCGCGCGGTGTCGCATGGCTTGGTGAAGACGCGGGTGCCGACCGGGTTGAACAGATCGCCGCACAAAGCCGGATCCGACACGACCTGGACCTTGATCTGTTCGATCGCCTTTTCCAATGCCGGGTTGGCGTTGCTGGTGATGCCGCGGAAGATCGGGAAGAAGCTAAGTGCGGCGATCAGGCAGCCGGTCAGGATGATCGGCTTGCGGCCGATCTTGTCCGACAACCAGCCGAAGAAGATGAAGAAGCCGGTGCCGAATGCCAGCGACCAGGCGATCAGCAGGTTCGACGTATAACCGTCGACCTTGAGGATCGATTGCAGGAAGAACAGAGCGTAGAACTGGCCAGTGTACCACACCACGCCCTGGCCCATCACGCCGCCGAGCAGCGCGATCAGCACGATCTTGGCGTTGCCCCAATTGGCGAAGGCTTCGGTCAAGGGCGCCTTCGAGCTCTTGCCCTCGTCCTTCATCTTCTGGAACACTGGCGATTCATTGAGCCGCAACCGGATCCAGACCGAGACCCCGAGCAGCACCACCGAGACCAGGAACGGAATTCGCCAGCCCCAGGCCGCGAAGGCCGGCTCGCCCAACGCCGTGCGGGTGATCAGAATCACGATCAGCGAGACGAACAGCCCCAGCGTCGCGGTGGTCTGGATGAATGACGTGTAGTAGCCGCGTTTGCCAGGCGGCGAATGCTCGGCCACATAGGTTGCGGCGCCGCCATATTCGCCGCCGAGCGCCAGGCCCTGCAGCAGTCGCAGCCCGATCAGGATGATCGGCGCCGCGATGCCGATATGTGCCGCGTTCGGCAGCAGGCCGACGATGAAGGTCGACAGGCCCATGATCAGGATGGTGACGAGGAAGGTGTATTTGCGGCCGACGATGTCGCCGATCCGGCCGAACACGATGGCGCCGAACGGGCGCACCAGGAAGCCGGCGGCGAAGGCCAGCAGCGCGAAGATGTCGCGGGTGGCGGGTGGATAGGCGCTGAAGAATTGCGCGCCGATGATGCTGGCGAGCGAGCCGTAGAGGTAGAAATCATACCATTCGAAAACGGTGCCGAGCGACGAGGCCAGAATGACGAATCGTTCGTCCTTGGTCATTCCGCCACTGCGCGCAGGTGTCGCGGCAATTGTAGACATGGTCTCCTCCCGGATGCTTACGAACTGGCTCCTCTGTCGGTCTTTTTCCTGACGCGATGTCAGGATTTGCCGTGCATGAGGAGTTCCCCTTTACGCTAGCACTCTGTTTATCTTTCCCCAATCGAGACTTTTGGCCACAGTTCTCGGTGTGTTCTTGCGCCGGCTCAATGTTTTGCGACGCATATTCAGCCAGGGTGGCTTGGCTTGGTCGGGCGTGACACGCCTTGCCAGCGGGGTCCGCTTCGGATGACACTTGATCATTCGGAAGAGGACCTTCACAGCCATTGCGACGCGTTCGATTGTAAAAAAGTTCACCAACAGCCTGCGGTAGGTAGAAAAATGACCACCCTCGCCAGCACGCATCTGATCATTGCCGATGATCATCCGCTGTTTCGTGATGCCTTGCGGCTGGCGGTTGCCAGCGTCGTCACCCCGGCCAGGATCGGCGAGGCCGGTTCGTTCGAAGAATTGACCGCGATGCTCGAACGCGAGGGCGACGTCGATCTGGTGCTGCTCGATCTCAAAATGCCGGGGATCAGCGGCTTTTCCGGGCTGATCTATCTGCGCGCGCAATATCCGGCGATTCCGGTGGTGGTGGTCTCGGCCTCCGACGACGTCGAGACGATCCGCCGCTCGCTCGATTTCGGTGCCTCCGGCTTCGTGCCGAAACGCTTCGGCGTGGAGAAGCTCGGCGAAGCGATCCTGCGGGTGCTGGATGGCGACGTCTGGATCCCGCCGGATGTCGACCTGTCGGCCGCCGCCGATCCGGAAATGTCGAGACTGCGCGACCGGCTGGTGACGCTTACACCGCAGCAGGTGCGGGTGCTGATGATGCTGTCCGAGGGTCTGCTCAACAAGCAGATCGCCTATGAGCTCGGCGTCTCGGAGGCCACCATCAAGGCCCATGTCTCGGCGATCCTGCAAAAGCTCGGCGTCGAGAGCCGGACCCAGGCGGTGATCGCCGCCGCAAAAATCTCCGGCAACCATTGGCGCCAGGACGAGCCGGTCGCGCAGTAGGGGAGCCGGGCCGCCATCATCGGTCATTCGCCAGCGTTGCCCCAAGGTGTTTGTCATGCCGGACGGATGGTTGCCGATCGCGCCGGCGGAAGCAGGCTTCGCGCCTGATCTGGAGGCCCGCCTTGATGCCGCGGTGACCGAAGGCCGGATCTGGAATCTGCACGGGCTGGTCGTGCTGCGAAATGATCGGCTGGTGTTGGAGCACTATTTCGACGGCGCCGATCGCGCCCGCGGCATCGGCGATCTTGGCCGTGTCAGCTTCAAGCCTGACACGCTGCACGATCTGCGCTCCTGCTCGAAAAGCATCGTCGGCCTGCTTTACGGAATCGCGCTGCAACAGGGAAAAGTCCCGCCGCCGCAAGCGCCGCTGTTCTCCGCCTTTCCCGAATATGCCGATCTCGCCGACAAGGACGGTCGCGACCGGCTCACCATTGAACATGTGCTGACCATGACGATGGGCACCGATTGGGATGAAACCAGCCTGATCTACTCGGATCCGCGCAACAGCGAAACCGCGATGGACGCCGCGGCGGATCGCTACCGCTATGTGCTTGAGCGTCGCGTCGTCGAGCCGCCCGGCGCGCACTGGACCTATTGCGGCGGGGCCACGGCGCTGCTGGCGCGCCTGATCGCCAAGGGCTCGGGCCAGACGCTGCATGATTTCGCGCGCGAACATCTGTTCGATCCGCTTGGTCTCGGGCCGACCGAATGGGCCGGCGGTCCGGACGGCGAACCGTTCGCGGCATCGGGGGCGCGGATGAGCGTGCGGGATCTGGCGCGGATCGGGCAGATGATGCTGCATGGCGGCCAGGTCGCCGGTCGCGGCGTGGTGCCCGCTGACTGGGTGAAACGCTGCACGACACCATTCGTCAGCGCTGATGAAATCCGCCGCTATGGCTATCAGTGGTTCGTGCTGGATATCGGGTTCGGCAAGCCGAAAGGCTGGGCGATCGGGCGACTGGAGCGGATGTGGACGGCGCAGGGCGAAGGCGGCCAGCGGCTGTTCGTCATCCCGGCGTTGCAATTGGTGATCGCCATCACGGCGGGGAACTACATGCAAGCGGACCAGTGGATGCCGCCGACCCGCGTGCTGCGCGAGGTGGTTCTGGCCAGCATCGTCGAGCGCTGAAGCCGTCCGGCTTGCGCCCGACTATTCCGCCGCCACCACCGCCTGCTGGGCGTGCCACTGGCTCAGCAAGGCGCGTAGCGAGGCGGCCTTGACCGGCTTGTTCAGCACCGCAATTTCCTCGTGGCGCGCCGCGGCGCGGACGCCGGGGCTGCGATCGGCGGTGATCAGGATCGCCGGAATGCTCTGGCCGAAGCGGCTTCTGATATCGCGGATCGCCCCGATGCCGTTGCCGCGGTCGAGGTGGTAGTCGACTAGCAGGCCGGTGATGCGCTGGCCGGCATTCTCGATCGCCCGGATCGCGGCTTCGGGGTCGGCGACCGCGATCACCTTGGCGCCCCAGGTGGTCAGCAGCGTCTTCATGCCATCGAGGATGGCGGGATCGTTCTCGATGCAGACCACCAGAATGCCGCTCATCGAGGCCCGCGACAGCGGCGTGGCGCTGGTGACCGCGGCGGTGTGGTTGACGGCGGCGGCGATCGGAATCGAGACCGAGAAGCACGAGCCGCCGCTGGCATTGGAATCCAGTGCGATGCTGTGGGCCAGCACCCGCGCCAGCCGCTCGACGATCGACAGGCCCAGCCCGAGCCCGCGCGCGATCCGGGCGCCCTGTTCGAGCCGATGGAATTCCTTGAAGATCTCGGCGCGCTTGAGCACCGGCACACCGACGCCGGTGTCGTAGATCGAGATTTTCACCGTGTCGCCATGGCGGCGGCAGCCGACCAGCACGCGGCCCTGCGGGGTGTATTTGATGGCGTTGGAAATCAGGTTCTGCAGCAGCCGCCGCAGCAGCAGCCGGTCGGACTGCACCGGCAGCGTGCAGGGCACGAAGGTCAGGTCGAGCCCCTTGGCGCGGGCGGCGGGGGCGAATTCGATCTCCAGCGAGCGCATCAGGTCGCCCATCAGGAAGCTCGTGATCGACGGCGTCATCGCGCCGGCGTCGAGCCGCGAAATGTCGAGCAGCGCGCCGATGATCTCTTCGATCGCCTCCAGCGATTCGTCGATGTTCTCCACCAGCCGCGAATCGTCGCCGCCATTCTGCCGCTCCACCAGGCTGGTGGCGTAGAGCCTGGCTGCGTTCAACGGCTGCAGAATGTCGTGGCTGGCGGCGGCGAGGAAGCGGGTCTTGGAGATATTGGCTTCCTCGGCGGTGCTCTTGGCCAGCGCCAGCGCCGAATTCAGCCGGGTCAGTTCTTCGGTGCGTTCGCGCACCCGTTTTTCCAGCGTCGCATTGGCGCGCTCCAGCGCCTCGGCGGCCTCGAAGCTCGGGGTGACATCCGAGAAGGTGATGACGACGCCACCATCGGGCATCCGGTTGGCGCGGACCTCGACCACGAGATGGCGATCGGGCAGCCGTTCCAGATAGGGCGCGCCTTCGGTGGTGTAGGCGGCGAGCCGCATCTGGGTCTGGGCGTCGGCGTCGCCGACATTCGCCGTGTTGCTGGCGAGGAATTCCAGGATCTCGACCAGCGGAATGCCGATCTGAATGATATGCGGCGGCAACCCGAGAATCTCGCCGAATTGCCGGTTCGAGCAGATCAGCTGCAGCTCCGGATTGAACACCGCGATGCCCTGACGGACGTGGTTGAGCGCGGTTTGCAGGATTTCGCGGTTGAAATGCAGCGCGGCGTGGGAATCGTCGAGCAGCTTCAGCGCCGCCTCGGCCGACACCGTGCGCTTGCGCAGCAGCAGCGACAGCACCAGCCGCGACGATGCCGCCCCGATCGACGAGGCGATCAGATGTTCGGCGTGTTTGAGCAGTTCGAAATCCGCTGGCGCGGTCGGCTCAAGCGTGATGCCGCGGGTGATCGCGAAGGCCCGGAACGAGGCGTGGGCGCGTTCGGGGCCGAGATATTGGGTCACGGCGCCGAGAATGTCGGCGACCGTCACGGTGCTGCGCCAGCGCCGGAACGCCGGCGTCATCGGCGTCAGCGCGGCGGGCACGAACAGATCGGCCTGCAGCCGCTCGATCGAGGATGGCCGGCGCAGCAGCGACAGCCCGATATAGGCCGCGATGTTGAGCGACAGGCTCCACAACACGCCATGCAGCAGCGGCGGCAGATCGGCGCCGAACAGCGCCTGTGGGCGCAGCGCCTCGATCCCGAACGGCCCGTGCTGCAACAGCAGGATGCCCGTGGTATTGCCTTCCATGAAGCTCGGAATGAACAGCGTATAGGCCCAGGCCGCGAAGCCGATCAGCATGCCGCCGATGGCGCCCTGCGCGGTGGCGCGGCGCCAGATCAGCCCGCCGAAAAACGCCGGCGCGAATTGGGCGATGGCGGCGAACGACAACAGCCCGATCGCCGCCAGCTGGGTGTTGCCGAGCGCGCGGAAATACAGATAGGCCAGGATCAGGATGGCGAAGATCGCGATCCGCCGCACCGTGAGCAGAAAGCCGCTATAGTCGCGTTGCGCGCCGCGCGGGGCGGCGCCGCGCTTGAGCACCAGCGGCATCACCAGGTCATTCGACACCATCACCGCCAGCGCCACGCATTCGACGATCACCATCGCGGTCGCCGCCGACAGCCCGCCGATGAAGATCGCGATGCTGAGCAGCGGCGCCTTGGCGGCGATCGGCAGAGCCAGCACATACATGTCGGCGTCGACCGCGCCGAACGGAAAGGTGATCAGCCCCGCCAGCGCGATCGGGATCACGAACAGGTTGATCGCAACCAGATAGAGCGGGAACAGCCAGCGGGCGCGGCCGACCTCGGCGTCGTTGGAATTCTCCACCACGCTGACGTGGAACTGGCGCGGCAGCAGCATGATGGCGCAGAACGACAACACCACCATGGTCAGGAAATTGCCGGACGACGGCGTGTACATGATGGCGCGGACCGCCTCCGGCGTCTTCATCGCGCGTTCGATCAATTCGCTCGGGCTGAACATCCAGAACGTGACGAACACGCCGGCGGTGATGAACGCCACCAGCTTGACGATCGATTCGGTGGCGACCGCTAGCATCAGGCCGTGCTGATGCTCGGTGGCGTTGGTCTGCCTGGTGCCGAACAGCACCGCGAACAGCGCCATCGCCAGCGCGACGATCAGCGCGATGTCGCCGGCGATCGGAATCTCGGCAATCGCCTGGTCGTCGCCCAGGATGGTCTGCAGCGACGACGCCACCGCCTTGAGCTGCAGCGCGATATAGGGCACCGAGCCGATGATGGCGATGATCGCCACCGTCGCCGCCACCGCCTGGCTCTTGCCGTAGCGCGCCGCGATGAAATCGGCGATCGAGGTGATGTTCTGCGATTTCGCCAGCCGGATCACGCGGCGCAGCAGCGGCGTACCGAACACGATCATCAGGATCGGGCCGATATAGATCGCCAGGAAGTCGTAGCTGGTCCGGGTCGCGAAGCCGACCGAGCCGAAGAAGGTCCAGGAGGTGCAGTAGATCGCCAGCGACAGCGGATAGATCAGCACGCCGGCCCGTTCGCGCTGGAGCTGCGACAGCCGGTCGCCATAGCTGGCGACGCCGAACAAGAGCCCGATGTAGCCGAGTGCGGCTGCGATCACGCCCCAATCGTGCAGCATCGCGATCTGCTCCCCGCGCGGGATGCGCCAGCTGTTTCTAGAGCGTTTTCGAGCGAAGTGGAAACCGGTTCGCGTGAAGAAAACGCGTCAAAACTAGAATCTAGAGCTCCGGTTCTGATCTATCAGAACCGGAATAGCTCTAGCGCTTCGGGCCGCGACGCGCGACAGCGATTTTCATCGCGCCGGCCCGGTGGCGCGGCCTGATTGCGCGCGCAATTATTCCGCCGCGACCGCCTTGGCGCCGAGCGGCAGGTCGAGCTGGCTCCAGACCTGGACCAGCGCCTCGGCCAGTCCGTCGATCAGCGCGTCATCATGATAGGGCGACGGCGTGATCCGCAGCCGTTCCTTGCCCTTGGCCACGGTCGGGTAGTTGATCGGCTGGATATAGATTCCGTGCTGTTCGAGCAGCAGGTCGCAGGCCTTCTTGCAACGCTCGGCCTCGCCGACGAACAGCGGCACGATGTGGGTGTCGGTCGACATCACCGGCAGGCCGGCCGCGGTCAGGATCGCCTTGACCCGCGCGGCGCGGTCCTGGTGGCGTTCGCGCTCCCAGTTCGAGGTCTTGAGATGGCGGATCGCCGCGGTGGCCGCCGAACAGATCGCCGGCGGCAGCGAGGTGGTGAAGATGAAGCCGGGGGCGTAGGAGCGCACCGCGTCGATCACCTCGGCGCGGCCGGCGATATAGCCGCCGAGGCAGCCGAACGCCTTGGCCAGCGTCGCCTCGAGAATGTCGATGCGGTGCATCACGCCGTCGCGCTCGGCGATCCCGCCGCCGCGCGCGCCATACATGCCGACGGCGTGAACCTCGTCCACATAGGTCATCGCGTTATATTTCTCGGCGAGATCGCAGATCGTGGCCAGCGGCGCGACGTCGCCGTCCATCGAATACAGGCTCTCGCAGGCGATCAGCTTGGGCCGGTCGGGACCGGCGGCGATCAGCAATTCTTCGAGATGGGCGACGTCATTGTGACGCCACACCACGCGATCGCAGCCGGACTGGCGGATGCCCTCGATCATCGAATTGTGGTTCAAGGCATCGGACAGGATCAGGCAGTTCGGAATCAGCTTGCCGAGCGTCGACAGTCCGGTCTGGTTGGAGACGTAGCCGGAGGTGAACAGCAGGGCGGCTTCCTTGCCGTGCAGGTCGGCCAGTTCGCGCTCGAGCTGAACCAGCGGATGATGGGTGCCGGCGATATTGCGGGTGCCGCCGGCGCCGGTGCCGAGCCTGGTGGCGGTCTCGACCATCGCGCCGACCACCTTCGGATGCTGTCCCATGCCGAGATAATCGTTGGAACACCAGATCACGACGTCGCGAGGTCCCGCCGGAGAATGCCAGGTCGCGTGGGGGAACCGGCCGGCGATCCGTTCCAGATCGGCAAATACGCGATAGCGGCGTTCATCGCGCAAGCGAGCGAGGGCATCCCCGAAAAATTTGCTGTAATCCATCATCGCTGACTTGGTCCTGCTGGATCGCGACCCGTCGCCGCGCGAGGCATTAGAACGCCTCTAGCCTGAATGTCGAGATCCAAATCGGCTCCGAGGCCGCAGCTCGGGAGCCTCGGGGTTGCTTCCTGCGCGGATCAAAACTTGATCATGATCAATGCGGTAGCCGCCTGGCAGGCTCTTGTCGCAAGGCCCTCAGGCGGCCTTGAAGCGCAGGATTCCGTCGGGCTCTTGCACCACCGTCAGCCGGCTGTTCGCCAGCATGTAATTGACATGGGCGATCAATTCGCCGGCGGCGAAGCCGGTCTGATGCGCATCCAGCACGTGCTTGTGGAAGATCACCGGCACCAGTTCGGCCGACGTCATCGCGACCTCGCGGCACGCATCGGCGATCATCTGGCAGCGTTCTTCGTGGTGATCGGACAGCTGCTTGATCCGCGTCCTGACGCCATAGAACGGAACGCCGTGGCCGGGCACCACCAGCACGTCCTCAGGCAGGTATTCAGCCAGCCCCTTCAGCGAGCTCAGATAGGCGCCGAGCGCGTTTTCGTCGGGCTCGTGCGCCCAGACGCTGACATTGGGCGAGATCTTGCTCAGCACCTGGTCGGCCGACAGGAATAGTCTGTCGGCTTCGCAATACAGCATCACCTGATCGGGCGAATGCCCGGCGCCGGTGATGATCCGGAAATTGCGCGCGCCGATCGTGATGTCGCCGCCATTGGACAGGCGGCGATAGGCCGCCGGCAGCGGGACGGTTTTCTTCAGATAATCCTGGCCGCGGCCGAGCAATTGCGCGGTGATGGCCTCGTCCATGCCGTGGCGGCGGAAGAACTGGCGCGAATTGACGACCCGCTCCTCGGTGCGGCGGTTCTGGTGATAGACCCCCGACAGATATTCGATCTGCGACATGTAGAACGGGCAACGGAACCGCTCGACGATCCAGCCGGCCTGGCCGACATGGTCGGGATGCGCATGGGTCACGATCACCCGGCTGATGGCGAAGCCGGCGAGTGGGCCGTTGAACAGCGTTTCCCAGGCCTCGATCGTTGCGTCATTGCCGAAGCCGGTATCCACCATGGCCCAGCCGTCGCCGTCGGCGAGCAGATAGATGTTCACATGGTTGAGGCGAAACGGCAGCTTCAGCCGGATCCACAGCACCCCGGGGGCGATTTCAACGACCTGATCGTGACCCGGATGGCTCTCCCATGGATAGCGCAGGTCATCGCTCGGCGTGGTGATGGCGTCGGTTTTTTGATGCATTTTTGCTTCGCTTGGGCTCCCTGACACCGGCTTAGCGGGACAATCGCGCTCGCGCCAGCCGAAATTCGGGAACTCGAAGCCACGCCGGCGTCCCACATGGACGCCATGCAATCCTGCGGGGGCGGCATCGGCCGCCCCGATTGGTGCCGCGCGACCGTGGCGGATTTGGCCGCCCCGGTCGCGCGGACCGATTCGCGCGTCGCTGTTCGCCGGCGCTCAGGCGGCGCGCATGTTGGACAGAAAGGCGTCGATTTCGTCGCGCAGACTATCAGCCTCGCGACGTAGCGCGTCCGATGCATCGAGCACCGCGTTGGCCGCGGCACCCGCTTGGCTGGAGGCATCCCGCACGCCGACGATGTTGTTGGAGACCTCGCCCGTGCCGCTGGCTGCATGCTGGATATTGCGGGCGATTTCGCTGGTCGCCGAGCTTTGCTGCGCCACGGCGGCGGTGATCGCGGTGGTGACCGCGTTGATCTCGCCGATGGTCTGGCCGATGCTGCGAATGGCGCCCACCGCCGAGGTGGTGACGTTCTGCATGTCGGCGATCTGCGAGCGGATTTCCTCGGTCGCTCGCGCGGTCTGGGTGGCGAGGCTTTTGACCTCGGAGGCGACCACGGCGAATCCGCGGCCGGCGTCGCCGGCCCGCGCGGCCTCGATGGTGGCGTTAAGCGCCAGCAGATTGGTCTGCGAGGCGATATTCTGGATCAGGTCGATCACCGCGCTGATGCGCGAGGCATTTTCGGCGAGGCCCTGCATCGTCGTATCGGTGACGCCGGCCTCGTCGACGGCCTTGCCGGCGATTTCCGACGAGTTGATGACCTGGCGTCCGATCTCGGCGATCGATGCGGAGAGTTCCTCGGTCCCGGACGCCACGGTTTGCACATTGACCGAGGTCTCTTCGGCGGCGGACGCCACCGTGCCGACCAACTCGCTCGATCGCTCGGCGGTTGCCGCCATGCTTTGCGCCGTGCTCTGCATCGAGTTGGCCGAGGATTGCAACTGTGCCAGCGCCGCCTGAACCTTGGCCTCGAATTCGCCGATTCGTGTTTCGATGCGCTGGGCGCGCTCGGTCTTGGCGATGCGGTCCTTTTCCTGTTCGGCCCCCATCGCGCGTGCGCCGATCATGCTGTCACGGAACACCTCAAGCGAGGTCGCCATCACGGTGATCTCGTCCTGCTGCTTGCCGGGCGCGATCTGCGAATCGAGGTCGCCCTCGGAGAGGCGCTGCATCGCGCGTTGCAGATTGCCGATTCGACGCAGGATGCTGCGACCGACATAGAGCCAGACGAACAGCGCCGATCCCACCAGGGTCAGCGCGCCGAGCGCAAGCATCATCTCGGTCGCCAGCACGCTGCGCTGGCGCGCGACGGCGGTGGCCGCTTCGGTCTCGGTGCGGACATTGCCGACCAGTTGCTGCACGCTGCTGCCGAGACCGACATTGAGCTTGCGGGTCTCATCGAGAAGCAATTGGCCATAATCGGCGGCGTCGAATTCCTTCTGCCGGATCTTGAAGACGCCGGTCTTGCCCTGGCCGAGCGCCAACAGGGCCCCGGCGGCGTCACGGATCGCGGCGCTGCCGGCGCTGGTGGGCAGGGCCTCCAGAGCCGATGTCGCGCGCACAATGGCGGCCTTGTAGTCGGTCTCGACCGGATCGAGCGCCTCGGTATTGTTGGCCGACAGCGCCGCCATCAGGTCGGAGGCGATCAGATTGATGGTGGAGGTGACGTTGCCGAGTTGCTCGATCACCCGGCCGGCATCGGCCGCGTCGTCCGGCGCCGCAATGGCCGAACTCAAGACCGCGTTCATGCGCGCCTGGGCGTCCATCATCATTGGATTGGCTATGGCGACAAAGCCGTCCTGCGCCTGGCGTACCGCCGCGTATAATTTAGTGTGCTGGGCCGCGAGGTCGAGACGCTCTTGCGCCGCGGCGCCAAGGCTATGAATCGTGTCCTCGATATTCGTGACCGTCACGCGCATCGCCGCCACAACGGCCTTGTTTGCACCAAGCTGGGCGATCTGCTCGAGCTGTTGCAGGGTGGCCTGCTGGGTTTCCATCATCTGCTTGGAGATATCCTGCAAGGTCTCGGCGCTGGCCGCCGCCAGCAGCGCGGGGGCTTGGCTCGCCAGCTTCTCGCTCTGGGTCGACAGTTGCAGGCTTGCGGCGAGTTTGGGAATGTCGCGCCGGCTCAGGTCGGACATCACGGTGCCGAGCTGATCGAAAATGATCCCGGCGCCGGCACTGATCGCGATCGCCATGCTGGCGATGACCGCAAAGGCCGCGAACAGGCTGCCGCGAATTCCCCAGCGCGGACGAAGCTGGCGGAGCCGCCGCAAAAATGCCCAAGCGCTACGCCTGACGGCGACAGATGCCGATACCATATTTCCCCCCACACGTTTTTTACGTGGTGCCACTATCTGGGGGGGACGTTAATAAACTGATCCATATGCGGTGCGTGGCGAATCCGGCGCCCCAACAAAAAAGGCCGGCGCACCGCGCCGGCCTCCTTATTCGTCAGTCGATCACCATGAAGGTGATCGGAAAAGCTCAGTAACGAGCCGCGGCGACCGGGCCACCCCAGTTGAAGCGGTAGTTGATGCCGGCCTTGACGCTGTGCTCGTCGTTCTTGACCGACGCGCCGGTGAATTCGGTCTTGCCGAAATCGTAGTACTGATATTCCAGCTTGCCCGACCAGTTCTGGGCGAACATGTATTCGAGGCCGGCACCGACGGTGTAACCGTCCTTGCTGCTCGAAATCGCGACGTTTGCACCGTTGAGCGGGTTGGTCAGCGAGGTCTTGTAATCGGTGTAAGCATAGCCGCCCTTGACGTAGAGCAGGGTCGGACCCCAGGTGTAACCCAGACGACCGGTGACCGAAGCAATGCCCTTCTGCTTGTCGCTGAACAGCAGACCGCCAACCAGAACCGGGTCGGTCTTGTTGTCGAGCCAGCTGTACTGACCTTCGATACCGAGCACCCAGTTCGGGGCGAACTGGTAGTCGGCGCCGGCCTGCACACCGCCGAGGAACGTGCCATCGCTGTTGCGGGTCACGCCCGCTGCGATGCTGTCATCACCGACGAACGCGCCGCCGACGTGACCACCGATGTAGAAACCGGTCCAGTTATAGATCGGCGCCGGCGCATATTCCGGAGCCTTGGTGTAGGCGCGGCGGGGGCCGAGATCGGCGGCGAGCGCGGGGACAGTCGCGCCGAGGACAGCAAGAGCCACAGTACCGAGTAGGAACTTCTTCATTTGTATTCTCCAGAAACCTAATTTTTAGAGCGATAAGCCGTTGCTCGGCTCCGTCCATGCGCAATTGGTAGACCGCTTTTGCGTAAAAAGCTGTCACCCATCCGCCACAGCTGGAAGGGAACTAAACAGCTGGAAGGGCACGATTTTTCATACTTAATGAAGTCTGAATCACGCCTTAATGGTGCCTTAATTTTTGCCGGCCTGCCTTGTTTTGAGTTCCATTCGGGACGCTCGACATCCGGTATGTTATATTGTAACATTTATCCTATCAGTTGCCGACCGACGAAAGCTCGCGGATGCCCGAATCTCCTCTTTATGACAGTGCCGTATCCCATCACGGGCCGGCCCATTCCCATTCCCATTCCCATCCCCACAGCCACCCCGCCGCAACTCCGCATCCGGCACAGCGCGCGCCGTGGTCGATCCTGCGGATGACGCTGGCGGCGCGGCTGGGCGCGGCGCTGGCGATCAGCGCCGCCCTATGGGCGCTGGTGCTGACGGCGATGAGGTGACAATGACCGCGCAATTGACGTTTCGCGATGTGACGCTGGGCTATGACCGTCATCCCGCGGTGCACCATCTGAGCGGCGAGATCGCCGCCGGCGCTCTGGTGGCGATCATCGGTCCCAATGGCGCCGGCAAGTCGACGCTGTTTCGCGGCATCGTCGGCATTCTCAAGCCGCTGGCCGGTTCGATCGCGCTCGGCGGGCTCAATGTCCGCGATATCGCCTATCTGCCGCAGACCGCCGATATCGACCGCAGCTTTCCGATCTCGGTGTTCGATTTCGTCGGCACCGGATTGTGGCGCGCCACCGGCATGTTCGGCGGCATGGGCAAGCAGGCGCAGCCCAAGATCGCGCAGGCGCTGGCCGTGGTCGGGCTCAGCGGCTTCGAGAATCGCACCATCGGCACGCTGTCCGGCGGCCAGATGCAGCGCATGCTGTTCGCCCGGGTGCTGCTGCAGGACGCCCGCGTCATCGTGCTGGACGAGCCGTTCAACGCTATCGACGCCAAGACGACGGCGGACCTGATCGTCCTGGTGCGGCGCTGGCATGAGGAAAAGCGCACCGTGCTGGCGGCGCTGCACGACATGGAATTGGTGCGCGCCAGTTTTCCCGAGACCTTGCTGCTGGCGCGGACCTCGGTGGCGTGGGGCCCGACCGCGCAAGTGCTGACGGCGGACAATCTGCTGGCGGCGCGGCGGATGTGCGAGGCGTTCGACGACGACGCCCACACCTGCGCGGTCGATGCCGCAGCGTCGCGGGCGGCCTGAGCGATGCTGCTTTATAGTGTGCTGATCGCACCGTTCACCGATTTCGAATTCATGCGCCGCGCTTTGGCCGGCGTGGTAGCGCTGGCGCTTGGCGGCGCGCCGATCGGCGTCTTTTTGATGCTGCGGCGGATGAGCCTGGTCGGCGACGCGATGGCGCACGCGATCCTGCCCGGCGCCGCGGTCGGCTTCCTGCTGTCCGGCCTCAATCTGTTCGCCATGACGTTCGGCGGGCTGATCGCTGGATTCACCGTGGCTATCCTCGCCGGCGTGGTGTCGCGCACCACCGAATTGAAGGAAGACGCCTCGCTGGCGGCTTTCTATCTGGTGTCGCTGGCGCTCGGCGTGACCATCGTGTCGATGAAGGGCACCAATATCGATCTGCTCCACGTGCTGTTCGGCAACATCCTGGCGATGGATAATCAGACCCTGCTGGTCATCACCTTCAACGCCACCATCACCATGATCGTGCTGGCGGTGATCTATCGGCCGCTGGTGATCGAATGCGTCGATCCGGTGTTTCTGCGCAGCGTCAGCCGCGCCGGGGCGCCGGCGCATCTGGCGTTTCTGGCGCTGGTGGTGATCAATCTGGTCAATGGTTTCCACGCGCTCGGCACCCTGCTGGCGGTGGGGCTGATGATCCTGCCCGCCGGCATCGCCCGGTTCTGGTCGCGCGACATCACCGGCATGATGCTGATCGCGGTCGCGAGCGCAATGCTGTCCGGCTATCTCGGCCTGGTGCTGTCATTCCAGACCAAGGTGCCATCCGGACCGGCGATCATCCTGGTCGCGGCGGTTCTGTACATCTTCTCGGTTCTGTTCGGCTCCACCGGCGGCGTGGTCCGAAAGCTGTTTCCCGGCCGCCATCTCGAGGCATGATCATGTTCCGACGCTTCAGTCAGCTTCTCGTTCTCGGCGCCGCGGCGCTCACTCTGGCGGCACCGGCGCGCGCCCAAGCCCCTGTCCAGGGCCGCATCGACGTCGTCGCCAGCTTCTCGATCCTCGGCGATTTCGTCCGCAATGTCGGCGGCGATCGGGTCAGCGTCACCACTCTGGTCGGGCCCGGCGGCGACGTCCACGTCTACACGCCGGCGCCGGCGGACGCCAAGAAGGTCGCCGACGCGCAATTGCTGGTCGTCAACGGCCTCGGCCTAGAGGGCTGGTTGCCGCGGCTGGTGCAGTCCTCCGGCGGCAAGGCCGTCATGATCACCGCCACCAAGGGCATCGCGCCGCGCGAACTCGGCACCGATGCCGACCCCCATGCCTGGCAGTCGGTCGTCAATGCGAAGATCTATGTCGACAACATCCGCGACGCGCTGGTCGCGCGCGATCCGGCGGGGGCGGCGATTTACCGCGCCAATGCAGATGCCTATCTGACCAAGCTCGACGCGCTCGACCGCGACGTCAGGGCGCAGGTGGCGCTGATTCCGGCCGGGCACCGCAAGGTGATCTCGACCCATGACGCCTTCGGCTATTTCGCCGCCGCCTATGGCATCGCCTTCATCGCCCCGCAGGGCGTCTCCACCGATTCGGAGGTCAGCGCCGGCGACATTGCGTCGATCATCACCCAGATCCGGGCCGAGAAGATCCCGGCGGTGTTCCTGGAGAGCGTGAGCGACCCGCGGCTGATGTTCCGGATTGCCGCCGAGACCGGCGCCAAGATCGGCGGCACGCTGTATTCCGACAGCCTGACCGACGAAAAGGGCCCAGCCCCCACTTACATTGATATGGTCCGGCACAATATAAAGACGCTGACCAGCGCGCTCACGAGTTAGGGCAGGAGCCTCCCTGCCGGCGGCGCGCGACGATCCGCCCCGGAGAGACAATGCCCGAAACCACCGCGTCTGAGACCACCGCGACCAAAATCCCCGTCACCGTGCTGACCGGCTATCTCGGCGCCGGCAAGACCACGCTGCTGAACCGCATCCTGTCGGAGAATCACGGCAAGAAATACGCCGTGATCGTCAATGAATTCGGCGAGATCGGCATCGACAACGACCTCATCATCGGCGCCGATGAAGAGGTGTTTGAGATGAACAATGGCTGCATCTGCTGCACGGTGCGCGGCGATCTGGTGCGGATTCTCGGCGGGCTGATGAAGCGCAAGGGCAAGTTCGACGCCATCATCGTCGAGACCACCGGGCTCGCCGATCCGGCCCCGGTGGCGCAGACCTTCTTCGTCGACGAGGACGTGATGGCGAGCTCGCGGCTCGACGCGGTGGTGACGGTGGCGGATGCCAAATGGCTGAGCGAGCGGCTCAAGGATGCCCCCGAAGCCAAGAACCAGATCGCCTTCGCCGACGTCATCGTGCTCAACAAGACCGACCTGGTGTCGGCAGCCGAGCTCAATGAGGTCGAGGCCCGGATCCGCGCCATCAACCCTTACGCCAAATTGCACCGCACCGAGCGCTGCCAGGTCGCGCTCGCCGACGTGCTGGAGCGCGGCGCCTTCGACCTCGACCGGATTCTGGAGATCGAGCCGGAATTTCTCGACGCCGGCGACGATCATGATCACGACCACCACGGTCACGATCACGGCCATGATCACCATCATGATCACGGCCTGAAGCATTACCACGACGAGGACATGCAATCGCTGTCGCTGCATAGCGAGCAGCCGGTCGATCCCAACAAATTCATGCCGTGGCTGCAGCAGCTGATCGCCGCCGAGGGCGGCAAGATCCTGCGCTCCAAGGGCATTCTGGCCTTCACCGACGACGACGACCGCTACGTGTTCCAGGGCGTCCACATGATGCTGGAGGGCGACCACCAGCGCGCCTGGAAGGACGGCGAGAAGCGCGAAAGCCGCCTCGTCTTTATCGGCCGCGAACTGCCCGAACAGGCGATCCGCGACGGCTTCGCCCAGACCATCGCCGCGTGATGAAAGAGTTCGACCTGCCGGAACAGGCCCCTTCGATTGCCTCGGTGACCGACCGTGTACGCCCGATCGCGATCGGCGCGCCGGTCATCGCCGTGCATTTTCTCGGCGACAAGGCCGTGTTCTTCGGCGCCGAGGAAACCGCCACATTGGTCGATGCCTCCGGCGAGACCGCGACGGTGCCGCTGCATGGCGGCGCCATCCTGTGTTCGGCCAGCGACGGCAAATCGATCGTCAGCGGCGGCGATGACGGCAAGGTGGCGTCGCTCGACGCCAACGGCGCCGTCAACGTCATCGCCACCGATGCCAAGCGGCGCTGGATCGACAATGTCGCGCTGCATCCGGACGGCGCGGTGGCGTGGTCGGCCGGCAAAATCGCCTTCGTCCGCCCGCCGAAAGGCGAGGACAAATTCTTCGAAGTGCCCTCGACGGTCGGTGGATTGGCGTTCGCGCCGAAGGGCATGCGGCTGGCGATCGCGCATTATAACGGCGTGACCCTGTGGTTTCCCAATATGGCCGCCAATGCCGAATCGCTGGAATGGGCCGGCTCGCATCTCGGCGTCGTGTTCAGTCCGGACAACAAGTTTCTGGTCACCGCGATGCACGAACCGGCGCTGCATGGCTGGCGGCTGGCCGATGCCCGGCACATGCGGATGACCGGCTATCCCGGCCGGGTGCGTTCGCTGTCCTGGGGCATCGGCGGCAAGGCGCTGGCCACCTCCGGCGCCGACAGCGTGATCATGTGGCCGTTTGCCTCAAAGGACGGCCCGATGGGCAAGGAGCCGGCGATGCTGGCGCCGCTGAAGGCCAAGGTGACCATGGTGGCCTGCCATCCCAAGCAGGAGATCCTCGCCGCCGGCTATAGCGACGGCACCGTGCTGATGGTGCGCCTCGGCGACGGCGCCGAAATCCTGGTGCGGCGCAACGGCTCGCCGCCGGTGTCCGCGCTGGCCTGGAACGCCAAGGGCACGATTCTGGCCTTCGCCGACGAGGACGGCGCGGCGGGCTTGCTGACGCTGTAGTAGCTGCGCTTGTCTTCACCTCTCCCGCAAGCGGGGCGAGGTGAGGTCCGCGGCGACGCCGCCTTGGATGCGTCGGGTCAGTTCGGGCGGTGTTGTCTGCGCCTATTTCAGCAGCGCGCGGATCTTGTCCGCATCAGCGGGCGTTGCGGGATTGTAGATCACCAGATTGAGGTCGGGCCGGCCATCGACGGCGAATGCCGAGAATTCCAACGAAAGCGGTCCGGCGATGGGATGGTGCAGGGTTTTCGTGCCGTCGCCATGCTGGCCTTGCACATCGTTGTCACGCCACATCGCGGCGAATTCGGGGCTTGTGGCGCAGAGCTCGTCGACCAGCGATTGCACATTGCCCGTCGCCCCGGCGCGCGCCACATCGGCACGGAACGACGCCACCACATAGCGCGCGACGCTTTGCCAATTGGTCTGCGCTGCGCGGACGTGGCTGTCGCGAAAAATCAGGCGCAGAACATTGCGCTGCCCGTCCGGCAAAGTGCTGTAGTCGGTGAGGACCGCCGCGGCGGCCCTGTTCCAGGCGACCACATCCCAGGTCGCGGTGCGAATGAAGGCGGGACTATATGCGAGCGTATCGAGCACGCGTTGCAGGCGGGGCGAGATCCCTTCCGGCGCGTGATAGCGGGCCGCGGGCGGCCGGCCGAGACCGAGCAGAAACAGATGCTCGCGCTCCGCATTGGTCAGCATCATGGCGTGGGCGATGCGATCCAGCACATCGGCGGAAGGCGCGCCGCCACGGCCCTGCTCCAGCCAGGTGTACCAGGTGGCGCTCACATTGGCGCGCTGCGCCACTTCTTCGCGCCGAAGGCCGGGCGTTCGCCGCCGCTGCAGCGGAAAGCCGAAAGCCGCAGGATCGAGCTTGGCGCGGCGATCCTTTAGATAATTCCCGAGCGGGTTTGCAGCCGTCATGCTGTTAGCGATTATACCCGTATAAGCTCACTACTTTACCCGAATGAGCAACCTACCATATCCCTGCCATCTGAACAGGGAGATTGTCTCATGCGGGTATTCGTCACCGGCGCCGCCGGCTTCATCGGCAGTGAAACGACCAAGGAACTGATCGCCAACGGGCATCAGGTGGTCGGCCTGGCGCGGTCCGACGCCAATGTGGCGACGCTCGAGAAACTGGGCGCGGACGTTCATCGCGGCTCGCTGCAGGACCTCGACAGCCTGAAGAGCGGCGCGAGGGATTCAGACGGCGTGATCCATCTGGCCTTCATTCATGATTTCTCGAAATATGCAGAGAATGGCGCGATCGACAAGGCCGCGATCGAAGCCATGGGCGAGGTGCTGGCAGGCACCAACAAGCCGTTTATCGTCACCTCAGGCACCGGCCTCGTGGCGGCAGGCGTGGTGGTCACCGAGGATATGCGGCGCCAGTCCGGCGCACATGTTCCGCGCGTATCCGAGCAGGCGGGCTTGGCTTTTGCGTCGCGGGGCGTGCGGGCGATGGCGATCCGCCTGCCGCAGGTGCATGGCGCCGACGGCAAGGCCGGGTTGATCTCCTATCTGGTCGAGCTGGCGCGACAGAAAGGTGCTGCCGCCTATGTCGACGACGGCGCCGAACGCTGGGCCGCGGCCCACGTGCTGGATGTCGCCCGCCTGTACCGGCTTGCTTTGGAAAACGGCGCGGCTGACGCGATCTACCACGCTGTTGGCGAAGAAGGCGTGCCGATGCGCCAGGTGATCGACGTGGTCAGCCGTGCGCTCGATGTGCCGGTCGTCTCGATCAAGAAGGAGCAGGCGGAGGCTTATTACGGGCCGCTGGCGGTGTTCGCCGGCCTGGACATGCCGGCGTCCAGCGCCTTGACCCAGCAGCGGTTGGGCTGGACGCCGACCGGGATTGGCCTAATCGCCGATATCGGCCGGCCGAATTACTTCGAGGCCTGAGCGCCCGGCGCAACGGCGCGCCGGTGTCGGCGTTGGCCTGGAACCCGAAGGGAACCAGCCTGGCCTTCGCCGACGAGCGGCGGGCTTGCCGACGCTGTCGCGCGCCGGCGATTCATCTGTCGTTCAGCAGTTCCGGAACCGGTTCGCGGCGATCGGAACCTTGCTTCGCGGCGTCCGTTGTCCTTGCGAACTCAGGGTGGACAACATGACGCCGAAACAGAATACGCGCGCCTTCCGGATCGATCTGCTGCTCGCTGGCGCATTGGTTGCGATCGGGCTGACGATCTCCAGCACGGCCTTCTGGCGTCAGTCGGACACCGGGCCGAGCCAGCAGATGGCGCAGGCGACCCCGCAACCGTTGCAGTCGACGCCCGGCGCCAAGGACAAGCCAGTCGCGCCCGACGAGACGATCAATCATGGCCCGCGTCCGCACCAGATCGCCCCGCAGCCGGCGCGACCCGATCCCGCTGCAATCGACGCCGGCGCCAAACCGGCCCTGCCGCGCGCTCCCGCCGAGAAGATCGGCGAGCCGATCAGGGCGAAGTAGCCACCCGGAAAGTAGCTAACTGAAAACAGAGGAATCGTGTCCCGGGCGCGGTGCAGCACGCCCGGGGTCTGCGCTTTGCGCTGCCCGGGTGTGCTGCTCCGCAGAACCGGGACCCCGCTTCTGCTGCCGGCAAGATCACCGGGGCCCCGGCTCTGCGGCGCACCACGCCGCAAGTGCGGCGCGTTGCGCCGCGTCCGGGGCACGGGCCGGAGTTATCTCGACAGACGTCTTTAGCGCACCAACACGTTGCGGAACTGCCAGGGATCGGTCTCGTCGATGTCTTCAGGGAACAGGCCGGGGCGGTCGGTCAGCGGGGTCCAGTCGGTGTAATAGCCTTTGACCGGGCCGAGATAGGGAGTCTGGATTTCCAGGCAGCGACGGAAATCCATTTCATCGGCTTCGACGATGCCCTCGTTCGGATTCTCCAGCGCCCACACCATGCCGGCCAGCACCGCCGACGACACCTGCATGCCGGTGGCGTTCTGATACGGGCAGACTTGACGGGTCTCCTCGATCGACAGCTGCGAGCCGTACCAATAGGCATTCTTGGCGTGGCCGTAGATCAGCACGCCCAATTCGTCGACGCCGTCCTCGATCTCGTTTTCGTCCAGAATGTGCCAGGACGATTGCATCTTGCCGGTGGCGCCGAACATTTCGTGCAAGGAGAGCACGGCGTCATTGGCCGGATGATAGGCATAATGGCAGGTCGGCCGGTAGATCACGTTCTGGCCGTCGCGCACGGTGAAGTAATCGGCGATCGAGATCGATTCATTGTGCGTGACCAGGAAGCCATATTGCGCGCCGGGCGTCGGGCACCACGAGCGTACCCGCGTATTGGCGCCGGGCTGCAGCAGATAGATCGCGGCACCACAGCCCTCGGTATGGGTGCGGCCATTGTCCGGCATCCATTTCTCGTGGGTGCCCCAGCCGAGTTCGGCCGGCTGCAGGCCCTCGGAGACGAAGCCCTCGACCGACCAGGTGTTGACGAACACGTCCATCGGCTTCGGCTTCTTGGAGCGCTGGGTGTCGCGCTCGGCGATGTGGATGCCCTTGACGCCGAGCTTGTGGGCGAGCTGGCCCCAGCCTTCGCGGCTTTTCGGCTCGTTGAACGGCGTGTTGGTCTCGGCGGCGATGTTCAGCAGCGCCTGTTTGACGAACCACGACACCATGCCGGGATTGGCGCCGCAGGTGGAGACCGCGGTGGTGCGGCCGGCGGCGATGCTCTTGGCCGCCAGCAGGGTCTCGCGCAGCGCGTAGTTCGAGCGCTTCTCCGGGCCGGCGCTCTTGTCGAAATAGAAGCCCAGCCACGGCTCGACCACGGTGTCGATGTAGAGCGCGCCGATCTCCTGGCACATTGTCATGATGTCGACCGAGGAGGTGTCGACCGACAAATTGACGCAAAAGCCCTGGCCGCCGCCTTCGGTCAGCAGCGGGATCAGCAATTCGCGATAATTCTCCCGGGTCACCGCCGATTTGATGAAGCGGACATTGTGCTTCTTCGCCAATTCGCCGTCCTCGTGCGGATCGATGATGACGAAGCGCGACTTGTCATAGTCGAAATGCCGCTCGATCAAGGGCAGCGTGCCTTTGCCGATCGAGCCGAAGCCGATCATCACAATCGGGCCGGAAATCTTGGCGTGGATCTTGTTGGTGGTCATCGGCGAAATCTCCAGGTCGACGGCGCCAGGGCGCCATCCGGGTGTGGTGAGGAAGAGGGAGCGCGCTCAGGCCGAACGGCGCTTGGCGGTGACTTCGATCTCGATCTTCATCTCCGGCTTGTAGAGGCCGGCGACGGCGAGGATCGTCGCGGCGGGGCGAATCTCGGCGAGGTGTTCGCCACAGACCGCGAACACCGCGTCGGCGTCCTTGGGATCGGTGATGTAATAGGTGGCGCGCACCACGTCGGCGAGGTCGAAACCGGCTTCGGTCAGCACCGACGCGATGGTTTTGAAGCAGTTGCGTGTCTGCGTCGTGACATCGGCGGGCAGCGTCATGGTGGTGTAATCATAGCCGGTGGTGCCGGACACGAAGGCGAAATCGCCATCGACCACGGCGCGGCTGTAGCCGGCGGTCTTCTCGAACGGCGATCCGGTGGAAATCAGGCGGCGGGACATTGCGGAACCTCGATTGAAAAACAGAGCCCGCAATGCCGCGTCTGCGCCGTCAAATCAAGCTGGAGAATCGAATGGCGGCGGCCGGCGGCCGCGCGCGTCAGCTGTTCGGGTCGGTTCCGGCCACGCGCACGTGACCGCGCTCCGCGACCGGCAGCCGGGGCGCGTGGCGGCGCATCATCACGTCAACCACGATATTGATCGCCAGGATGATCAGCAGCACGGTCGAGATCGACGGCAGCTTGACCATCGATCGCAGCCTGAATGGGCGACGCGCGCCCACGGTTTCACCCGCGGTGAGGTTGATGGTTTTCATCGCATTGATCCTCAGGCCGCGCGCCGTTGGCGCCGCGTCGCACGCGGCGCCTTGACGGCAGCGGCGGCTCCGGTCGGCACGATCAGGCCGGCGGCGCCGTCGAGCGCGCCTGCGCGCAATTCGATCCCGAGCAGCCGGTCGCGCTCGAACGGGCCCGGCAGCGCCAGATCGGCCATTTTCGCGGCCGAGAAGCCGAAGCGGGCGTAATAGGGCGCGTCGCCGAGCAGAATCACGGCGCCGTGGCCGCGCGCCTGCGCCTCGCGCAGCGCGTGGTTCATCAGCGCGGCGCCGATGCCGAGCGCGCGGCATTCGGCATCGACCGCCAGCGGCCCCAGCACCAGCGCGGCGACGCCGCCGGCGCTGACGTGCCACAACCGCACGGTGCCAACGAGCCGGCCCTGGCGCACGACCGAGAGGGCGAGGCCTTCGGCGGGCGCGCGTCCGTCGCGCAGGCGCTGGCAGGTGCGCGCATGGCGGTTCGCGCCAAAGCAGGCATCCAGCAGCGCTTCGCGCGCGGCGACGTCCGACGCTCGTTCCGCACGGATCGCGAACGGGGCGGCGTCGGTGAGGGCGGTCTGGGTGGTCCGCAATGCAGTCATCTGCAACTTGGTCATGGCACGTCAGTCCCCACGCAAGCGGCGACAGCCGTGCGTGTTGTCAGCAAATTGGCATGTGACGGGATAGGAGCCGGCGCACCGGCTCCTGGTTATTCTGGTGATCCGAGACGGTCGCCCTCGGGTCGAGCTCGAGGGCGGGGTCTCAGATGTGGTAGGTCCGCAACGGCGGGAAGCCGTTGAACGCCACCGCCGAATAGGTCGACGTATAGGCGCCGGTGCCTTCGATCAGCAGCTTGTCGCCGATCTCGAGCGTCACCGGCAGCGGATACGGCAACTTCTCATACATCACGTCGGCCGAATCGCAGGTCGGGCCGGCGAGCACGCAGGGCGTCATCTCGGCGCCGTCATGGCGCGATTTGATCGCGTAGCGGATCGACTCGTCCATCGTCTCGGCCAGACCGCCGAACTTGCCGATGTCGAGATAGACCCAGCGCACCTCGTCCTCGTCGCTCTTCTTGGAGATCAGAACGACTTCGGTCTCGATGATGCCGGCATTGCCGACCATGCCGCGGCCCGGCTCGATGATGGTCTCCGGAATCGCGTTGCCGAAATGCTTGCGCAGCGCCCGGAAGATCGAACGGCCGTACTGCACAACCGCCGGCACTTCCTTCAGGTACTTGGTCGGAAAACCGCCGCCCATGTTCACCATCGACAGATTGATGCCGCGCTCCGCACAATCGCGGAACACCGACGAGGCCATCGCCAAAGCACGGTCCCACGCCTTCACCTTGCGCTGCTGCGAGCCGACATGGAACGAGATGCCATAGGGCTCCAGGCCAACACGCTTGGCGAGGTCGAGCACGTCGACCGCCATCTCCGGATCGCAGCCGAACTTGCGCGACAGCGGCCACTCGGCGCCGGCGCAATCGTACAGGATGCGGCAGAACACGCGCGCGCCGGGGGCGGCGCGGCCGATCTTCTCGACTTCGGCGCTGCAATCAACCGAGAACAGGTTGATGCCGAGCGCGTGGGCGCGCGCAATATCGCGTTCCTTCTTGATGGTGTTGCCGAAGGAAATGCGGTCAGGCGTCGCGCCGGCGTCGAGCGCCATCTGGATCTCCTGCACCGAGGCGCAGTCGAAGCACGAGCCCAGCGAGGCCAGCAATTTCAGCACTTCCGGCGCCGGGTTGGCCTTCACCGCGTAGAACACGCGGCTGTCCGGCAACGCGGTGGCGAAGGTCTGGAAGTTGTCGCGCACGACTTCGAGATCGACGACGAGGCACGGCTCGACGTCCTGACCTTCGTTGCGGCGGGCACGGAGGAATTCTTGAATACGTTCGGTCATAGCACTCTCCAAACGGCCCAGCGACGGGGTACCGCTTAAATACGACGTCTGATCCGAGCGCTTCGACAAGCGTCACGCGATGGAGGCGCGACGAGCCAAATGCTCAGACAAACTGTGCTGCCGTGGATTGGTTGGGAGTGATCCCGTCCGCACACCTGGCAATGAAGGTCAAGCCTCTTCGGTATTCGCGCCGGCTGTTGGAAAGCCGGCAGAGACCAAAAAAGCCCGATCCGTCGTTGCTTTAAGTCGCGTCCCCCGTTGAGAACGAGGTGCGCCGGTTCGCCTCCGGCTGCCAGTCACGGTTGCAAGGATCGAAGTCACCTTCAACGGCATCTCTGGAGAGAGATGCTGGCCCCCTGCGATCTTGCGGGAGACCCTCGGCTTCTTCGTCCCTTGGCGGCTGTCCGGCCTCTTGTCCGGATACCTACCGACTGACACACGACCACAGGCACGTGCGAAATTGGGCAAGACCGGAGATAGGTGCTTTGACCCGGCTCCGCAAGATTTTTTTTGGCTTAACGGGAGATTTTCACGCTGCGCGGGCGCAACGTTGCTGATCAGCAACGCGAAGACGCTCGAACATGAACATCTGTTTAGATTAGCTAACGAGATGTGAAGATTTCACCGCGGCGACACACAATCGGGCCACGATTGCCGGGCGCTTACGCGCGCTTGGTGAACGGCTCGATCTGCTGGGCGTGGCGGACGAACGCCACCATGACGATGACACCGAGCACGAACAGGATTCCCTGCAGGATGTGAGCAGCCTCGCTGCCAAGGCCGAACAGGATCGCCAGCGCCCAGCCGCCCGCGAACGCCGCGCCGAACACTTCGGCGCCGATCAGGATCGCGGCGCTGATCACCGTGATGGCGCTCTGCCAGACAATCCGGCGGGGCGCGGTCGAGGAGGGGGCTTTGGTCATCAGTCTGGATCCTGTTGCGGGCCGCAATCTCTCCGAAAAAGGCCGCCGCGGCAAGGGCTAGCGCGGCGCGCCGCAAAGCGGAAGCGGTTTGGCGGCCTCATTTGGGCAAATAACAAAGGAATGGGCCCGCGCCACGGACCCAAAAAAGCCCGATGGCGTGCTATAGCGTCGCACTCCGAATTCGCCGAAAGCAGGATTGTGTTGATGCCAGATAGCTCCGGACCGATTGCCACGTCACAAAACGCCGACAACCCGCTGCTGATGGCCTGGAGCACGCCGTTCGAGACCCCGCCTTTCGCGCAGATCGCGCCCGCGCACTTCCTGCCGGCCTTCGACCAGGCCTTTGCCGATCACACAGCCGAGATCGCGGCGATCGCCAACGATCCGGCGACGCCGGATTTCGCCAATACCATCACCGCGCTGGAGCGCTCCGGCAAGCTGCTGAACCGGGTCGCCGCGGTGTTTTACGATCTGGTCTCGGCGGATTCCAATCCCGCGCTGCTGGAGATCGATAAGGAAGTGTCGCAGCGGATGGCGCGGCACTGGAATCCCATCATGATGAACGCGGCGCTGTTCGGGCGGATCGCCGCGCTCTACGGCAACCGCGCCGGGCTCGGGCTGAGTTCGGAACAGCTGCGCCTGCTGGAGCGCACCTATACCCGCTTCCATCGCTCCGGCGCCGGGCTCGACGAGGCGGCCAAGCAGCGGATGGCCGAGATCAACGAGCAGCTGGCGCAGCTCGGCACCGCCTTCAGCCATCATCTGCTCGGCGACGAGCAGGACTGGTTCATGGAAATCGGCGAGAGCGATCGCGACGGCCTGTCTGACAGTTTTGTCGCCGCCGCCAAGGCCGCCGCCGACGAGCGCGGGCTGCCGGGCAAGGTGGTGGTGACGCTGTCGCGCTCCTCGGTCGAGCCGTTCCTGAAAAGCTCGGCCCGCCGCGACCTGCGCGAGAAGGCCTATAAGGCGTTCACCGCGCGTGGCGACAATGGCAACGCCAACGACAACAACGAAGCGATTCTCGAAATCCTGCGGTTGCGCGAGGAAACCGCCAAACTGCTCGGCTTTGAAACCTTCGCCGCCTATCGGCTGGAGGATTCGATGGCCAAGACCCCGCAGGCGGTGCGCGGCCTCTTAGAGCGGGTCTGGAAGCCGGCCCGCGCCCAGGCGCTGAAGGACCGCGACGCGCTGCAGGAATTGGTCTCCGAGGAGGGCGGCAATTTCAAGCTGGCGCCGTGGGACTGGCGCTACTACGCCGAAAAGCTGCGGCAGCGCCGCGCCAATTTCGACGACGCCGCGATCAAGCCATATCTGGCGCTCGACAACATGATCAAGGCCGCGTTCGACACCGCGACAAGGCTGTTCGGCGTCAGCTTCAGCGAACGCAAGGACGTGCCGGTGTGGCATCCCGACGTCCGGGTCTGGGAAGTCAAGGACGCCGCGGGCGCCCATAAGGGCCTGTTCTACGGCGACTACTATGCCCGGCCCTCGAAGCGCTCCGGCGCCTGGATGACCTCGCTGCGCGACCAGCAGAAGCTCGACGGCGCGATCCATCCGTTGATCATCAATGTCTGCAATTTCGCCAAGGGATCGAACGGCGAGCCGTCGCTGCTGTCGCCCGACGACGCCCGCACGCTGTTCCACGAATTCGGCCATGGCCTGCACGGCATGATGAGCGACGTGACCTATCCGTCGCTGTCCGGCACCAGCGTCTTCACCGATTTCGTCGAGCTGCCGTCGCAGCTCTATGAGCATTGGCAGGAGCAGCCGCAGGTGCTGCGGCAATTCGCGACCCATTACCAGACCGGCGAGCCGCTGCCCGACGAGCTGTTGCAGCGCTTCCTCGCCGCGCGCAAATTCAACCAGGGCTTCGCCACGGTCGAATTCGTCTCCTCGGCGCTGATCGATCTCGAATTCCACAGCCAGCCCGCGGCATCGATCGGCAATGTCCGCGACTTCGAGCGCCAGGAGCTCGACAAGATCGGCATGCCGGAGGAAATCTCGCTGCGGCACCGGCCCACGCAATTCGGCCACATCTTCTCCGGCGATCACTACGCCTCGGGCTATTACAGCTATATGTGGAGCGAGGTGATGGACGCCGACGCCTTCGGCGCGTTCGAGGAGGCCGGCGACATCTTCGATGCCAAGGTGGCCAAGCGGCTGCTCGACGACATCTACGCCTCCGGCGGCTCGAAGGACCCCGAAGCGGCCTATATCGCCTTCCGGGGTCGGCCGCCCGAACCCGACGCGCTGCTGCGCCGCCGCGGTCTGCTCGACACGCCAGAGGCGGCGTAAGGTGACCCGGCCGCTCATGAATCCGCCATTGCGAGCGAAGCGAAGCAATCCAGGGGCCTCGCGCTCGGCCCTGGATTGCTTCGTCGCTGCGCTCCTCGCAATGACGAGAAGTTTGGTGTGCCTCGGTTTCCTTGTGCTCGGTGTGGGCGCCGCCCAGGCCCATCCGCATGTCTGGATCACCGCCACCAGCGAGCTGGTCTATGGCCCGGACGGCAGCTTCACCGGGGTCCGCCACGCCTGGACCTTCGACGACATGTTCACCACCTATGCGCTGCAGGGGCTCGAGACCAAGACCAAGGGCGTCTACACCCGCGAGGAATTGGCGCCGCTGGCGCTGACCAATATCGAATCGCTGAAGGATTTCGCCTTCTTCACCTTCGCCAAGGCCAATGGCAAGAAGGCCAAATTCGTGCAGCCGACCGAGTACTATCTCGAATACAAGGACACCACGCTGACCTTGCATTTCGTGCTGCCGCTGAAGACCCCGGTGAAGAGCACGGACCTGACCGTCGAGGTGTTCGATCCGACCTATTTCATCGACTTCAGCTTCGCCAAAACCAACCCGGTCAAGCTGGTCGGGGCTCCGGCCGGCTGCCAGATGAACTTCGAACGGCCGAATGACGGCACCGCACAAACCCAGCAGATGAGCGAACAGAACTTCCTGAGCGGCAACAACTCCAATTATGGGGCGATGTTCGCCAACAAGATCACGGTGCATTGTCCATGAACGTATCGAGCAGCCCCGCCCGCGTCTCCGTCCTGCAGTGCCTGCTGATCGCCGCCGTCGCGGTGGTCGCGGTGACGTTATGCGACGGCGCCATGAGTTCGGCACTGGCGCAGAATCCGTTCGGCGGGCCGCGACCGCCGGCGCAGCCGCCGGCCGGCGGCGTCATCGGCTGGCTGCTGGCGCAGCAATCGGCGTTCTACCGCCAGATGTCGCAGACCATTCGGGCGGCGAAATCCGACGGCAGCGCGGTGTGGACGCTGCTGGGGATTTCATTCGCCTATGGGATCTTTCACGCCGCCGGTCCGGGCCACGGCAAGGCGGTGATCTCGTCCTATCTGGTCGCCAATGAACAGACCGCGCGGCGCGGCATCGTGCTGTCGTTCGTCTCGGCGTTGCTGCAGGCGCTGGTCGCAGTTGTGATCGTCACGGTCTGCGCCTGGCTGCTCAACGCCACCGCCAAGACCATGTGCGGCACCGAGCGGGGGATCGAGATCGCCAGCTACGCGCTGATCGCCGCGTTCGGTGTCAGGCTGGTCTGGGTCAAGGGCGGTGGCTTCATCCGGGCACTGCAAAAGAGCCGGCCACCGCAACTGGCGTTCGCGCATGCGGGAGCGGCGCATGATCCCGGCCACCACCACGCGCATCACGAGCACGAGCATGATCACGCGCACCACGCCCACGCAGCTCACGCCCATGATCACCACGCCCATGATCACCATGCCCACGATCACCATGCCCATGATCACCACGCCCATGACGGCCCGCATGACGCGCATTGCGGCCATTCGCACGGTCCGGAACCGCAGCAATTGGCCGGCCCGGGCGGTTGGCGCCGCGGCCTCGGCGCGGTGCTCACGGTCGGAATTCGGCCGTGCTCCGGCGCGATCCTGGTGCTGGTGTTCGCGCTGGCGCAGGGCCTGTTCTGGGCCGGCATCGCCGCGACCTTCGTGATGGGGCTCGGCACCGCGATCACGGTGTCGACCATCGCGGTGATCGCGGTCTCGGCCAAGGGGCTGGCGCGGCGGCTGGCGGCCGGCCGCGAAGGCGGCGGCGCGCTGGTGATGCGCGGCCTCGAATTCGGCGCCGCTGGCCTGGTGCTGCTGCTCGGGGTCGGATTGTTACTAGGTTACATCGCGGCCGAGCGCGTGACTTGCCTGTGATCGAGATGCTTGCCGATTGGGCAGTTCCGCCGGCTGTGGCGGGCCCAACAAATCTCCAGTGGATGCATTAAGTTATGGCTTCACCACGCGACAATTTGCGACAGCTCTGCGACCTCCTTATCTTGACAAGATTAGGCCAACGCGCGAAGCCAAAAGCATCATGACAGTCATAGTCCCAATGGTCAGCCCAGCGGTCGCCGTCGATCCGGCGCTGGAGCGCGTCGGCGTGCTGCTGGTCAATCTCGGCACCCCCGACAGTGCCGACACCAAGGGCGTGCGGATCTATTTGCGCGAGTTCCTGTCCGACTCGCGGGTGATCGAAAATCAAGGCCTGTTCTGGAAGCTGGCGCTCAACGGCATCATCCTGAACACCCGGCCGGCGCGCAAGGCCAAGGACTATCTGAAAATCTGGAACACCGAGAAGAACGAATCGCCGCTGAAGACCATCACCCGGGCGCAATCCGAAAAGCTCGGCGCGGCGATCGCCGGCCACGACCACATCACGGTCGACTGGGCGATGCGCTACGGCAATCCGTCGATCAAATCCCGGATCGAGGCGCTGATGGCGCAGGGCTGCAACCGGCTGTTGGTGGTGCCGCTCTATCCGCAATATTCCGCCGCGACCTCGGCGACGGTGTGCGATCAGGTGTTCCGGGTGCTGGGCGAGATGCGGGCGCAGCCGACGCTGCGGGTGACGCCGCCCTATTATCGCGACGCCGACTACATCGACGCGCTGGCGACCTCGATCAGGTCGCATCTGGCGACGCTGCCGTTCGAGCCGGAGATCATCGTGGCATCGTTTCACGGCATGCCGCAGGCCTATATCGAGAAGGGCGACCCCTACCAGTCGCAATGCATCGCCACCGTGGATGCGCTGCGGGCGCGGATGGGGCTCGATAGCAAGAAGCTGATGCTGACCTTCCAGTCGCGGTTCGGCTTCGACCAGTGGCTTCAGCCCTATACCGACAAGACCATCGAGAAGCTCGCCAAGGACGGCGTGCGCAACATCGCCGTGGTGATGCCGGGCTTTTCCGCCGATTGCCTGGAGACGCTGGAAGAAATCGCCCAGGAGAATGCCGAAATCTTCCTGCATAATGGCGGCAAGGAATTCTCCGCCGTGCCCTGCCTCAACGACAGCGACGAGGGCATCAGCGTGATCCGCCAGCTGGTGCTGCGCGAGCTCAAAGGCTGGCTGTGACGCGGCTTTGCGTCGCTGGCTGGCGTTGCGATGCCTCGTATTTCTACGCAGAGCGAGCCGGCTTGGCTGGGTTCGATCGGCTTGGGGCGCAGCCGGAAGCGATCGTTAACCTTGCATCTGCGGTGCCGTGCCACTCGTTTTGTTAACGCTCGAACCTTACATCCTGTCACAACGACCTAGAGCCGGTGACGCCGTTCCGGCGATCGCATTGCCATGGCTGCAGCGGGGCTGGCCTGATGCGAAGGGGACCGCCGCGAGGAGAGCCCGATGTATTCGTTGACCGGCTTCGATATCTTCACCATTACGCTCGTCGTCCTCGTCATTCTCACGCTGTTCGCCGGGGTCAAGACCGTCCCGCAGGGCTATGATTGGACGGTCGAACGCTTCGGCCGGTTCACCCGCTCGCTGTCGCCCGGGCTCAATCTGATCATCCCCTATTTCGATCGGGTCGGCCGCAAGGTGAATATGATGGAGCAGGTGATCAACATTCCCGAGCAGGAGGTGATCACCAAGGACAACGCCACCGTCACGGTCGACGGCGTCGCGTTCTATCAGGTGTTCGACGCGGCGAAAGCCAGCTACGAGGTCTCCGACCTGACCCAGGCGATCGTGGTACTGACCATGACCAATATCCGCTCGGTGATGGGCGCGATGGACCTCGATCAGGTGCTGTCGCATCGCGACGAGATCAATGAACGGCTGCTGCGCGTGGTCGATGCCGCGGTGTCGCCCTGGGGCCTCAAGGTCAACCGCATCGAGATCAAGGACATTGTGCCGCCGGCCGATCTGGTCGAGGCGATGGGCCGGCAGATGAAGGCCGAGCGCGTCAAGCGCGCCGACATCCTGCAGGCCGAGGGCCAGCGGCAATCCGAGATCCTGCGCGCCGAAGGTGCCAAGCAGGGCCAGATCCTGCAGGCCGAGGGCCGCCGCGAGGCCGCGTTCCGCGACGCCGAGGCCCGCGAGCGCTCCGCCGAGGCCGAGGCCCGCGCCACCCAGATGGTCTCCGAGGCGATCGCCAAGGGCGACGTCGCCGCTCTGAACTACTTCATCGCCGACAAATACATCAAGGCGTTCGGCCAGATCGCCGATTCGCCGAACCAGAAGATCATCATGTTGCCGATCGAGGCGATGAACGTGCTCGGTTCGCTGGCCGGGATCGGCGAGATCGCCAAGGCCACCTTCGGAGAAAGCGTCGCCTCGGCGCAGGCCGCGGCGCGCCGCGGCTCGGTGCCGACCACCGGCCCCAATCCGACCACGCCACAACGCTGAAAGTAGACAATGATACAAACGTTATTGAGCCAGGGCCACTGGACCTGGCTGATCCTGGGCCTGGTGCTGATGGTGCTGGAGCTGTTGGCGCCCGGCGTCTTTCTGTTCTGGCTCGGCCTCGCCGCGATGGTTGTCGGCCTGCTGTCGTCGGTGATCGCGCTGCCGTGGGAGGCCCAGATTCTGATGTTCGCGCTGGTCTCGGTGCTGGCGGTGCCGCTGTGGCGCGGCGCCTCGGGGCCGAAACCCGGCACCAACCGGCTCAACAAACGCGGCGAGGCGCTGCTCGGCCGCGAGTTCACGCTTGATAAGCCGATCATCGACGGCGAAGGCCGGCTGCGGATCGACGACACGATCTGGCGGATCGTCGGCCCCGATTTGCCGGCCGGCACCCGGGTCCAGATCGCCAAGGCCGAGGGCGTCCGCCTGACGGTGGCGGCGATCGAGCCGGAATAGAACCTCCGCTTCGTCATTGCGAGCCGAGGACGGCGCATCGCGCCGTCCGAACGCGAAGCAATCCAGGGGCGCCAAGCCCAGACCGGATTGCTTCGTCGCAAGAGCTCCTCGCAATGACGGCTCGCAATGACGGCTTCGAGTCTTGCTTCGATTGATCGCTTTTTGCGTCAGACCCTGAGGTGCCGTCGCCGTAGAGCTTTTTTTGCGAAGTGGAAACCGGTTCGCGTGAAGAAAACGCGTCAAAACAAGAATCCAGAGCAATTCCGGTTCTGATCTATCAGAACCGGAATTGCTCTGGCGACGGCCTCGAAGGATGAGTCGCCGCTACGCCACGCCGGCGCGCAGCAGATCGTGCAGATGGACGATGCCGACCGGCTTTTTCGCCACCGTGACGATGACCGCGGTGATCTTCGACGCATTCAGGATCTCGAGCGTCTCGATGGCGAGCAGGTCCGGGCTGATGGTCTTGGGATTCTTCGTCATCACGTCGTCGACCAGCGCGGTCATCAGATCGGCCCGCATGTGACGGCGCAAATCGCCGTCGGTGACGATGCCGGCGACGTGGCCGCGGGCGTCGACGATGCCGACGCAGCCGAAGCCCTTGGCCGACATTTCCACCAGCGCGTCCGACATCCGCGTGCCGAGCGGCCGCAGCGGCAGCGCCTCGCCGCTATGCATCAGGTCGCGGGCGTATTTCAGCATCGCGCCGAGCTTGCCGCCGGGATGCAGCACGCTGAAATCGACTGAGGTGAAGCCGCGACCTTCCAGCAGCGCGATCGCCAGCGCGTCGCCGAGCGCCAGCATGGTCAGCGACGAGGTGGTCGGCGCCAGATTATGCGGACAGGCCTCGCGCGCCTTCGGCAGCGTCAGCGAAATATGGGCGGCCTTGCCGAGCGTCGAATCCGCATCCGCCGTCATCGCGATCAGCGCGATCCGGAAGCGCTTGGCGTAGGTAATCAGGTTCTTCATCTCGGGCTGCTCGCCGGACCACGACATCGCCATGATGACGTCGTCGGCGGTGATCATGCCGAGATCGCCGTGGCTGGCCTCGGAGGCATGGACGAAGAACGCCGGGGTCCCGGTCGAGGCGAAGGTCGCGGCGATCTTGCGGCCGATATGGCCCGACTTGCCGAGCCCGGTGATGATCAGCCGGCCCTTGGCGTTGCGGATCAGATCGACCGCGGCGGCGAAGGCCGGGCCGAGATCGGATTTCAGCGCGGCTGCCAGCGTGGTGACGCCGCTGGCTTCGGCTTCGAGCGTGCGCAGGGCGGACTCGACGGCGGCGGCGGCGTGGTCGGTCATTGCGGATTTCGTAGTTGTGGTTTTTGAGATGGCCATGATGGGTCCGGAAGGAAAAGGAGCCGTTATGTTGGCGCGGGGCTCTTCCTAGCACGGCCCGCCGGGCGATGCGACGCGCTGCCCGATCTCAACCGGTCATTAACCATAATTGTTTTAACTCCCTTAACGATGCCCGCGGGCGGCTCGGGTTGCCCCCGTCGCTGGTTTTAAACGAATGTTTTTGTTGGAGTTTTGTGATCGTGACCTCGGGTCCAGCCACGGGCCGCCACCGCCGCGCAGCTTGCCTTCGCGTCGCATTGGCATGTCTGGGCCTGGTGGCGATCGATCACGTTCCGGCGTCCGCGCAACGCCTGACCGCCGACCTGCTGCGCCCGGTGCGCGGCGGTTTCGTTGCCCCGCAGGATCTGCCGCTGCGCAAGACCGACGATCCCGCCATCGACGACCCGCTCGATAACACCGTGCGGATCCCGGAGACGGCGGCGCCGTCGCGGATCGGCAACATCCCGACCTATGGCACCGCCGCGGCCGCGGGCTCCGGCACCGCCGAGATCGGCTATGATTCGCTCAACCGCAAACGCCGCAAGCCGAAATATTACCCCGGCGCGCCGAAGCCCAAACCGGCTCCCGGACCCGGTACGGCGGTGGTGGACCCGGCGCCGCGGCTGCTGACGGGGCCGCCATCGGCGCGCGCCAACAAGGCGCCGGTCTCGGCCGCCTTGGCCGGCACCGCGGTCGGCCAGCCGACGCGCCGCCGGCTCAAAGCCGATACCGACCCGTTCGGCGCGGTCGGCGACTATGCCGGCAGCTTCCTGGTCAAATCCGCAATCGAACTGCGCGGCGGCTATGACAGCAATCCCGGCCGGGTGTCGTCCAATCCGAAGGGGGCGGGGTTCTACGTCGTCGCGCCCGAACTGATGGTGACGTCGGACTGGGACCGCCATGCGCTGGTCGCCGATCTGCGCGGCTCCTATACCGGCTATGCCGGCGCGCTGCCGTCGACCAATCCCGGCGTGCAGTCGGCGCCGATCAATCTCGACCGTCCCGATTTCACCGGCCACATCGACGGCCGGATCGACGTCAGCCGCGACACCAGGCTGCTCGGCGAGGCCAGGCTGCGGCTGTCGACCGACAATCCCGGCAGCCCCAACATCGAGGCTGGCCTCGCCAAATATCCGATCTTCACCACCACCGGCGGGTCGTTCGGTATCGACCAGAATTTCAACCGGCTGCAGGTCACGGTGGTCGGCAATGTCGATCGCACCGTGTACCAGAACTCGCGCCTGACCGACGGCACCACCGACAGCAATGCCGACCGCAACTTCAACCAATATGGCGGCGCCGGCCGCGTCAGCTACGAGGTGCTGCCCTGGCTGAAGCCATTCGTCGAGGTGGAGGGCGATACCCGCGTCCACGACACCGCGGTCGATCGCGGCGGTTACCAGCGCGATTCCAGCGGCGGCTATGCGATGGCGGGCACCAGTTTCGAACTGACCCGGCTCCTGACCGGCGAAGCCTCGATCGGCTATGCCACCCGGACCTATAGCGACCCGCGGCTGCAGAAACTGACCGGCCTATTGACCAGCGGCTCGCTGATCTGGACGGTGACGCCGCTGACCACGGCGAAATTCATCGCCACCAGTTCGGTCGACGAGTCCACACTGGCCGGGGTCTCGGGCGTGCTGTCGCGCAGCTACACCGCCGAGGTCGATCATGATTTCCGCCGCTGGCTGACCGCGATCGGCCGCTTCACCTGGGGCTCGCTCGATTATCAGGGCTCCAGCCGCTACGAGACCTTCCATTCGATCTCGGGCGACCTAGTCTACAAGCTCAACCGCACCGTCCAGGTCAATGCGCAGGTCCGCCACGAATGGCTCGACTCCAACGTCGCCGGCTCCAGCAACAAAGCCACAATCGTCATGCTCGGCGTCCGCCTGCAGAACTGACGGGGACCGCCAGCGCTATTCGTGCGCGTTGACGTCCGGCCGCCAGGTCAGCAGCCGGTTCTCGATCAGCGTCAGGATCCATTCGGCGGCCAGCGCCACCACGGCGATCACGATCATCGCGGCGAACACGCCGTTACTGTCGAACGAGCCCTGTGCGGTGGCGATCAGCAGGCCCATGCCCTCGCGCGCGCCCAAAAATTCGCCGACGATGGCGCCGACCAGCGCGAAGCCGAACGAGACATGCAGGCTGGCGAGAATCCACGACATCGCCGAGGGGATCACCACCGCGCGGGTCATCTGCCAGTCGCTGGCGCCGAGAATCCGCGCATTGGCGATCAGGTTCTTGTCGGCCTCGCGGACGCCCTGGAACGCATTGGCGAACACCACGAAGAACACCATGACGACCGCCAGCGCGATCTTCGAGGCAGCGCCGAGGCCGAGCGCGACGATGAAGATCGAGCCCAGCACGACGCGCGGAATCGAATTGGCCACCTTGATGTAGATCGAGAACACGTCGGAGAGCAGCTGATTGCGCCCGAGCGCGATGCCACACAGGATGCCGGCGACGGCGCCGATCAGGAAGCCGGCGCCGGCCTCATAGATCGTCACCCAGATCTGCTTCCATAGCGGCCCGATCGAGGTGCCGTTGCGGAACCAGTCGATCAGCTTGACCACGATGCCAGAGGGCTGGCCGAAGAAGAACGGATCGATCAGTCCGAAGCGGACGCCGAATTCCCAGCCGCCGACCAGGATCACCAATACCGCGAGCCGCAGCCCCAGTACCAGCCGCGCCCGCCGCCGCAGCCGCTCCACCAGCGTCTCCAGCCGCGCATCGGGCAGGGCGGTCTCGGGCGGAATGCTGATCTCGCTCATGTCAGGACGCCTCGGCTATGTGGCTGGAAAGGTGCCGATGCGGTCGCCGCACCGGCAGCGCGCCCCCTCTCCCATGGGGAGAGGGTTGGGGTGAGGGCGTAAGACCTATCGATAGTTTGTAACCCCTCACCCGACCGGCTTCGCTGCGCTTCGCCGGTCGACCTCTCCCTAGGGGAGAGGTGACAGAACGCGAGCGCTTCGATGTGATGACATCATTCATGCTCAATGCCCCGCCCGCGCGCGCAACACTTCCTCGCGCAGATCGTCGTTGATCTTGCGGGCGATGGCGATGAAGCGCTCGTCGTAACGCAGCGTGGCGACGTCGCGCGGCCGCGGTAGGTCGATGGTGTGCACCGATTTGACCCGCGCCGGCCGCGTCGTCAGCACCGCGACGCGATCGGCGAGCAGGATCGCCTCGTCGAGATCGTGGGTGACGAACAGCACCGCGGATTGCGCCTGCGCCCACAGCTGCAGCAATTCCTCCTGCATCAATTCGCGGGTCTGGACGTCGAGCGCGGAGAACGGCTCGTCCATCAGCAGCACCTGCGGATTGTTGATGAAGGTCTGCGCCAGCGCTACCCGCTTGCGCATGCCGCCGGAGAGCTGGTGTGGGTGGTGGTCCTCGAACCCCTTCAGCCCGACCCGGATGATCCAGTCGCGCGCCATCGCCTCGGCCTCGGCTTTGGCGACGCCGCGAAACAGCGGCCCGGCCATCACATTGCCGAGCACATTGCGCCAGGGAAACACCGCGTCCTGCTGGAACACGAAGCCGACGCGGCGGTCGACGCCGTTGACCGGCGCGTCGAACAGCGTCACCTCGCCGGCCTGCGGCCGCGCCAGCCCGGCGATCAGCCCCAGCGTCGTCGACTTGCCGCAGCCGGTCGGGCCGACGATCGCCATGAACTCACCGGGCGCGATGCTGAGGTCGAAATCCTCCAGCGCCGACAGCACATGCCCGGTCGGCGTCACGAAGCGCCGGGCGACATGTTTGAGTTCGATCGCGGAGGGGGCGGTGGTCATGTTAAATCTCGATCGCGTTTGAAGCACGGGTCGAAGAAAAATCCCTCCCCCCTGTGGGGAGGGTCGGCCGAGCGAAGGCGATGCGCAGCATCGCCGAAAGCGGAGGCCGGGGTGGGGGTGCGGCGAGCACTGCGCTCGTGGCTCCCCCACCCGACCCGGCTTCGCTGCGCTTCGCCGGGCCACCCTCCCCACTAGGGGGAGGGAGAAGAGCTGCGGCGATTCCGCATTCCATCACTGGCTCAATGCGTCGCGTTGGCCTTGATGACGAATTCGGTGGTGTAGGTCTTGCTCAGGTCGATGGTCTTGCCCTTGAGATTCGGCGAGAAGCTCGACAGCACTTTCAACACCGATTCCGGCGCGTCCTTCGGCATCATGCCGTCGGGCGAGTACTGCGCCTTGCCGTCTTTCAAGCCCTGGACATAGAGATCGAGATCGCCGGCGTAGTAATCCTTCGGCATCTTGGCGGCGATCTCTTCCGGCGAGTGGCTGTGCATCCATTTCAGCGTCTTGACGAAGACATTGACCACCTTTTGAACGGTGGCCTTGTTGGCCTCCATCCAGCCGCGATCCATGTAGAGGCAGGCGGCCGGATAGTCGCCGCCAAGTGCGGCGCGGGTGGTCTGCGCGGTGCGCAAATCGATGCCGACCTTGGCGGTGCCGTTCTTCAGCGCGCGCGCCACCGTCGGTTCGGTGGTCATGCCGGAGACGATCTTGCCCTGCTGCATCGCCGCCAGAAAGGTGTCGCCGGCGCCGACCGGCACCAGCGAATAATCCTGCGGCTTCAACCCGGCCTTGGCGGCGAGCGCGCGGGTCAAAAAGTCGGTCGCCGAGCCCAGCCCGGTGACGCCGAGGGCCTGGCCCTTCCAATTGGCGGGGTCTTTAAGCTTGTCGGCGTCAGCGGCCTTCACCAGCACGACTTCGCCCGGCGCCACCGCGAACTGCACCACGTCGGTGATGAATTTGCCCTTCGACTGCAGGTCGATGGTGTGATCGTAGAACCCGACCACGCCCTGGACCTCGCGCGCCAGCAAAGCGGTCGCGGCCTGCGAGCCCGAGGTCGAGTTGAACAATTGGACGTCGAGCCCCTCTTCCTTGTAGAAGCCGAGCCCCTCGGCGAGCTTGGCCGGCAGATAGATCTGTTTGTCGATGCCGCCGACCATGATCTTGATCGGGGTCTGGGCGGCCGCGGGCAGCGCCGTGGAGGCGGCAAGCAGGATTGCGACGAGCAGCTGACGCATCGGGGTTTCCTCGGCTTATGGATGTTCACCGCCCGTCATGGCGGCGATTGGCCGCATCAGGCCCCGGGGTGCGGCATTCTGTCAATGGCCGATTGCAGCGGCGCGGCTGCGATGCGTCAGAACAGCCGCCGCCGTCGTTCCGGCTTCTTCTTGCGGAACCGAACGCCGCTGCCATCGGCCAGCCTGGTGGCGATGTAGCCGGCTTCGAGGCAGGCCTCGCGCTGCGGCATCTTTTCCTGCGGGCTGCGCTCGGTTTCCCACCACGACGCGCGCTGCGACGCCCGCGACAAGGCGAAGCCGAGAATCTCCTCGATCTGCTCCAGGCTCAGCACCAGTTCTTCGGCGCTCTGCGCCATCAGGTAGTCGCGCAGCGGATCGTAAGCACTCACGTCTCGTCCTCGGTTGCTGGAACCCCGTCGTTAACCGATTGCCGCGGTGCTGTCGCCATTTAAGCGGCCGATCGCGGCCGGGTCTCGCGCCAGGCCGGTGCGAGGCCCGGCCTTCGTTATTGCGCCAGATAGTGCTTCATTTCCTTGCGCAGATCCTCGCGCAGATCGTCGCGCTGCATCGCAAAGGCGATATTGGCGCGCAGGAATCCGGCCTTCGAGCCGCAATCATGGCGCTCGCCCTCGAATTCGACGCCGTAGAATTTCTGCGTCTTGGACAGGCCGATCATGGCATCGGTGAGCTGGATCTCGTTGCCGGCGCCGCGCTCCTGGGTCTCCAGGATCTTGAAGATCTCCGGCTGCAGGATGTAGCGGCCCGAGATCGAGCGGTTCGAGCGCGCGGTGCCCTGCGGCGGCTTTTCCACCATGCCGTCGATTTCGAAAATATTGCCGTCGCGCGCGCCGACGCCGCAGATGCCGTAATTATGCGTCAGATGGTCGGGCACTTCCTCGACCGCGATAACGTTGCTCTTGTCGCCGAGCTTGGCGGCCGCGGCGATCATCTGCGCCAGGCAGCCGGGATTGTTCAGCACCAGCTCGTCCGGCAGCACCACCGCGAAGGGCTCATTGCCGACGATGTCGCGGGCGCACCACACCGCGTGGCCGAGCCCGTGCGGGGCCTGCTGCCGGGTGAAGCTCATGGCGCCGGCCTCGGGCTGGTCGCGCGCCAGGATTTCCATCTCGGCGGTCTTGTTGCGGCCCTTCAGCGTCATGTCCAATTCGAATTGGCGGTCGAAATGGTCCTCGATCATGCCCTTGTTGCGGCTGGTGACGAAGATGAAATGCTCGATGCCGGCTTCCTTGGCTTCATCGACGACGTACTGGATCAGGGGCCGGTCGACGATGGTCAACATCTCCTTCGGCATCGCCTTGGTGGCGGGGAGAACGCGGGTGCCGAGGCCTGCGACCGGGAAGACGGCTTTGCGGATTTTCATCGGAGGGGAAATCTTTCAAGAGAAAGGACGAGGCTAAAGACGGGATTGCAGCTTTGCAGCCCGGAACAACGGCGGATGTGTGGTCGCGTTCCGGGCATCAGAATAACGGCGTCCCCGGTACGAAGGCGTCGAACGCGGCCCAGAACTGGCCGCGATAGCGATCCTGCTCCTGCAGGATCTCATGCTTGGCGCCGGCGATCACCAGATGCGAGCCGGCGCGCAGATGATAGGCGAATTCCTCGATCGCCGGGGTGGAGACTACGCTGTCGCTGCTGGCGGCCAGCATCAGCAGCGGCTGCCGGATTCGCGAGGGATAGTCGGTGGCCTTGAAGCCGTGCATCGCCCGGAACGCGGTATCGGCCCATGCCACGGTCGGCGAGGCGATGCCGAGCGTCGGGTCCTCGGCGAGGATCGCGGCGTTGCGGGCGTAGCGCACCGGATCGCTGGTCAGCTGGTTGCCGACGAACGGCCCGGTATTGGTCAGCTCGTCATTGCCGCCGGGGACGTAGCGGCCGCCCTGGCCGGCGAGCCGCAGCGCGCCGAGCAGCAACCGCACCGGCAGAGTGGTGGCGCGGCCGGGCAGGTCGATCATCGGCGCCGACAGCACCATGCGGTCGAACCAGCGCTTGCCGGAATGCGCGATCCGCAGCATCACCGCGCCGCCCATCGAATGCGCCAGCGCGAAATGCGGCGGCGGGCAATCCGGCAGCACCACCTCGCGGATGAAGGTCTCGACGTCGATTTCGTAATCGGCGAAGTGGTGGACATAACCCTTGCGCGGGTCGCTCAGCCGCCGCGACGAATGGCCCTGGCCGCGCCAGTCGATCATCGCCACCGCGAAGCCGCGCTCGCGCAGGTCGCGCACCGTCTCGAAATATTTCTCGATCTGCTCGCCGCGGCCGGTGAAGACGCAGACCGTGCCCTTGCGGCCGGCCGGCGGCGGCCAGCGCGCGAACCGCAATTCGGCGCCGTCGGGCGTTCGGATGAAGCCGGAAACGGCATCTTCCGGAACCGGGTTGGCGGGAATCGAGACAAGCGTCATGGGCCGGACCGATGGGGCTAGGGGGCTGAAATACAAGAGGAAAAAAACTTCGGCAGGAGGATTATTCCGCCCTCTTGAACCCGGACAGGACTCTCCCATATCACCTTCGTGCAGGCCGCACCAAGGGGGCAGCGATGTTCCCAGGCTGCACGCAGACGACAGCCCGGCCCGATGGCGGGCGGGTTACCACAACAGTCGCTTCTTTGGAGGACTACACCATGCGTACTTTCGATCTGACCCCGTTTTATCGCTCCACCGTCGGCTTCGACCGGCTGTTTTCGCTGCTCGACCAGGCCTCCGGCGATGGCGCGTCTCCCGGCTATCCACCCTATAACATCGAGCGGTCCGGCGAGAACGATTACCGCATCACCGTAGCGGTCTCCGGCTTTTCGCAGGATGAGCTCTCGATCGTCGCCAAGGAGAACACCCTGACGATCAAGGGCGAGAAAGCCGCCAATGATGCCGGAAGCAAGGGTGGCGAGGTGCTGTATCGCGGCATCGCCGCGCGCGCCTTCGAACGCGCCTTCCAGCTCGCCGATTATGTGACGGTGAAAAATGCCAGCCTCGAAAACGGCCTGCTGCATGTCGATCTCGTCCGCGAGATCCCCGAGGCCAAGAAGCCCCGCAGCATTCCGATCTCCGCGCCGGCTGCCGCCGCGCCGCAGGTGATCGAGGGCAGCAAGCAGGCCGCCTGAGCATTCTCGCTCTGACGAGCCGACGTTGAATCGAAAACGCCCCGGGCAACCGGGGCGTTTTTTTTGCGCAGCCGTCCGTTCGGAATTGTCCGAGCTGCCATGCGGTAACAGCGCGCCCTGGGCGAACGAAACATTTTTGAGCGCAACGCTCCAGCGCAATCACTCAAGGATTAGTCGATGACGAGATTTCACATCATGACGGCCATGGCCGCGGGCTTGTTTGCCGCAACGTTTGGTGCCGCAGCGGCTGACGCCGCGACCCCGGCGCCGGTGCCGGCGCGCAATGTGGTGTTGGTGCACGGGGCCTGGGCCGACGGCTCGAGCTGGGCCCAAGTGATCCCGCGGCTGCAGGCCGCGGGCCTGCACGTCACCGCGGTGCAGAATCCGCTGTCCTCGCTGCAGGACTCCGTCGCCGCCACCCGTCGCGCGCTGGCGCTGCAGGACGGCCCCACGGTGCTGGTCGGGCATTCCTGGGCCGGCACCGTGATCAGCGAGGTCGGCAGCGATCCGAAGGTGACGGCGTTGGTCTATGTCGCCGCGCGTGCCCCCGACGCCGGCGAGGATTTCGTTGCGCTCTCCGGTAAGTTCCCCACCGGTGCGGTGCGCGCCGGCATCCAGACCCGCGACGGCTATACCCAGCTGTCCGAGGACGCGTTCTTGAAGTATTTTGCCAATGGTATCGACCACCAGACCGCGGAAGTGCTGTTCGCGACACAGGGCGCCACTGCGGCCGCCCTGTTCGGCGACCGCACCACGGTTGCGGCCTGGCACGCTAAGCCGACATTCTATGCTGTCTCGAAGCAGGACCACACCATCGATCCCGATTTCGAACGCTTCCTTGCCAAGCGCATGAACGCCACCACCATCGAAGTCGATGCCGGCCACTTGGCGATGGTCTCGCATCCCAAGGAGATCGCCGACCTGATCCTGGCCGCCGCCGGCCAGCGCGACTGAGGCAGAAATCGAACCCCGGCCGCAACGCGATGTGCCGCGGAGTGGCCAACTTCATCCCCCCGCGTCTCGCGGTGGGGTGGCCGGCCGACTGGCCGGTCGGCATTCCCAGCCGGCGTCGCTCGGCGAGCTTTGCCCGGCGTAGCCCGGCCTCCAATTCGGTGATGCTGCGCATCGCCTGCGTTTGCCAAACTTCCCCCTGCAACAGGGGGGAGGGATGCGGGAAGGATATTGCCGGCGTCTCGTCGAAACTCTACTCCAGCGCCTGCACCGGCGGCATCGGCTGGGTCGGCAGGATCTGCGGCGATGGTTTGGCCTCGACCGCCGGGGCGGTGGCGTGCGTGATGGTGCTGGGCTGCGCCGCGGCCGATTGCTGCGGGGCCGGTTGGGGCGCTTGCCGCTTGGCTGCTTGGCTGGCGTCGACATTCGGCCCACCAACCGGATGGGGCTTGGGCAGCGGCACCGATGGGGTCCGGCTGGCAAGCTGCGGCATCGGCCGCCGCGATGGCGCTGCGCGTCCGATCCGCGGCGGCGGAAGCGCCCGTAGACCGTAGCCCTCGGGAACAGCGTCGAATGCCGCATCCTCCCGCAGATAGGCCGGCATAAATCGTACGATCTGGCCATCCCGGGCGTCGATCAGCAGCCGTCCGTCATCGCCGTTCGGATCGATCGCCGCGATGGCGTAGAACGGCCCGCGGCGGCGCGGGATCCCGAGCGGCGAATAGCCGTTTTCACGCAGCACGCTGTAGACCTCGCGCGCCGGCAACCAGCGCGGTCCATCGCCGTCATTTGCGTCGCGCGGCATCGGGGCTTCAGGCGGCATTGCCGCATAGGGACCGCCGAGATCCGACACGTTGCGGTAAATCCCACTTCCGGCCTGGTATGGCGGCCGTGCCTGCGCGGTCGCCGCGGTTGTTGCTGCCACTAAACCTGCCGAGATGATCCACCCGATCGCCTTCATGTCAGTCGCTCCTGCGGCGCCCCCGCGCCCGGTCGAAGCTGCAAGCTGGGCGGCGAATCGGGCATGGCTTGGACCGGATCGCGGCGCATTCGGCATGAATCCGCGGCAGCTGGGGCAGGACTGCTCCCATCAAACAGAGGACTCAGTGGCGCTTGTGTGATAGAAAAAAGTTTGGCAATGTCTCATCTAGGACAGTAATGCTGTCTCAATATGGGTTGCCTGACCCAGTATGGGGTTGCGAAGTTCTTGGCGTCTGACGCCGAATGCGGCTTTTGTGGTTGTCCGATCGGCGATATGGACACCGGGGCCTGAAATCTGAAATCGTGGCTCGCGCTGTGCGAGCGGTGGCCCAGAGGGTGCCGCGAACACCGAAGGTGCGCCGATAGTGCCGGTGGTTGCGACTGCCTAGCCGGATGAGAGGATGAAGATGAGCGGGTCTGAGTTCGAGCGCGATACCATCGTCACCGATGCGCTGGCGGCCGACCTGACGGCGAAACCGGCAGCGCCGGCGGGCGAGCATACGCGCGAGCATACTTGGCGCCCGCCGGCCGAAGGGATGTACGACCCCTCCCAGGAAAAGGACGCCTGCGGCGTCGGCTTCATCGCCAATATCAAGGGCAGGAAATCGCATCAGATCGTGTCCGATGCGATCTCGATCCTGTGCAATCTCGAGCATCGCGGCGCCGTCGGCGCCGATCCGCGCGCCGGCGACGGCGCCGGCATCCTGGTGCAGATTCCCCATGCGTTCTTCTCCCGCAAGGCGGCCGAGCTCGGCTTCGAGCTGCCGGCGCCGGGCCAATACGCCGTCGGCGCGCTGTTCATGCCGCGCGAGACGCCGTGGCGCAAAGTGATCCAGAGCATCATCGCCGGCCAGATCCGCGCCGAGGGCCTGACCTTGCTGGGCTGGCGCACGGTGCCGACCGACAATTCGACGCTCGGCGAGACCGTCAAGCCGACCGAACCCACCATCATGCAGGTGTTCATCGGCGCCGGCGCGCAGGCGACCAGCGAGGACGATTTCGAGCGCCAGCTCTACATCCTGCGCAAGTCGATCTCGCAGGCGATCTATCAGCGCCGCGACCGCGGACTGGCCGGCTATTATTCGGCGTCGCTGTCGTGCCGCACCGTGATCTACAAGGGCATGTTCCTGGCCGACCAGCTCGGCACCTATTATCCCGACCTCGGCGAGCCGGATTTCGAAAGCGCGCTGGCGCTGGTGCATCAGCGGTTTTCCACCAACACCTTCCCGACCTGGTCGCTGGCGCATCCCTACCGCATGGTCGCGCACAACGGCGAGATCAACACGCTGCGCGGCAACAATAACTGGATGGCAGCGCGGCAGGCCTCGGTGCATTCCAAGCTGTATGGCAAGGACATCAGCCGGCTGTGGCCGATCTCCTATGAGGGCCAGTCCGACACCGCCTGCTTCGACAACGGCCTCGAATTCCTGGTGCAGGGCGGCTATTCGCTGCCGCATGCGGTGATGATGATGATTCCGGAGGCGTGGTCCGGCAATCCGCTGATGGATGAGCAGCGCCGCGCCTTCTACGAATATCACGCCGCCATCATGGAGCCGTGGGACGGCCCCGCCGCCCTGGCCTTCACCGACGGCCGCCAGATCGGCGCCACGCTCGACCGCAACGGGTTGCGGCCGGCGCGCTATCTGGTGACCAAGGACGACCGCATCGTGATGGCGTCCGAAATGGGCGTGCTGAAAATTCCCGAGGACCAGATCGTCACCAAATGGCGGCTGCAGCCCGGCAAGATGCTGCTGGTCGATCTCGAACAGGGCCGGCTCATTCCGGACGACGAGATCAAGGCGCAGCTGGCCTCGAGCCAGCCCTATCGCGAATGGCTCGACCGCACCCAGATCGTGCTGGAGGAATTGCCCGACGCGCCGATCAAGGGCCAGCGCTCCAACCTGCCGCTGCTCGATCGCCAGCAGGCCTTCGGCTATACCCAGGAGGACATTTCCGTCCTGATGACGCCGATGGCCTCGACCGGCGAGGAAGCCTCAGGCTCGATGGGCAATGACACGCCGCTGTCGGCGCTGTCGGACAAGCCCAAGCCGCTGTTCACCTATTTCAAGCAGAACTTCGCCCAGGTCACCAACCCGCCGATCGATCCGATCCGCGAGGAGCTGGTGATGAGCCTGGTCTCGATCATCGGCCCGCGCCCGAACCTGTTCGACACCCAGGGGCTGGCCGGCACCAAGCGGCTCGAAGTGCGCCAGCCGATCCTGACCGACGGCGATCTGGAGAAGATCCGTTCGATCTCCGAGATCGGCGATCCGCATTTCAATTCGCGCACGCTCGACACCACCTTCCATTCCGGCCTCGGCGCCGCGGGGCTCGAGCACGTGCTCGAGGCGCTGTCGGCGCGCGCCGAAGAAGCGGTGCGCGAAGGCGTCAACATCATCATCCTGAGCGACCGCGCCGCGGGCAGTGACCGGATTCCGATCCCGTCGCTGTTGGCCTGCGCCGCCGTGCATCATCATCTGATCCGCACCGGCCTGCGCACCTCGGTCGGCCTGGTGGTCGAATCCGGCGAGCCGCGCGAAGTGCATCACTTCGCCTGCCTGGCCGGCTACGGCGCCGAGGCGATCAATCCGTATCTCGCCTTCGAATCCATCATCGCGATGAAGGACCGGTTGCCGGCCAAGCTCGACGACTACGAGATCGTCAAGCGCTACATCAAGTCGATCGGCAAGGGCCTGCTGAAGGTGATGTCGAAGATGGGCATCTCGACCTATCAGTCCTATTGCGGCGCGCAGATCTTCGATGCCGTCGGGCTGAAAGCGGATTTCATCGCCAAGTACTTTGTCGGCACCCATTCGCAGATCGAAGGCGTCGGCCTTGGCGAAATCGCCCAGGAAACCGTGCGCCGCCATCAGGATGCGTTCGGCAATGTGCAGATCTACAAGAGCGCGCTTGATGTCGGCGGCGAATATGCCTTCCGCAGCCGCGGCGAGGATCACGCCTGGACCGCCGAATCGGTGGCCAACCTGCAGCACGCGGTGCGCGGCAATTCGCAGGAGCGCTACAGCGCCTTCGCCAAGATTCTCAACGAGCAATCGGAGCGGCTGCTGACGCTGCGCGGGCTGTTCAAGTTCAAGTCCGCCGAGGACGAAAAGCGCAAGCCGGTGCCGCTCGACGAGGTCGAACCGGCCGCCGAGATCGTCAAGCGCTTCGCCACCGGCGCGATGTCCTATGGCTCGATCTCGCGCGAGGCGCATACCACGCTGGCGATCGCCATGAACCGGATCGGCGGCAAGTCCAACACCGGCGAGGGCGGCGAAGAAAGCGATCGCTTCAAGCCGATGGCGAACGGCGATTCGATGCGCTCGGCGATCAAGCAGGTCGCCTCCGGCCGGTTCGGCGTCACCACCGAATATCTCGTCAATTCGGACATGATGCAGATCAAGATGGCGCAGGGCGCCAAGCCCGGCGAGGGCGGTCAATTGCCCGGCCACAAGGTCGACGCGGTGATCGCCGCGGTGCGGCACTCGACGCCGGGCGTCGGCCTGATCTCGCCGCCGCCGCATCACGACATCTATTCGATCGAAGACCTCGCGCAGCTGATCTACGATCTCAAAAACGTCAATCCGACCGGCGCGGTCTCGGTCAAGCTGGTCTCGGAAATCGGCGTCGGCACCGTCGCCGCCGGCGTCGCCAAGGCGCGCGCCGACCACGTCACCATTGCGGGCTTCGAAGGCGGCACCGGCGCCTCGCCGCTGACCTCGATCAAGCACGCAGGCAGCCCGTGGGAAATCGGCCTGGCCGAAACCCACCAGACGCTGGTGCGCGAACGGCTGCGGTCGCGCATCGTGGTGCAGGTCGATGGCGGCTTCCGCACCGGGCGCGACGTGGTGATCGGCGCGCTGCTCGGTGCCGACGAATTCGGCTTCGCCACCGCGCCGCTGATTGCGGCCGGCTGCATCATGATGCGCAAGTGCCATCTCAACACCTGCCCGGTCGGCGTCGCGACGCAGGACCCGGTGCTGCGCAAGCGCTTCACCGGCCAGCCCGAACACGTCATCAACTACTTCTTCTTCGTCGCCGAGGAAGTCCGTGAATTGATGGCGCAGCTCGGCTACCGGACCTTCAACGAGATGGTCGGCCAGACCCAGATGCTCGATCAGAACGCGCTGGTGGCGCATTGGAAGGCCAAGGGGCTGGACTTCTCCAAGCTGTTCCATCGCCAGAACGAACTGCCGGGGCAGAAGATCTATCATGCCGAGAGCCAGGATCATCACCTCGAAAAGGTGCTCGACCGCACCTTGATCGCCAAGGCGCAGCCGGCGATCGATCGCGGCGCGCCGGTGAAGTTCGAGATGGAGATCAACAGCGTCAACCGCTCGGCCGGCGCGATGCTGTCCGGCGCCGTCGCCAAGCATTACGGCCACACCGGCCTGCCGCACGACACCATCCAGGTGGCGTTCAAGGGTACCGCCGGTCAGGCCTTCGGCGCTTGGCTGGCGCGCGGCATCACCTTCGATCTCGAAGGCGAAGGCAACGACTATGTCGGCAAGGGCCTGTCCGGCGGCCGCATCATCGTCCGCCCGCCGGCCAATTCGGGCATCGTGCCGGAAGAGTCGATCATCGTCGGCAACACCGTGATGTACGGCGCGATCGAGGGCGAGTGCTATTTCCGCGGCATCGCCGGCGAACGTTTCGCGGTGCGCAACTCCGGCGCCGTCGCGGTGGTCGAAGGCGCCGGCGATCATTGCTGCGAATACATGACCGGCGGCATCGTCGTGGTGCTCGGCAAGACCGGGCGCAACTTCGCCGCCGGCATGTCGGGCGGCGTCGCCTATGTGCTCGACGAGGACGGCAGCTTCCCGAAACTGTGCAACATGGCGATGGTCGAACTCGAGCCGGTGCTGTCGGAAGAGATGATCAACGAGAACGCCTTCCACCAGACCGGCGATCTCGAGGCCCATGGCAGGGTCGACGTGTTCGCCGATCTGCTGGGCTCCGATGTGGAGCGGCTGCATGTGCTGATCTCGCGTCACGCCAAGCTCGCCGGCTCCAAGCGCGCCGCCGAGATCCTGGCGAATTGGAAGGCCACTTTGCCGAAATTCCGCAAGGTCATGCCGGTGGAATATCGCCGCGCGCTGCGCGACCTAAAGGCGCGCAAGCCCGAGGAGCCGAAAATCGCGATCGGGGCGTAGGTCTAGAAATATCGCTTCGTCATTGCGAGCGGAGCGAAGCAATCCAGGGGCATCACCCAAGAGCTGGATTGCTTCGTCGCTTCGCTCCTCGCAATGACGCAGAGGTGAGGCCGCCGAACTGGCCAGGCGCAAATCGTCGGCCGGTTCGAGACGGGTGAGAGATAAAGGGGCGTCAGGTTTTTCGATGGGCAAGATCACAGGGTTTCTGGAAATCGAGCGGCATGACCGGGTCTATGCGCCGGTCACCGAGCGGGTCACCAACTACCAAGAATTCGTCGTTCCGCTGAGCGAGAAGGACACCCGCGACCAGGCCGCGCGCTGCATGAGCTGCGGCATTCCCTATTGCCACGGCACCGGCTCGGCGCAGCCGGGCGCGCCGGGCTGCCCGGTCAACAACCAGATCCCGGATTTCAACGACCTGGTCTATAACGGCAATTGGCAGGAGGCCTCGCGCAACCTGCATTCCACCAATAATTTCCCGGAATTCACCGGGCGGATCTGCCCGGCGCCGTGCGAGGCGTCGTGCACGCTGAACATCGACGACAGCCCGGTCACCATCAAGACCATCGAATGCGCCATCGTCGACCGCGCCTGGGACAATGGCTGGGTCAAGCCGGAGCTGCCGGCGCTGAAGACCGGCCAGAGCGTCGCCGTGGTCGGCGCCGGTCCGGCGGGCCTGGCCTGCGCCCAGCAGCTGGCGCGCGCCGGTCACGACGTCCACGTCTATGAGAAGGCGGCGAAAGCCGGCGGGCTGCTGCGCTACGGCATTCCCGACTTCAAGATGGAAAAGCATCTGATTGATCGCCGCGTCGCCCAGATGGAGGCCGAAGGCGTCACCTTCCATTACAATTCCCCGGTCGGCGGCCAAGCGCCCGGCGCGGTCGATCCGGCCGAGTTGCTCAAGACCCACGACGCAGTGGCGTTGACCGGCGGCGCCGAAGCCCCACGCGACCTGCCGGTGCCGGGCCGCGAGCTCGACGGCATTCATTTCGCGATGGACTTCCTGACCCAGCAGAACCGCCGCGTCGGCAACGAGCCGCTCGGCGAGGTCAAGGAGATCCTGGCCACCGGCAAGCATGTGGTGGTGATCGGCGGCGGCGACACCGGTTCCGATTGCATCGGCACCTCGTTTCGCCAGGGCGCCAAGAGCGTCACCCAGATCGAGATCATGCCGGCGCCGCCCGAGCATGAGAACAAGGGCCTGACCTGGCCGAACTGGCCGATGAAGATGCGCACCTCGTCGAGCCAGGCCGAAGGCGCGCGCCGCGAATTCGCGGTGCTGACCCAGAGCTTTTCCGGCGAGGCCGGCGCGGTCAAGAAGCTGCATTGCGTCAAAGTCGACGGCAAATTCCAGCCGATCCCCGGCAGCGAATGCGAGCTGCAGGCTGATCTGGTGCTGCTGGCGATGGGCTTCGTCCATCCGGTTCATGAGGGGCTGCTGAAATCGCTCGGCGTCGATCTCGACCCGCGCGGCAATGTCGCCGCCAACCTCACCGAATTCGCCACCTCGGTGCCGAAAGTGTTCGCCTCCGGCGACATGCGCCGCGGCCAGTCGCTGGTGGTGTGGGCGATCCGCGAAGGCCGGCTCTGTGCCCGGGCGATCGATCAATTTTTGATGGGATCGACCACGTTGCCGAAGTAGTAATACCAACGGTCGTTGCCTCTCGTTCGTCATGCCCGGCCTTGTGCCGGGCATCCACGCCTTGAAAGCAGTGCCGGATCAAAGACGTGGATGGCCGGGACAAGCCCGGCCATGACTAACTTGATGAGTCAACGGCAACGTCTGTTGGTTAAAGCCGCGCCGCTGTCTTTCCCTCCCCCGTGGGGAGGGCGGGGACCACACGCACGGCCCCATACTTATGGCCCGGCGACAGCGCCGTCGTGGCCATCTATCTCCTCGCGTGCTGGCGTCGTTTGCCGGCAGTTGGCGTTAGGAGCGTGCGATGGATGCAGATCAGGGTGCGGCCGGGGTCGGGCACCTCACCGCCGGCGAGGTTCTCGACGGCATTCGCGAACAGCTGCAGCAACCCGGCACGGACGATCTGCAGCTGCTGCTGAAAATCTCTCAAGAGCTGGCCGATCTCGACGACAGGCGCTTGAGCCCCGAGGCCGCGAGTGCCTGGAATCAGCGCGCCGAGACCAAGCGGGAAAAAGCCCGCGCCTCGCTCGGTCTGCAGACCGGAGTCAAGCGCGGCCTGCTGATCGGCTTCATCACCGGCTTCGTACTCTGCGCCCTGTTCGCCGCGGCGCTCGCCATGCATTGGCTGGTGGTGATGCAGTGAGCCGACCGCTCGGGCTGGCTCATCCATCCTGCGGCCGAGATTGTCGCCCAGCTGACGCGCCGGGCTGTCGGCGCGGCGCGGCTATGCGGCGGCGAAGCGTTGCTGCATGCGCTTGGCGGCTGGGGTCATCATGATCTGGAACAGCGAGCATTGCGCCGCTGGATCAAGCTCGCGCAGCGCCATCTTGGTCTCGAAGCCGCAATTGGCGCAGGTCAAAGTGTGGATTTCGTAGACGCCGTCGATCGCCTCGATATTGGCGGCCGGCAGGTTGGCGTGGCAACGCATACAATGGGACATGGCTCTGGTTCCTTCGTTCGAATGGCGCCGTTGCGCACAACGGCTCCGTGAGCAGGCCCTGCCTTTGGTGTTTCCTGAATTGTCGTCAAATCGCCTTGAGCTGGCGGATCGCGCGGGCCTTCGAAAAGGCCGCCGCAGCGGTGTTGTGCGGTGCAACATAAGATGGATACCGCACATGCGATGCGCAAGCCACGCACAGCCTCGTGATCGACGCTTGGTTACCGCGTCGTTGCCGTGCCACGAGTCAGTAGAAATGCGGATAGGCTATTCGGCGGCCTGCTGCGCCACTGTCGGCGCGTCACCCGCCACCGTGGCGCGGCGCATGTCGCGCGGCTGCGACGCATCGTAACGCCGCACCCGGTGCATGGTCTGGCGGTTGTCCCACATCACCAGATCATGCAGCTTCCATTTGTGGACATAGACGAATTGCGGTTGGGTGGCGTGCTCGTTGAGGTCGCGCAGCAGCACCCGTCCCTCCGGCACCGTCATGCCGAGAATGGCACCAGCATGGGAGGCCAGATACAGCGATTTTCTGCCATGCGCCGGATGGGTCCGCACCAGCCGTTGCAGCACCGGCTTGAACATCTGCTTTTCTTCCTCAGAGTAATCGAGAAAGCCCAGCGCGCCGCGCGAATACATCAGCGAATGTTCGCAGATCATGTCCTCGATCTCGGCTTTGGTGTCGTCGTCGAGCGCGTCATAGGCGGCGCGCATGTCGGCGAATTCGGTGTTGCCGCCCTTCGGATTGACGATCCGCGCCGATAGCAGCGAGTATTTGGCTGGGATCGGCCGGAACGAACTATCCGAATGCCACAGGCAGTTGCCGAGATTGAACAGATGCACGCGGTGGTCGCGTGGCAGCGGCTTGCCGTCGGGGCCGAGATTGGAGACGTCGTTGACGCCGCTGGTCAGCCGCGCCTCATGGGCTTTCATCACGGTGCCGCCATGGGCGTTTTCGCGCTCGCCGAAATTGCGCGCGAAGGCCAGCTGCTGCTCGTCGGTGATGTCCTGCTTGGGAAATACCAGCACCGCGTAGTCGTCCATCGCCTGCTCGATGCTTCGCGCCTCGTCGCGGCTGATCGGCTGGCGCAGATCGACGCCACTGACTTCGCCGACAAACAACGGATGCAGCTTGCGAATCGCAATGGCCATCGGCGTATTCCTCCGTGCGGAATGGTTGATCCATTCATGCGCGGCTTCGGTCGCCCGTGCCGCTTGCTACCACGAGGCTACGCCGGGGCAGGGCGATGTCAACCGCGCGAGATGCAGAACCATATGTCCGCCGTGAAGGACGCGCGTGCCCCGGCCGCAGCGCAACGCGCCGCGGTGTGGGGCGCTGCAGAGCTGGGCCCCGCTGGTCTCAGCGGCGGGACCGGGAGACGAGGCGGCTATGCGTTGCGCGCCATCAGCCCGCCATCGACCGGAATGATCGCGCCGGTCAGGAACGATGCTGCCGGCAGGCACAGGCTCAGCGTCATATGCGCGACCTCTTCGGGATCGCCGTAGCGCCGCAGTGCCGTGCGGCGGCGGGCGTAGATCTCCTTATGCTCGTCCTTGATGCGCTGCGTCATGCCGGTCGAGATCGGCCCCGGACAGATGCAGTTCACCGTGATGCCCTCAGGCCCAAGTTCGACCGCGAGCGATCGCGTCAGCCCGACGACGCCGGCCTTCGCCGCCGAATACGGGCTGTGCAGCGCGGTGGCGCCGAGCGCCTCGGTGGAGGCGATGTTGACGATGCGCGGGCAGTCGGATTTGCGCAGATGCGGCAGCGCGGCGCGGATCACGCGCTGATGCGCGCTCAGCAGCACGCTGAGGCTGCGATCCCACGCCGCGTCATAACCATCGGCGTCGATCGCGGTGACGATCGAAATCCCAGCATTGTTGATGACGATGTCGAGCCCGCCGAAATGCGCCGCCGCGGTGGCGACCACCGTTGCGATGTCGTGCGGATTGGAGACGTCGAGCGTAAAGGCCTTGGCGTCGCCGCCGCTCGCCGCGATCGCCGCGCTGACCGCCTGCGCGCCATCGCCGTCGAAATCGGTCACCGCGACCCGCGCGCCTTCGGCCGCGAACACCCGCGCGGTGGCGCGGCCCATCCCGCTGGCCGCACCGGTGACCAGAACGCGCAAATCCTTGACCGAACGGCTGAACTGCTTGAAGTCCGACATCGGTTGCCTCCGAATTTGTTGTTGCCGCGCTTGATGCACGGCTTTCTTGACAAGGCTGGCATCGATCTGCACAGAGGTCAAACGCAACGACAACAAAAACAACAATAAAGGGAGCGAGACGATGAGCGACCTCGACTTTGGCGGCCAGCAGGTGCTGGTGATCGGCGGCTCCAGTGGGATCGGCAACGGCATCGCGCAGGCATTTCGCGCCCGCGGCGCAACGGTCTGCGTCAGCGGCACCCGCGCCAACGCCGCCGACTACGCCGGGATCGAAGGTTCGGATCTCGACGGCCTGAGCTACGCGCAACTCGATGTCAGCCAGCCGCAATCGGTCGAAGCCTTCGCCCCGGTGCTGGACCGGCTCGACGTGCTGGTGCTGGCGCAGGGTGCTGTGATCTATCGCCGCGGCGAATTCGAGATGGCGGGCTTTCGCCAGGTGATGGAAGTCAATCTGATCAGCCTGATGCAATGCGCGATCAAGTATCATCCCGCGCTGAAGGCCAATGCCGGCAGGCTGATCATCGTGTCGTCGACCGCCGCCTATCACGCCACCAAGGGCAACCCGGCCTACAACGCGTCCAAGACCGGCGCGGTCGGCTTGACCCGGACGCTGGCGCAGGCCTGGGCCGAGGATGGCATCCGCGTCAACGGCATCGCGCCCGGCCTGGTCGACACCAAGATGACCAAGGTCACCACCGCCAATCCGCAGCGCCGTCAAGGCGCGATCGAGAACATTCCGCTGAAGCGGCTCGGCACCCCGCAGGACATGGCCGGCGCGGCCTTGTTTCTGGCCTCGCCACTGTCATCCTACATCATCGGCCACACGCTGGTGGTCGATGGCGGACTGATTCTGTAGCGCAACCGAAATGGCTCCGCCGCATTGCGTCCCCTTCGCCACGGCGAAGCCGACATCGATCAGATCGGTGCTGTTTCAGCAGCGATCTAGGATTTGCGGCGAAGCGCCAAGTCCAAGGCGGTTTGCTGTGCTTGCTCAAGCGGGGCCGACACGTCAGGCTGCACGCCCACGCCGCCCCAATTGCCGTGCGTGATCGGATTCTCGGCCCTGCCGGTCGGCACCACGACGAAAAGATCGGCACCGACCTTATTCAGGCCTCCCGGGTTTGCGCCGCCGCGGGTTGTTTCGCCGACCACGGTGGCGCGCTCGAGCACGTGCATGTCGTAAGCGAACTCCTCACCCGCCGAATAGGTCTTTGACCCCACCAGCACATAGACCGGCTTGCCGAGATAGCGCACCGGCGTCGGCGAACTCCAAAACGACTCCGTCCGGAAAGTCGATGTCCCACGATTGCGCCAGATCAGGTCGTTGATATGCACGCGATGGCCCGGGTCGAGGAAGAAACTGACAAGATAGGCAACGGACGCCGGATGTCCGCCGCCATTGTCCCGCATGTCGATGATGAGCGCGGCGGTGTCCGAGATCTGGCGCATCGCGTCGTCGGCGGCCGGATTGAAGATGTCGGGCGGAACGAACCGCGCCAGGTGAATGTATCCGATATTGCCGTCGAGCCGTTTCACCGCGAAGCCGGCATCCTGCGGCGCGGCCGGCGGAGGCTGATTGCGAAACGGCGAGCCGGAGATCACCCGCATATGGCTGTCCTTGGTGATCGCCCGCAGCTGCGCGGTCAATTGCAGCGCCAACTGAGTGGGGTCGGTCAGGCCGGCATAGGCATTCGACTTCAATGCCGTCTCCAGCGCATCGGCCGCCTGCGCGCCCTTATCGGGAAACACATAGGCTTCGCGCAATTCGACCGCGATGCTGTCGATGACCGTCTTGACCGTCGTCTGATCCAGGGATGCGCTTTGCGCCTTGCCGGCAATCGCTTCGGCTCGTGTCGCCGATGGAGCGGCGATCAGTGCGGCGAGCGTCACGACGCAGGCGGGAAGGAACGGTGAGCTACGTTGCAGCATCTGGCCCTCGGTTAAGGTTAGAACAGCTCAGCGATCGCCGACTTTCGACGGATCGAACCAGATCCCGCCGAAATATTTTCGAAGTTTGGCATGGTCCAGGGAGTCGTTTTCCAGGGCGGCATGGCGTCTTTGTGGCCGAATGGCGTTACCGCGAGAACAGCCGCGAAATCCAGGCCGTCGGGTCGATGTCGACGACGGGCGGGCGCTGCGAGGCGCGGGTCCGTTGCTCCTGCGAGGAATATAATGGCCGCTCTGGCGGTGCCGCCTGGGCGCGCCTCGACTGAGGCGGCGGCGCCGCCGCCGCAACGCTCGGCTTCGGGCTTTCTTTGGCGGCCACCGGGACCACCTCCTTTGGCGGCTCCTTGGCCGGCTCGTTGCCGATCTCGCGGCGCGGCCAGACGAAATCGTCGGCGCGGCCGGCCGGCGCGGTCAGCGGTTCGCCCTTCACCAGCGTCCGCGCCACCAGCGCGTCGACCGGCGCCGGTCGCGTGCCCGCGCCGCCGAGCAGCCGGTCCGCGCTGATCGAGGACGCCACCAGCGGCAGGATCGGCCCCGCCACCGGGCGCGGCGCCGGCTCGCCGGGCTTGGCGCTGGCATCGGGCGTGCCGGGGTCGGTCGGCAGCGTGATCGGTGCCGCGCGCGCGGCCAACACCCGGGTGATTTCGCGTTCGACGAAATGCGCCAGCTTGCGCGCGCCGGCCTTGGTGAAATACACCCCGTCACTGGTCCGCAACCGGCGGATCTGGCCCTCGAAATCCGGCCCCTGGCGCAGGAAGTGGCCGCCCTCGTCGACGAAACCGTCCCAGACGTCCACATAGGTAATGCCGGCCTTGCCGGCGGCGTCGCGATACAGCGCGTTCAGAAACAGCATGTCGGAGGTCGATTTGGTGCCGCGCACCGCGGGCAGCCCGACCCACAGCACCGGCACGCCCTTGGCCTTCAGCACCTCGATCATCGCCTCGATCTTCTTGGTGTAGAGTTCGGCCCAGCGTTCGTCCCGGAACCGATAGATGCCGTTGGGCGAGCGGGCGCTTTTCTCCGGTGCCATGATCGAGGGGACATCTTCGTCGTCGTCGTCGGTCGAATCCGCTTCGGCGGCCTTATCGGCGGTCTTGTCGTCCGGCTTCGCGTCGGATTTGGCGTCGCTCTTGCCGTTGGCGGCTTTTTTGTCGTCCTTCTTGTCGGTCTTCTCGACCACGGGTTCGCGCAGCGACATGCGATCGTTGAGGCCGAGCATCACCACGATGGCGTCGGGTTTTTCCTCGGCCAGAATATCCTTGGCGGCGGCGGCCCAGTCGGCGGGCTCGCCCTTGGCCTGATAGCGGATCAGGCCGGAGCCGCGCCGGGATTTGCGGATCACGCCCATTTCGGGCTGTTCCGCATAGGCGCCCTCGAGCCCATAGGCCAGCCAGTCGGCCATCGCGTCGCCGAGCACCAGAACGTTGCGCTCTGCCGGGGTCTCGCGCTTGTCCGGCGCGGGCGCCCGCGAAAAATCCTCGCGGACCGGGGCGCGGCGCGCCGGCGCGCGTTGCTGAAAGGGTGCGAAGATCTCGCCGCCGAACCAGCCGCCGCCCTCGCGCGGAATCGGCGCGCGCGGCCGCGGCGGGCCGCCGAAATCGAAGAATTGTGCCGCGGCCGGGCCGGCAATGCCGAATAGCAGCAGCGCCGCCACCCCCAGCGCGATCAGCGGGCCGCGTTGGGTGAAGGCGCCCAGCAGGGATTTCGGCTTTTTGGACATGGCGTTCGCGGCGCTCGACAATCAGGGGATGCGCGGATCTATAATAGCGGATTCGGGCCGCAAGCGGGCAGCTTTCGCCCCGCCATTGGGAGGCCATCGGCCGCCGCCGTCAAGGGCGGCGGCGGCGTTTCATCGCGGCACGGTTAGCGCCCCGCCGCTGGCGTCGGCCGAGACAGCTAAGCTCCGGTTTTTGCGGGTAAAACCCGCCGGTCGATGGCGTCCGCCAGATCCGCGCCGATCGCCACCATCGGCAGCCGCAGTTCCGGGCTGTCGATCAGGCCTTGGCGCCACAGCCAGTGCTTGAGCGGAGCCGGGGAGGGCTCCGCGAACAACAGCCTCGGCACCTCGGCAAGCTGGTTCCATTGCATCGAGGCGCCGAGCCGGTCGTCGCTCAGCACTTGCTGCCGGACAAACGCGAAGGTCTCGGTCTCGACATGGGCCGAGGCCAGAATCGCCCCGTCGCAGCCGCGGACCAGATCGCCGAAGAACAGCGCATCCTCGCCGGTCAGCACCGCGAAGCCGGCGGGGCGTTTCCGCAACAGATCCACGGTCTGAAGCGTATCGCCGCAGCAATTCTTGACGCCGACGATATTGCGGCGCGCGGCCAGTTGCAGCATCGCCGCATTGCCGAGATTGACGCCGGTGCGATACGGGATGTTGTAGATCATGATCGGCCGCGCAGTCGCCTCGGCCAGCGCCTCGAAATGCAGCACCAGGCCGCGCTGCGACGGCCGCGTGTAGGACGGGCAGGCGATCAGATAGCCGTCGAGCGGCCAGTTCGCGGTGCGCGCCAATGATTTGACCAGCTTGCTGGTGTAGCTGCCGGACAGGCCGAGATACACCGGCATGGCGCGGCCGGATTCCGCCAGCGCCGCGGCTGTGATCATCACCAGCTGCTCGATCTCGTCGTCATCCAGCGTCATCCCCTCGCCGGTGGTGGCGCCGAGGATCAGCCCGTCGAGCGGTATGCGCGCAAAATGCGCGATCAGCCGGCGCAGGGAGGTGGCGTCGAGCGCCCCATCCCGGAACGGTGTGATCAGCGGCAGCCACAAGCCACTGGGCGGCTCGATTTCGGCGGACATCGGGTCGTCTCCTGTTGGGCCGGAGACGGAGTCACAAAAAAGCCCCGTCGAAACCGGCGGGGCGATCGGATTGATACGGTGCGGACTGATCTAGCGCGCGCGTGCATCCCCGGCCCCGAAGCGGCCGCGGTATTTCGATGCGAGATGGGCGATGCGAATGATCATGCCGCAAAATGCGCAGGGCCGCGCGGATTTGTCAAGCACCGGCGAGCGAACTACGCAGTGCGATCAGCGCGGCTGCTACGCGCCGGATCGATCGGCGAGGGGATCGGTCCGATTAGTTGCTCAGGCTCCCGGTCGTTCCGGGGCGCAAGCCCCTGGGCGAGCGAACGCGGAATCTTGCGAAATCTGCAAAGAGACGATGCTGAGCGAGTGGAATCGCGCGGCGCGAGATTCCGGGTTCGCTCGCAGCGAAGCTGCTCGCGCCCCGGAATGACGTCCGGTGGTATCAGAACATCAGCTCGGCTGAACCATGGCTAATGCCGGACGTCGAGACCGGCCTGCGGGGCCTGGCCGTTGGCCGCGGCAAGGGGGGATTCGGGCGACTTGGCTGGGGAAGGTGTGGCCGGAGAAGGCTTGGCCTGAGGCGATTTGGTCTCAAACGATTTCGTCGAAGACGACTTGGTCCGCGCCTTGGTCCGCGTCTTGGTCCGCGTTTTGGGGCGCTTGGCGGCGCGCTTCGGGGCGCTGTGGCAGGCCTCCTCGGGCGGGTTCATTTCGGCCGCCATGGTGTCGAGCACATCCTTGTAGTCCCCGGCCTCCGGCTGCGGCGCGGCATTTGTCTCCGCCGGATGAGCCGGCGCGACCGCCCGGTAATCGAAGCGCACGCGCTGCAGCGTCTCGCCGACAAACCAGACGCAGACGATGCCGGTGAATTTGTTGTCGTCGAAAATGTCGGTGTTGATAGCGTCCACGGTCATCACCGGGCCGCCGGATTTGAGCACGACCAAATCGCCCAGTTTGAAATCACTCATGATTGAATATCCCGGAACCAGCTACGCGAATCTCATCCCTTTGCGCCGCAATATTAGCCAAACCCCGGTAAAATCACCAGTGCTACGCCGCCGGACCGCAACCAGAAGCGGCCGCCCCCATCGATCACGAGAACGTTGAAGGAACCGGGCGCGCAGCTGGGTGTTCGACAGCTGCTGAAGGCAGCGGTGCGGACGCACCCGAGCGGAAGGACCCGATATGTCTCAGGACAGCTTTGCTCAGTCCCGGCAAGGGCTTGTATCGACAGCGCGGATCGCCGCGCATCCCATTCATCCGATCCTGGTACCGATCCCGATTGTCTGTTTCGTCGGTGCCTTGCTGACCGACATCGTCTATTGGCGGACCGCAACCATGATGTGGTCGGATTTCTCCGCCTGGCTGATCAGCGCCGGCGTGGTGATCGGCTGGCTCGCCGCGATCTTCGGTGCGATCGATCTGTTCGGCAATCGCGGCATCCGCAACCTGTCGGTGGCCTGGATGCATGCGGTCGGCAATGTCGTGGTGCTCGTGCTCGCGACGTTCAACATGCTGGTTCACACCCATGATGCCTGGACCTCGGTGGTGCCGTGGGGGCTGACGCTGTCGGTACTGACCGTGCTGATCCTGCTGGTCACTGGCTGGCTCGGCTGGTCGATGGTCTATCGCTACCGCGTAGGAGTATCCCGATGAAACATGACCGCGCATTCCGGCGCATCGGCACGCTGTTGGTCTGTGCGTCGCTGCTGACGCTGGCCGGCTGCAACGACGACAAATTCGATGTCGCGAGTCAGATCGGCCCGAATCCGAAATTGCCGGAGCCGCAGCAATATCTGTTTCCACCGATGAATCTGGCACCGATTATCGGCTGGAAGCAGGACGAGACCCCGCAAGTTCCGCAGGGCATGAAAATTGCGGCGCTGGCCACCGGCCTGCAGCATCCGCGCTCGCTTTACGTGCTGCCGAATGGCGACGTGCTGGTGGTGGAATCCAAGAAGCCGCCGGGTGAGCCGATCAAGCGGCCGAAGGATCTGGTGATGGGCTGGATCGAATCCTTCGTCACCTCCGGCGGCGCCTCCAACGAGCCGAGCAACCGCATCACCTTGCTGCGCGACAGCAATGGCGACGGCAAGCCGGAGCTGCGCACCACCTTCCTCGACCATCTCAATTCGCCGTTCGGCGTGGCGCTGGTCGGCAATGATCTCTACGTCGCCAATACTGATGCGATCATGCACTACACTTATACCGCCGGCGAAACCCAGATCACCACGCCCGGCACCGTGCTGACGCCGCTACCGGGCGGGCCGATCGACCATCATTGGACCAAGAGCCTGGTGGCCAGCAAGGACGGCTCGCTGCTCTATGTCGGCGTCGGCTCCAACAGCAACATCACCGAGAACGGCATCGAGGCGGAGAAGAACCGCGCCGCGATCTGGGAGGTGAACCGGCAGACCGGAGCCTGGCGGCTGTTCGCCACCGGGTTGCGCAATCCCAATGGTCTCAGCTTCGAGCCGGACAGCGGCGCGCTGTGGGCGGTGGTCAATGAGCGCGACGAACTCGGCCCCAATCTGGTGCCGGACTACATGACTTCGGTGCAGGACGGCGCGTTCTACGGCTGGCCCTACAGCTATTACGGCCAGCACCTCGATCCGCGGGTGCATCCGCAGCGGCCCGATCTGGTCGCCAAGGCGATCGCTCCGGACTACGCGCTGAGCTCGCATGTCGCGCCGCTGGGGCTCGCTTTCTACAACGGCGACAGCCTGCCGGTCAGATACCAGGGCGGCGCCTTTGTGGGCGAGCATGGCAGCTGGGATCGCGGTCGGCTCAACGGCTACAAGGTGGTGTTCGTCCCGTTCGCGGGCGGCAAGCCGGACGGCAAGGCGCAGGACGTCGTCACCGGCTTCCTCAACGGCGACGGCAAGGCCCACGGTCGTCCGGTGGGGCTGGCCATCGACAAAACCGGATCGCTGCTGATCGCCGACGACGTCGGCAACACCGTCTGGCGCGTCAGCGGTGCCAACCCGCAAACGGCGGGCGGTGCGACGACGGGGGCTGCGACGCAACCGCCCCGGTAACGCTGGACGTGACGAGTTGAACGGGCTGGATCGGCTACCTTCCTCTCAGCCGCTGCAGCAGCTCGGTGGTGGCGAAGCCGTCGGCGGGGGCGCCGATCGAGGCCTGGAAGCCGCGCAGGGCTTTGCGGGTGAGGCTGCCGAAGCGGCCGTCGGGGCGGCCGTCATAGAGCCCGCGCTGCGCCAGAAGTTGTTGTAATTCCAGCTTTTCGGTCCGCGACAGCACGCGTTCCTGGCGCGGCCAGGGCTGCACGAAGGGGGCGCCGCCGCGCAGCCGGTCGGCGAAATGGCCGATCGCCAGCGCATAGGCCTCGGCCGGATTGTAGTGCAGGATCACCCGGAAATTTTTCAGCATCAGGAAGGCCGGACCCTCGGCGCCGGCCGGCGCCAGCAGATAGGCCGTGTCGGAGGCGCGCGGAAACGCCTTGCCGGCGACGCGGGTGACGCCGAGATGGTGCCATTGCGCCAGCGTCTTGCTGTAATGGCGGTCGGCCAGCATGTAGTTGAAGCCGCGCGGCACCACGACTTCGTAGCCCCAGGTCTCGCCGGGCTGCCAGCCGTCCTTTTTCAGATTGTTGGCGGTGGAGGCGATCAGGTCGAAGGGATTGTTGATGACGTCGCGACGGCCGTCGCCATCGGCGTCGACGGCGTAGCGCTTGAACGAGGTCGGCATGAACTGGGTCGGGCCGAAGGCGCCGGCCCAGGAGCCGCGCAACTGGTCCGGGCGGACGTCGCCATGATGGAGGATCTCCAGCGCGGAGAGAAACTCGTCGCGGAAATATTTCTGGCGGCGGCCGACGCAGGCCAGCGTCGCGGTGGAATTCAGCACGCTGCGGTCGCCCATCTGGGTCGAGTAGTTGGATTCGATGCCCCAGATCGACGCGATGATGTAGCGGTCGACCCCATAGGCCTTTTCCACCGCGTCGAATTGCGGTTTGTATTTGGCCAGGATTTCGCGGCCCTTGGCGAGCCTGGTGTCGTTGACCAGGATGTCGAGATAGTCCCAGATCGCCTTGGTGAATTCCGGTTGCGAATCCATCAGGTCCATCAGCCGCAGATCAGGCGTCAGCCCGGTAGTGAAGCGCCGAAAACTCTGCTGCGAGATGTGGCGGCGCGCGGCGTCCGGCCACATCGACGCGACGCAGTTATCGAAATTCGCCGCCGCCTGGCGGATCGCCGCCGCGGTCATCAAAGGATGGCCGGAGCCGCCATCCTCGCCGCTCCAGCCGCGCGACGCCGAGCTCGGCGCCGGTGCCGGCTCGTTCTGCACCGAGGCGCTACGGCGCGGCGGGACCGGGACGGAGCGGTTGGCCGGCGCGATCGAGCCAGTGAAGAAATTGTCGAACAGGCTGATCGGGCCGCCGCCGCTGGAGGATTGCGCCTGAGCGGCCGACGACAGCAGCGTCGCGCCGATCGTTGCTGCAATTATCATTCCCGTCAGCCGGCTGCCGGTTCCCGTCATCAATCCATCCCTAGTTTGAAATTCGCCGGGCTTCAGCAGGCCCGGTCAGGGTTTCTATATGCTTAACAAAGATGATTTTTTGTGGTCGGCCGCGGCGTCGCGGCGGCGGCCTGCTTCACATTGTCGCCGTGATGGCGCCCGCGTCAGGCTGGGTAGGGATCACGCAATGAACCTGACCAGCGTCGAGCCGGCAAGATAGCAGCCCAGCCCCATCATGGCGATCAGGAACCAGCGCCGGAATGTCGCCGCGTCCATCCTGTTGCGCACCGTCTGGCCGAGGAACATGCCGGCAAACGCCATCGTCATGGCGATCGCGCCCGGCACCGCGACGGAGGCGTTGAGCAGGCCCGCGGCGGTGAGGTTGAAGGCCTGCGCCAGCGTGGCGACGGTGAAGAATACGCCGAGCGCCTGCACCAGCTCGTCCTTCTCCATGCCGATCGCCTGCATGAACGGCATCGAGGGAATCACCTGGACGCCGGTCGCCGCGGCGACGACGCCGGTGAGCAGCCCGACCACGCCGCCGAGCCATTTTTCATGCGCGGGCGCGACGTGAAAACGCCGCTGGGTCAGCCCGAGCAAGGCGTAGATCACCAGCAGCAAGCCTAGAATCAGCGCGCCGTAGCGCGCATAAGGCCCGGTCATCAAGCCCGCGCCGGCCCGGATCCCGATCGCGGTGGCGAGCATCAACGGCCACAGCCGCCGCACGATGTCGCGCAGATAGGGGCCGACAAAAGTCTGCCAGATATTGGTGACGATCGCCGGCGCGATCACGATCGCCAGCGCCTGCGCCGGCGGCATCGACACCGCCAACAGGCCCATTGCCACGGTCGGTAGCCCGAGCCCGATCACGCCCTTGACGAAGCCGGCGAGCGCGAAGACGACGGCGACGAGGATCAGCAAACTGTCGGGCATGAGGGAATATTGACCGAGCCGGACGCTGCGCACAATGTGGAGCCTCTAGATGCAGCCTTCGGCGCAGCCGAAGGCAGTGAGGACGCGATGCGGTTCGACCTGGTCGATCTTCGGCTGTTCGTCGCTATCGCCGAGGCCCGCAGCATCACCGGCGGCGCGGCCCGCGCTCATCTGGCGCTGGCCTCGGCAAGCGCGCGGATCAGGGGGCTGGAGCAGTCGCTCGGCGTGGCGCTGCTGACGCGCGGTCGTCGCGGCGTGACGCTGACGGCGGCGGGCGACAGCCTGCTCGGCCATGCCCGCCTGGTGTTGCACGACGTCGAGGTGATGCGCGGCGATCTGGCCGCCTATGCGCGCGGCCTGAAGGCCAGCGTGCATCTGCTCGCCAACACTGCCAGTCTCTCGGAGCATCTGCCGAAGGCGCTGGCGGCGTTTCTCGCCGCCCATCCGGATTACGACATCGACGTCGAGGAACGCGAAAGCGCCGAGATCGCCGAGGCGATCGCGGCCGGCGCCGCGGAGGTCGGCATTGCGGTCGAGGCGGCGGTGCCGGCCGCGCTGGAACGCTTCGGGTTTTGTGATGATCGGCTGATGCTGGTGCTGCCGCCGCGCGATCCGCTGGCGCGGCGCCGAACGATCGCGTTCGGCGAAGTCGTGGGGCGGGATTTCGTCGGCCTCGCGGGGCCGAGCGCGCTGCAGGAGCACATCGCCGCGCAGGCGGCGCGGCTCGGCGTGCGGCTGCGGCTTCGCGCCCGGTTGCGCGATTTCGGCAGCGTCGCCCACATGGTCGAGGCCGGGGTCGGCGTGGCGGTGATGCCGGAGGCCGCCGCCAGGGCCTGCGCCAGGACCATGAAGGTCCGGGCGGTGCGGCTGAGTGACGGCTTCGCCCGTCGCAAGCTGGTGATCTGCGTGCGCAGCCTGAAATCGCTGCCGCGGCCGGCCCAGCTAATGGTCGCGCATCTGCGCAGATCGGGATTGTCCTAGCGGCGGCTTCAGGAGTTGAGCTGCTCCAGCGCCGCCTTGTGGGTGCGCGGATCGCCGGCGGCGACGATGCGGCCGCCATTCTGCGCCGGCTTGCCGTCCCAGGTGGTGACGATGCCGCCGGCGCCGGTGATGATCGGGATCAGCGCGGCGATGTCATAGGGCTTCAGCTCGGTCTCGATCACCAGATCGACCAGGCCGGCCGCCAGCATGCAGTAGGAATAGCAATCGCCGCCATAGCGCGACAGCCGGACATCGGCCTCGACGCGGCCGAAGGCGGCGCGGTCTGCGGCGTTCATCAGCAGCGGGCTGGTGGTGAACAAAGTGGCCTCGTCGAGGGCGGCGCAGCGCCGCACCGTCAATTTCCGGCCGCCGGACGGACCTTGATAGTGCGCCGAGCCGCTGTCGCCGCTGAAGCGTTCGCCGATATAGGGCTGGTGCATCATGCCGAACACCGGGTTGCCACGATGCAGCAGCGCGATCAACGTGCCCCAGATCGGGAATCCGGCGATGAAGGATTTGGTGCCGTCGATCGGGTCCAGCACCCAGACATAGTCGGCGTCCTCGCGCTCGCTGCCGAATTCCTCGCCGACAATGCCATGCTGGGGGAAGTTCTCCTTGATCATCCGCCGCATCACCGCTTCGGCGGCGCGGTCGGCCTCGGTCACCGGATCGAAATCATGGCCGGGATTCTTGTTGTCGACCGCCAGCGTGGTGCGGAAGAACGGCAGAATGGTCTCGCCCGACGCGGTCGCAAGGCGTCCGATAAAGGCGGTGAAATCGATGACCGTCACGGGCGTTCCTTGTGAATCGGGTTGTGGTTGCATCGCGCTCCTGGGTAATCCAATCCCGCGACGCTCGCCTGCTTTATTATGCGCGGGCGGGTGCGATCCACATCTACAATGGTTGGGCCCCGGGCGCACGGCCGGTTGCGCAGAACCGATGCCGACAACGTGACCAAAAACCCTCGCCGAGGGTGAGTTTCGGCAAAGCTCCGCGCTGATCACGAAACTGCGACTGGCAGGACCTTCCGGGCGATCGTCCAGGTTGCGGCGTCGGTTTTTATCTCTTTGATTTGGCTCAAAGAATTTATGCTTTTGGAGGCCCCCTCCGCCACTCAGACATGCAATTTTGCATGGGAAATTGCCCGAAAACACTTGCGCTTTGTGCGCCGCAGCCGCATATTGTTGCGGTGCGGTAGCGCCTTGCGCTATCGCTGCCCTCCTTGGGCGTTTCCTCCCTAGACTTGGGCCGCTTGCCAACGCAAGCGGCCCTTTTTTCTTTTGGCAACGTTTGCCGGTTGATAAGCGGCCGATTCCCGATCCCCGATCACCGAAAACGAAATTGGGCCGCCTGCCGGGGCAAGCGGCCCTTGTTGTTTTGAGAACATTTGAGAACGCCGAGATGGTCATCGCCTGTGGAGTGTCAGGCTAGGCCGGATGAGTTCGTGCCTGCTTAGCTGCCGGCTGCTGGAGCCGTGGTCTTCAACGCATTTGAGACGCCAGTGAAACCAAGCAGCAGTTTGCTGCCGATGCCGTTTACAACGGCGATGATCGCGAGCGAGATGCCGGCTGCGATCAACCCGTATTCGATCGCGGTGGCGCCGGATTCGTCGGCCCAGAACTTCGAAAGTGTCGCCTTCAAAATTACCTCCTATGGCTTTGCGGAGTAATGCGCCGCAACCCGAACGTGCATCAGAGGTTTTAAGGAGGACTAAATTCGATCGCGAGAATCCTCGTATTATTCCGTATTTTTTCTTTGAATCAATGACTTGCGGTATTTGGTTGCCGTCTGCGAAAATTGCTCGCAACCGCAAGGTATTAAATTATTCCGCCGCCGCCTGGAACGGCCGCAGATCGCCGAGCGGGATCGTCGCGAGCGCATCGGCCAGCAGGGTGAAGTCGGCGGCCACATCGGCGAATCGGGCGCTGCGCTGGCGCAGCCGTTCATCCATATAGATCGCCCGATTGAGCTCGACTTGCACCGTGTGCACGCCGTTGGCCGGATTGCCGTAATGCTCGGTGATGAAACCGCCCGCATAGGGCTTGTTGCGGCCGACCGAATAGCCGCGCGCCGCGAAGGCTTCCTCGATCACGTCGGGGATCAGCGCGTTGCAGCTGGTGCCGTAACGATCGCCGATCACGATGTCGGGCCGCATCGGTTCGTCGCGCGCGATCCCGACCGACGGCATCGAGTGGCAATCCACTACGATCACGCTGCCGAAATTCTGATGCGCCTTGTTGATCAACCGCCGCAATGCCCGATGATACGGCTTGTACAGCGCCTCGATCCGGCCGAGCGCCTCGTCGATGCCGATGCGCTCGCGGTAGATTTCCTGGCCGTCGCCGACCACGCGGGGAATCGTGCCGAGCCCCCCGGCCACCCGCATCGAGCGGGTATTGGCGAAACTCGGCAATCGGCCGAAAAACATCCGCGGATCGAGTTCATAGGGCTCGCGATTGACGTCGACATAACAGCGCGGGAAATGCACCCGCGCCACCGGAAAGCCGCGCGCGGCCAGGCCATCGATCAATTCGTCCACGAATGAATCTTCGGAGCGGCGCAGCGCCTCGATGTCGATCCGCGACGCATCCAGGAAGGCGTGGGGATAGACCGAGCCGGAATGCGGGGAATTGAAGATGATCGGCGCGCGCCAGTTTGCTGGTTCGGAGATCTCGAAGGCTGGCGAGAATTCACCGTCAAAATCCGTCATGCTCGGGCGCCATCCTTCGAATAAGTGGTGATCCGGCCTCGTCCCCGCTCGCGATTGCCGACTTTTTCAGCACAAACATTGTCGGCAATCATCCAAGCGCTGCCAAGCAAAATAAACCCGGCCGCCCTAAGACGCGTGCGATCGCCCGGAACCCGTTGATTTGTTGATCCGTCGTGCGATCGGGCGCAGGATCGGCCATCGCCGCCGCGCGCCATCCGCGGCGCGGCTTTCACCCGAAATTTACCAACCATCGGGCTTAGTGCCGCGAGTGATCCTCTCATCCGGGTTTGACGTCCAGCCGCCATGCACAAAATCCTCCTCGCCGAAGACGACAACGACATGCGACGGTTCCTGGTCAAGGCGCTGGAAAACGCCGGGTTTCAGGTCTCGTCCTACGATAACGGACTGTCAGCCTATCAGAGGTTGCGCGAAGAGCCGTTTGAAATGCTTCTAACCGACATCGTGATGCCGGAGATGGACGGGATCGAACTGGCGCGCCGCGCCTCCGAACTCGACCCCGATATCAAGATCATGTTCATCACCGGCTTTGCCGCAGTGGCGCTGAATTCCGATTCGGAAGCCCCGAAAAACGCCAAGGTGCTGTCCAAGCCCGTGCATCTGCGCGAATTGGTCAGCGAAGTGAACAAGATGCTGGCGGCCTAATTCCTCCATCGGCGTCCTTGCCTCGCCGCTTTGGAGCCGATATAGGGACGCAACCCGGACTTGACGTGAGGGCGCGTAGCTCAGCGGGAGAGCACCTCGTTGACATCGAGGGGGTCACAGGTTCGATCCCTGTCGCGCCCACCATCCCCTCCGCAGTGAAGATCCCCTCCGGGGGGCGCCGCCGGAACGCCGGGCGAATCAGCTGACCAGACCGTTCGGCCGAGCCGGCCGCGATCCTCGGCCCCATCCCACGCGGATTCACCGGGCCGAAACCTATCCGCGCCATGCTGCAAGCCAGTTTCAACTGGATGGCCCGCATGACCTCCGATCGCCTGACATCCGCGCTGGCCTTGCGCGGCCTGACCAAGACCTATGACCGCCCCGCCGTCGACCGGCTCGATCTCACCGTTCGGATCGGTGAATTCTATGCGCTGCTCGGGCCCAATGGCGCCGGCAAGACCACGACGCTGCGGATGGTCGCCGGGCTGTTGACGCCCGATGCCGGCTCGATCGCCCTGATGGGGATCAACGCGCTGGCCGATCCGGTGGCGGCCAAGCAGATCACCGCCTGGGTCTCCGACGAGCCGATGATCTACGACAAGCTGACGCCGCTGGAATATCTCGAATTCGTCGCCGGGCTGTGGGGCTGCGATGCCGCCGCCACCGAGCGCGCCGCGCGCGAGCTATTGGCCCAGCTTGGCCTCGCCGAGCATGCGCATCAGCGCTGCGAAGGCTTTTCCAAGGGGATGCGGCAGAAGGTGGCGCTGGCCGGCGCGCTGGTGCACGACCCCAAACTGATCATCCTCGACGAGCCGTTGACCGGTCTCGACGCGGTGTCGGCGCGCCACGTCAAGGCGCTGCTGCAGGAGCGCGTGCGTGCCGGCTGCACGGTAATCATGACCACGCATATTCTCGAAGTCGCCGAACGGATGGCCGACCGCATCGGCGTCATCATCGCCGGCCGGCTGGTCGCCGAGGGCACGCTGGGCGAATTGCGCGCCCGCAACGGCGCCGGCGATTCCAGCCTCGAGGACATGTTCGTGGCGCTGGTGGATTCGCAAGCGGTCGCCGCGTGAGCGCAACCTCGCTGGCCGGCTTCGCCCGCCACGATATCCGGCTGGCGTGGCGCGAATTCCTGGCGATGATGAGCGGCGGCCGGCGCCGGCGCGGCCGCAACATGGTGCTAGGGCTGCTGGTGTTCGCCGCCTTGCTGCATCTGCCGGCCTACGCCATGGTCGGCCGCTTCGCCGGCCTGTCATCGGACGCCGATCTCACCGCGCTGATCGTCATCACCGTCACTTTGGCGATGGCCTGGCTGTTGATGCTGTCGCAGGCGATCGAATCGGTGACGCGGGTGTTCTACGCTCGCGCCGATCTCGATCTGATCATGTCGTCGCCGGTGCCGCTGCGGCGGGTGTTCTCGGTGCGGATGGCGGCGATCGCGCTGTCCGTCACCGCGATGGCGCTGTTGTTTTCCGCCCCGGTGATCGACGTGCTGGCACTCGGCGGCGGCGCGCATTGGCTGGCCGCGTTCGGCGTGGTGGCGGCGATCGGGATCTCGGCCTCGGCGATCGCGATCGGCTTCACCGTGGCGCTGTTTCGTCTGATCGGGCCGCGCCGGACCCGGCTGGTGGCGCAGATTCTCGCCGTCATCATCGGCGCCGGCTTCGTCATCGGCCTGCAGGTCGCAGCGATCCTGTCGACCGGCACGCTGTCGCGCTTCGCCTTGCTGAGCTCTGGCGTCGCGGCGTCATTTGCGCCCGATGCCGCCAGCATTGCCTGGTGGCCGGTGCGGGCGATTCTTGGTGATCCGATGGCATTGGCGGCGCTGCTCGGCGGCGCCTTGCTGCTGCTCGGGCTGGTGATGACGACGGTGTCGGCGGGACTCGGCGATCTTGTCGTCAGCGCCTCAACCGCCGGCGCCCCATCGACCGCGCGGGCACGGGGCAAGGCCGGGTTTCGCCGCGGCTCGCGGCAGCAGGCGCTGCGGGCCAAGGAATTGCTGCTGCTGTGGCGCGATCCCTGGCTGGTGTCGCAATCGCTGATGCAATTGCTGTATCTGCTGCCGCCGGCGCTGATGCTGTGGCGCAGCTTCTCCGATCATTCGACCGCAATCGTGCTGATTACGCCGGTGATCGTGATGGCGGCCGGCCAGCTCGCCGGCGGCCTGGCCTGGCTGACGATCTCCGGCGAGGACGCCCCCGATCTGGTCGCCACCGCGCCGCTGCCGCCGCGCGCGGTGATGCGTGCGCGAATCGAGGTGGTGCTGATGGTGATCGGCGCGGTGGTCGCGCCGCTGCTGCTGGCGCTGGCCATTGTCGCACCATTGCAGGCGCTGGTGACTGCGCTCGGCTGCGCGCTCGGCGCGATCTGCGCCACCGCGATCCAGCTGTGGTTTCGGGTGCAGGGCAAGCGCAGCCAGTTTCGCCGCCGCCAGACCGCGTCGCGCTTCGCCACTTTCGCCGAAGCGTTTTCCTCGATCGGCTGGGCCGCGACCGCGGTGCTGGTGTTGACGGTCCCGCTGGCCGGGATGGTCACCGGGCTGTTGACCGCCGGCCTGCTGGCGGCGACCTGGAAATTCAGCCCGCGCCACACTTGAAACTGAAGGCTGCACCGCGCAGCCTCATGGTGAGATGCGCGCCGTCTGGCGCGCATCGCGAATCATAAGGCGAGACGGCGCTCATACCAAAGGCGTTTGGTTTCGACTCATCCACGCGTCATGGCCGGGCTTGTCCCGGCCATCCACGTCTTTGATCGTGTACGGCTTTCAAGGCGTGGATGCCCGGCACAAGGCCGGGCATGACGAACGAGAGGCCGTGCCCTTCGGTATCATCCTGCAAGACGCGGCCGAATGGCCGCTCCTCGGGATGAGGCGATCTCACCTATCAGCCGTGCAGCTTGATCGCGGTTTCGGCGATCACCTGGCCCTGATAGCGCGCGCCGGCGAGTTCGTTCTCGCTGGGCTGCCGCGAGCCGTCGCCGGCCGCGATCGTGGTGGCGCCGTAGGGCGAACCGCCGGTGACTTCGTCGAGCTTCATCTGGCCCTGGAAGCCGTAATTCAGGCCGACGATCACCATGCCGAAATGCAGCAGATTGGTGATGATCGAAAACAGCGTGACCTCCTGGCCGCCATGCTGGGTCGCGGTCGAGGTGAAGGCACCGCCGACCTTGCCGTGCAGCGCGCCCTTGGCCCACAGGCCGCCGGCCTGGTCGAGGAAATTCGCCATCTGCGAGGTCATCCGGCCGAAGCGGGTGCCGGTGCCGACGATGATGGCGTCGTAATTGGCCAGATCAGCGATGGTGGCGATCGGGGCTGCCTGGTCGAGCTTGTAATGCGAGGCCTTGGCGACGTCCGGCGGCACCAGTTCGGGCACCCGCTTGATGTCGACGCTGGCGCCCGCGGCGCGCGCGCCCTCGGCGACCGCGTTCGCCATGGTTTCGATGTGGCCATAGGCCGAGTAGTAGAGCACGAGTACTTTTGCCATTGTGGTCTCCGGTGGGTTGAAGTGATGAGAAGAGTTCGTCATTGCGAGCGAAGCGAAGCAATCCAGGGCTCCGAGTCAGAGCTGGATTGCTTCGTCGCAACTGCTCCTCGCAATGACGATCGAGAGGGTCGTGGTTGCTTTTTGCGTTATGCCGCGTCGACCAGCACCAATTCGGAATCTTCCAGCGCCGTGATGGTTAGCTTGGCCTCGTCGCTGATCGCGGCGCCGTCGCGGGCATTGACGCGGACGCCATTGACCTCGACGCTGCCGACGGCCGGCACCAGGTACAGATGCCGCGCCTTGTCGGGCGTATATTCGGCGCGCTCGCCGGCCTTCAGCGTCGTCGCCAGCACCCGCGCATCGGCGCGGATCGGCAGCGCGTCGGTGTCGGCGGCAAAGCCGCTGGCGATGGTGACGAGCTTGCCGGAGCGGTCCGCCTTCGGAAACGGCTTGGCGCCCCAGGTCGGCTGGCCGCCTTCCTGCGCAGGTTCGATCCAGATCTGGAAGATCCGGGTCGGGCCGGGCTCCAGATTATATTCGGAATGCCGCACGCCCGAGCCCGCGCTCATCACCTGGACGTCGCCGGCCTCGGTGCGGCCCTTATTGCCCATGCTGTCCTGATGGGTGATCGCGCCTTCGCGGACATAGGTGATGATTTCCATGTTCTTGTGCGGATGCGCCGGAAACCCGGTCTCGGGCGCGATCTCGTCGTCGTTCCACACCCGCAGGGCGCCGTGGCCCATATTGGCGGGGTCGTAATAATTGGCGAAGGAGAAGTGGTGCTTGGCCTTCAGCCAGCCGTGGTCGGCACCGCCGAGTTTGGCGAAGGGGCGAAGCTCAATCATGTTGGTCTCCGTTGGTTGGCGCTTGGGCGCTTTGGGTTGACGCCTTGGCGCTGATGTCTTGCGTTGGACCCTAGATAGAGCGGCGCCATTGATGCATAAATAGAAACTGTTGAAACTCATTGTTTCTATTTTTGATCGGAACGCTGATGGCCAAACTTCCGGATTTCGAGGCGCTGGCAATCTTCGCCAAGGTGGTGGAGCTGCGCTCCTTCGCCGCCGCCGCGACCGAGCTGGCGCTGTCCAAGGCCACGGTGTCGAAGGCGGTGACCCGGCTCGAGGCCCGGCTCGGCGCCCGGCTGTTCAACCGCACCTCGCGGCGGCTGGCGCTGACCGATGCCGGGCAGAAGCTGGCCGAGAAGGCGACGCAGTTGCTCGCCGACGGCGAGGCCGCCGAAAACGAGGCTTTGGCGCAATCGGCGGCGCCGCGTGGGCTGGTGCGGCTGGCGGTGCCGATGACCTTCGGGGTCAAGGTGGTGGCGCCGCTGCTGCCGGAATTCCTGGCCGCCTATCCGCAGGTCGCGATCGACCTGCATCTGTCCGACCAGATGGTCGACCTGATCGGCGAGGGGTTTGACGCCGGGATCCGGATCGCGAGCCTGCCGGATTCCTCGCTGATGGCGCGGCGGCTGTGCCCGATGCCGCGCTACACCGTGGCGTCGCCGGCCTATCTGCAACAATACGGCCGGCCGACCCATCCGATGCATTTGGCCCAGCATCGCTGCCTTGGCTACGCCTATCTGTCGACGCCCGGCGCCTGGCATTACAGCAATGCCAAGGGCGAGCAGGCCACGGTAAGGCCCTCCGGGCCGCTGCGGGTCAATAATGGCGAGGCGTTGCTGCCGGCGGTGCTCGCCGGGCTCGGCATCGCCGACCTGCCGGAATTCATCGTCGGCGATGCGCTGGCCGACGGCCTGGTGGAAGTCATTCTGCCGGGCTGGCACCAGCGCGAAGGCGCGGTGCATCTGGTGACGCCGCCGGGCGGCCCGCGCCCGGCGCGGGTCGAGGCGCTGTCGGCCTATCTGGCCGACAAGCTCGGCCGGCGCCGCCGCGGCGATTCGCCAGAGCTCACCCCGGATCTCAGTTCAGATTGACGTTGAATTCATAGGACCGGCCGGGACCGACCAAAGTCAGCTTCAGCGCCGCCCCTTCCGCATGCGCACCGGGCGGCAGGCCGTCGAGCGCGAAGCCGAAGCGCTTCACGCCGTCGGGGCCGACTTCGAGCAGTTTCGGCGCCGGCAGCGCCCATTCGGGGGTCGGCCCCTCGACGAACAGGCTGACTTGGGCGACGTCGGGGGCGACCACGTCGACCCAAACCTCACCGCCGTTGCGCTTGACGTCGCGGATCGTCACCGGATTGGCGTCGCCGACCTTGGCGGGCTTCGGCACGGTATCGAGCGCGGCCGACAGGGCGCCGTCCTGGGTGCTGGCAACGCTGACAAACGCCAGTTCGGGGTCGGCCTCGACCGGCACGCACAGCCTTTCGCACACCGCGTAATCGATCTTGGCGCGCAGCGTTACCGGCTTGTCGGCATTCTTCGCCACGATCCGCAGCGGCAGCACGACATGTTTCTTGTAGCCGAAGGAATGCCCGCCGGCGCCGTCGTCGAAGGCGGTCGGCGCCGGCCACAGGATCGTTATCGCGTCGATATTATCGGATTTGCTGAAATCGAACCGCGGCGGCACGCCGGAATCGCCGGGCGTGCGCCAATAGGTCTTCCACCCCGGTTGCAGCTCGAAGGCGATGCCGCCGAGCAGCACCGCGCCGCTGCGCGAGCCGGCCAGCAACCTGACCGCCGAATGGCTGTCGCTGATCCAGGGAGACGCGTCGTCCGCAGAAGCGGCGCCGCCAAGCACCGCGGCGATCGCGGCGGTGGCGACAACGAACAGGGCACGAACAGGAACCATTGCGTTCATCTGACGTCTTTAGGGCTTACGCGGCGCGCAAACCATTGAATTGGCTGTGATCCCAACCTGTCGCAGATTGGAAGCTTGATTGACACGATCGGCACCCAATATCAGGATGGACACCAACATGAGAACGCTGATGGACCCGAAACCCAAAAGGACCAGGCGGACCGCAGCCCAGGGGGCCGGCGAGGCGCCCGATGGCGGCTATCTCGACGGGCAATTGCTGATCGCGATGCCGGTGATGGACGATGAACGGTTCGCGCGCTCGGTGATCTATGTCTGTGCGCATTCCTCGGAAGGCGCCATGGGGATCATCGTCAACCGGCCGGCCGGCAGCATCGATTTTCCCGAATTGCTGATGCAGCTCGACATCATCGACAAGGCCGACGAGATCAAGCTGCCCGAAAACGCCGAGACCATGAAGGTGCTGAAGGGCGGGCCGGTCGAGACCGGACGCGGTTTCGTGCTGCATTCGAGCGATTTCTTTATCAAGGACGCCACATTGCCGATCGACGACGGCATCTGTCTGACCGCAACGGTGGACATTTTGAAGGCGATAGCCAAGGGCGCCGGGCCCAAACACGCGATTTTGGCGCTCGGCTATGCCGGCTGGGCGCCGGGCCAGCTCGAAACCGAGATCCAGGACAATGGCTGGCTGCATTGCGCCGCCGACGCCGATCTGATCTTCGGCGGCGACGTCGAGGACAAATACGACCGCGCCATGCACAAGATCGGCATCGAGCCCGGCATGCTGTCAAACGAAGCCGGCCACGCGTAGTTTGTGCCGATGCCAGCCCGTGTCCGGGCGCGGTGCAGCTGGCCTTTGCCGGTCTACTTGCTGTCATCGCCCGCGAAAGCGGGCGACCCAGTATTCCAGAGCGTGAGTGATCGAGCCGCAACGCTGCGGCGTACTGGGTCCTCCGCTTGCGCGGAGGATGACGGCTGGGGGCGTGGCTACGCGCATCGCTATATCTTGCGCGGAGGATGACGGTTAGGGGCGTGGCTACGAAGCGCGCTCTATCTGCGGCCGGCGGCTCAGCCCGCCGCTTCCAGCCGTTCCTCGTTCAGCAGCCGCATCGCGGCTTCGGCGTCCATCGGCTCGCCGAAGGCGAAGCCCTGGGCGTATTCGCAGCCGAGCTGATACAATTCCACCGCGTCGGAATCCGTCTCCGCGCCCTCGGCGACGACGTCCATGCCGAGATCATGCGCCATCGCGATGATCGATTTCAGGATCACCGGGCGGGTGCCGCGGCTGGAGGTGCGCACGAAGGACTGGTCGATCTTGATGGTGTCGAACGGGAAGCGCTGCAGATAGGCCAGCGACGAATGGCCGGTACCGAAATCGTCCAGCGACAGCCCGGTGCCGAGTTCGCGGATCCGGGTCAGCATCTGGGCGGCGTGTTCGGGATTTTCCATCACCAGCGATTCCGTCAGCTCCAGCTTCAGCGAGCCGCGCGCGATTGCCGAGCGCGCCAGCACGGTGCGGACGTCGTGGATCAGATCGTGCCGCAGCAATTGCCGCGACGAGATGTTGACGCTGGCGAAGATCGGCACCCGCGAGCGCATCGCGCGCTGCCAGATCGCCAGCTGCTTGGCGGTCTGGTCCATCACGAACAGGCCGAGTTCGACGATCAGGCCGATCTCTTCGGCGATCGAGATGAATTCCACCGGCGACATCCGGCCGAGCTTGGGATGATCCCAGCGCGCCAGCGCTTCGAAGCCGGCGATCGAGCGATCTTCCAGCCGCACGATCGGCTGATACAGAATGGTGATTTCCTGCCGCTCGATGGCGCGGCGCAGTTCGGATTCCAGCGTCAGCCGGTCGGATTTGCGCGCCCGCATCGCCGGCTTGTAGACGTCGATGCGGTCGCCGCCGATCCGCTTGGAATGATACATCGCCAGCTCGGCGTCCTTGATGATCTCGTCGGTGAGCTGGGTCTGCGGATCGCTGAGCGCCAGACCGATCGAGGCGGTCAGGAAGATCTCGCGATCGTTGAAGGCGATCGGGGCGCGGATGGTCTTGCGGATGGTTTCGGCGAAGGCGGTGATCCGCGCCGGGTCCTGTTCGGACATCAGGATCAGGCCGAACTGGTCGCCGGCGATCCGCGCCAGAGTGTCCTGCGGCTTCAGGATCCGGGTCAGCCGCCGCGCCAGCGTCAGCAGGATCGAATCGCCGACCGCGATGCCGACGGAATCATTGACCTGCTTGAAGCGGTCGAGGTCGATCACCATCAGGGTCGGCCGCAGGCTCGGCATGGTCTTGGCGAAATTGGCGACGGCGCCGAGCCGGTCGATGAACAGCCGGCGGTTGGGCAGGCCGGTCAGATTGTCGTGCACCGAATCGTGCAGCATCCGCTCTTCGGCGTTTTTCTGCTCGGTGACATCGGTCAGGGTGCCGACCACTCGCGTCACCTCGCCGTCGGAGCCGACCACTGGGCGCGCCTTCAGGGCGAACCACATGAAATGGCCGTCCGGGGTGCGCAGCCGGAAATCCTGGGTCAGCCGGCCGCGGCGCTGGTCGAGCACGCTGTCGAGCGCGGCGCGAAACCGGTCCTGGTCGAGCGGGTGCAGCACTTCGAGCCAGCTCGCCGCGGAGCCTTCCAGCGTGCCGCGCTTCAGCCCGAGCAGGGCCTCGGTCTCCGGGCTGGTGAATACCTTGTCGGCGGAGACGTCCCAGTCCCAGATCAGATCGCCTGATCCGACCAGCGCCAGCGCGCGGCGCTCGACGTCCGACACCACGCCATTGGTGGCGCCGCTGCCAGCAAAGGCGTGCTGCATCACCGTGAAGCCGATCAGCATCACGATCAGCACCAAGCCGCCGAGCAGCGCCGGGCCGACAATGTCGTTGGTGACATAGCCGCCCACCGCCATGCCGGAGGCGATCACCCAGACCACCAGCAGGAACCAGGTCGGGATCAGCAGCACGGCGCGGTCGAAGCCATGGGTCGACAGATACAGGATCAGCGCGAAGCCGGCGAAGGCGATCAGCACCAGCGAGATCCGGGCGATGCCGGAGGCCACCGCGGGATCGAACAGCGCCAGCGCCACCAGCGAGCCGAGAAAGGCCAGCCAGCCCAGCGTCAGCTGCGAATAGCGCACATGCCAGCGGCTGAGATTGAGATAGGCGAACAGGAACACCAGCAGGGTCGCGGCCAGGATCGCTTCGCCCGAGGCGCGCCACACCCGCTCGGCGCCCGCCGACATGTCGAGCACCTTGCCCCAGAAGCCGAAATCGATGCCGATATAGACCAGCACCGCCCAGGCCAGCGCTGCTGCGGCCGGGAACATAATGCTGCCCTTGACCACGAACAGGATCGTCAGCACCAGCGCCAGCAGGCCGGAAATGCCGATCACGATGCCCTGATACAGGGTGAAGGAGTTGACCTTGTCCTTGTAGGCCTCGGGCTCCCACAGATAGAGCTGCGGCAGCTTGTCGGTGCGCAATTCGGCGACGAAGGTGATCACCGCGCCGGGATCCAGCGTGATCCGGAAGATGTCGGCGGTGGGCGAATCCTGGCGTTCCGGGCGGTCGCCGGTCGAGGGCGTGATGGTGGCGATCCGCGACAGGCCGAGATCGGGCCACAACAATCCCGACGAGACGATGCGGTAATGCGGCGCCACGATCAGGCGGTCGAGCTGGTCGTCAGTGTTGTTGGCGAGCGCGAACACCACCCAGTTCTGGCCGCCCTCGCGGGCGCGCACCTCGACGCGACGGACGATGCCGTCGGTGCCGGGCGCGGTCGAGATCTGGATCCGGTCAGTGTCGCTGTGTTGATGGTCGAGGATGGCGGTGAGATCGATCGCAGGCACGTCGCTGCGGACGCTGACCGCGTCGACCGCATGCGCCTTCGGCGAGGCCGCAATCATCATGAGACCCAACGCCAGCGGCGCAAGGTACCTGATCAGACGCAATGTCGGTTCTCCGCGGTTACGCGGCGAGCGCACGCTGAGATGCGCATCCGCCGCGCGATAAATGACATGAATGCGAGAGAAAACAAAGGCTTTACCGGCGAGCCAATCGTCGACCCAGGATCAAACCGTCAACACAATTTTGCCAATATGTTGGCTGGTTTCCATCCGCCGGTGGGCGTCGGCGGCCTGTTGCAGGGCGAATGTGCTGTCGATCAGCGGTTTGATCCGGCCGTCCTGCAACAGCGGCATCACCTTGGCCTCGATCGCCGCCACCATCGCGGCCTTGTCGGCATTGCTGCGCGGGCGCAGCGTCGAGCCGGTGTGGTGCAGCCGCTTCATCATCAGCTTGGCAAAGTTCACCGTCGCCTTGGGGCCGTTGAGGAAGGCGATCTGCACGATCCGCCCGTCGATCGCGGCGGCGTCGTAATTGCGCTCGACATAGTCGCCGCCGACCATGTCGAGGATCAGTTCGACGCCCTTGCCGCCGGTGATGTCCTTGACGACGGCAACGAAATCCTCGGTCTTATAATTGATGGCCCGGATTGCGCCGAGCTTGAGGCAGGCCTCGGCCTTGTCCTGTGAACCGACGGTGACGATCACCTTGGAGCCGAGCGCGGTGGCGAGCTGGATCGCCATCGTGCCGATGCCGGAGGAACCGCCATGGATCAGCAGGGTTTCGCCGGGCTGCAGCGCGCCGCGCTCGAACACATTGTGCCACACCGTCATCAGGGTTTCCGGGGTGGCGCCGGCCTCGATCATCGAAAACGCGGCGGGCACCGCCATCGCCTGGGCGTCCGGGGCGAGACAATATTGCGCGTAACCGCCGCCGGCGACCAGCGACATCACCTTGTCGCCGAGCTTGTGCTTGCTGGCGCCGTCGCCGAGCGCAACCACTTCGCCGGCGACTTCGAGGCCGGGCAGGTCGCTGGCGCCGGGCGGCGGCGGATAGCTGCCGGAGCGCTGCGCGACGTCGGGACGGTTGACGCCGGCGGCCGCCACCTTGATCACGATTTCGTTTGCGCCGGGCGTCGGTACCGCACGGGTCTCGGGCAATAGCACTTCGGGGCCGCCGGGCTTGCTGATGCCGATAACGGTCATTTGCGCGGGCAGCTGTTCCATGATTTGTCCTTGGCAGGGGGCGTGATGATCCCCTGATTAGACAGCCGCGGCGCGGCTGGCAACCGCGCCGGATCGACAGAGCGTTTTCGAGCGAAGCGGGCACCGGTTCGCGTGACGTGTGCAGGACAGGGCAAATGGCGAGCGACGACGACGACAAACCCAAGAAGAAGATCAGTCACGAGATCGGGCAGGATCTGTCGCTGCTGTCCGTCGAGGAAATCGGCGAGCGCATCGTGCTGCTGGCGGCCGAGATCGCGCGGCTGCAATCGGCGCAGACCATGAAGCGGGCGACGCGCGATGCCGCCGACCGGTTTTTCAAGAGCTGAGCGGTTAGCGAAAGCAGCCCGCGACCTGACGACCGCGCGCGAATTGGTGAGTGGCGAGCCCCAATGGGCGGGCGATCTGGTGATCGCGACGGCCCCGGTTCCGTTTTGGCGACGCTGTCACAATTGCAAACCAAAGGTCAACAAATCCGCTCGTTTACGTAACATTAAGCCTTCCGATGTATTACTTCATTGTCCATCTTTTGGACCGAGTGGCTCCTGTCCACTCTGTTTTGACGCCTCCCTGTTACCAACTTCAAAGCCGCCGGAAACGGCGGCTCTTTTTTGTGTTGGGTTCCGTCAACGCCTTGGCAATCATGTTAACCGTTTGCCGATGTCGCAGCTGGACTCGCGGCCGCGACAGCGTAATGATTTGTTCATCATATCAAGCCGGTGCCGATCGAAGCCGGCGTGTAACAAATTGCGTGAGGCGTTAACCATGTCGGACTATTCGCATAGCGAAGCCGCGCTCGTTCAGTTCAGCGAGCGACTGACGAATTCCGCCGCTTTCGGCGTCTTGTTCCGCGAAGGCATGGATCTGGTCGAGGAAACCGCGGCCTATCTCGATGGCGTCGGCCGCACCGAGGCCAAGGCGCTGGACCGCGCCGTCAGCCTGACCTACGCCACTGAAAGCATGCGTCTGACCACGCGGTTGATGCAGCTGGCGTCCTGGCTGCTGCTGCACCGCGCCGTCAAGGAAGGCGAGATGACGCTGTCGCAGGCCAACCGGGAGAAGACCAAGGTCAAGCTCTCGGCCGCCGAGCCCGGCACCGACGAGATGCTGCAACGGCTGCCCGAGCAGCTGCAGGAACTGATCGCCCGCTCGATGAACCTGCAGGCCAAGGTGCGCCGCCTCGACGGCACCATGCACGCCTCGCCCGGCGATCGCGCCCAGATCGGCAATCCGCTGGTGCCGCAGCTCAATATGCTGAAGGCGGCGTTCGAGCGCTGAGGCGGGCGGCGCCGGCGCCGCCGCGCGCCCGCCCTCTTGCGATCTTTCGACCTTTGCCGACGTAAATCCACCATTGTGAATCCGCGGCACCCTGTGCTCCGCGCCGTCGCGCTGTGCCGCCGCGGCGCCGGAGCGCCAGCTCCGCGACCCTATCGCATCGACGTCATCCGATCCGAATGGATGGGCGCGGTCTGACGCCGCGGCCCGCCGCACCGCCGACGCCTGGCGAAATGCGAGTGCGTCGCCCGGCAATTCGCTGCCGATTGCCAAAAACCCTTGCCGTGCAGGCATCGACGGCCGCGCTGGCGCGTGTGGTTGCTGCCGCTGAACGCGAGTTTCGATCTACCGCTGCCGCCCGTATGGTCGCCTGGCTGGGTTCCGGCCCTGCGGCAGCGGTGCGGCGCGCTCCAGCGTCATGCCGAGCATCCCGCCCTCGATCGACGCAAGGAATGGAATGTCCACGTCCCGTCTACTGTTCTCGGCCATTGGTTTGCTGATCTGTCCGGCGGCGGCCTTCGCCGCCGATCCGGTCGTGACGCTGCCCTCGGTGCCGCTGGTGCCGTCAGCCTCGGGCGATTGGACCGTGACCATCGGTGTCGGCGGCGCAATGAAGCCATCCTATGTCGGCGCCGACCATTCGATGTTGAGCCCGAAGCCGATCATCTCGGTGCGCCGCGCCGGAACCGCTGAGCGCTTCAAGAGCTTGCGCGACAATGCGAGCTTCGCGCTGATCGACTACGGCCGTTTCCGCGCCGGCCCGGTGGGCGCCTACAGGAGCGCTCGCAAGGCCGGCGATCACGACGAATTGCGCGGGCTGAACGACATCAAATTCGCCATCGAGATTGGCGGCTTCGCCGAATATTACGCATTCGACTGGCTGCGGGTGCGCTCCGAAGTGCGGCGCGGTTTTGGCGGACATAAAGGCATCGTCGCGGATTTCTCGGCCGATGTGATCGTGCCGCTCAACGAGCGCATGACCTTCTCGGTGGGGCCGCGCTACACGCTGACCGACGCGAAATACGCCTCGACCTATTTCAGCGTCAGCGCGATCGAGGCATTGGCGTCGGGGCTGCCGGCCTTCGATGCGAAGGGCGGCTCGCATTCGGTCGGCGCCGGCGCGCAGCTGCGCTACAAGCTCGATCCGCAGTGGGAGGTTCGTGGCTATGTCGAATATGACAAATTGCTCGGCAGCGCCGCCGACAGCCCGCTGGTGACGATGCGCGGTTCGAGCAACCAGATCACCTATGGCCTCGGCCTGGCCTATTCGTTCGACGTCGGGGTGCGATAGCAGCCTGCGGCGGGCGCGTTCAGCGCCCGCCGATCAGATAATATGACAGCATCGAACTGAGTTCGCGCTCCAGCTCGCCATTGGTGAGCGTCGCCGGCCGCAACATGATGGCGGCGTCGATGACCGGACCAATCATATTGGGAATGACGAAGCTGCCGGCCTCGACGTCGAAATCCTTCCGGAGTTCGTCGCCGTGGGCGTTGAGACAGTTGCTGAGGATGATCTGCCGCTTGCGGTGGGTCGGGGCCGACTCCGTCGGCAGCGAGTTCTAGTTGGAGCAGGATCTGGAGCAGCGGCAGCACGCTGGCGTGACGGTTGATCGATTTGCGTAGCCCCAACGTGATCTCGCTGCGCAGGTCGCTTTCGTGCTTTTGCGACAGGCCCAGCCACAGCGGCTCGGAGATGCCGGCCTCGACGCGTTGCGCGACCGCCCCCACCACCGCTTCGCGATTCGGAAAATACTGGTAGAGCGAGCCGATGCTGACGCCAGCGCGTTCGGCAATACGGTTGGTGGTGGTCTGTTCAAAGCCCTCGTCGACCAGCAGAAGCGCGGTGGCGTCGAGGATGACTTCGACGGTGGCGCGTGAGCGTGCCTGCCGCGGGATTTTCCGCGGGCGGTTCGTCTTGGTCGGCATGACCCGGGGCGCCCCCTGCGCGATCTCGATGGGTGGAACCGAGCGTCGAGGACAACGGAGGCGAATTCAAGGTAGCGGGCGCCGACGGGCGGCGCCGCAACGCAAAACGCCCCGGCTTGGACCGGGGCGTTGCGTCTCGGACAGGAAAATCCTGACCGGCGATCAATCTTTTTTGAGGAAGCCCGAAAACTTCTTCTGGAAGCGCGACACGCGGCCGCCGCGATCCAGCATTTGCTGGGTGCCGCCGGTCCAGGCCGGATGGGTCTTGCAGTCGATGTCGAGGTTCAGCTTGTCGCCCTCCTTGCCCCAGGTGGAGCGCGTGAGGTACTCGGTGCCGTCCGTCATGACCACCGTAATGCTATGATAATCTGGGTGAATTTCGGCTTTCATGGGAGATCCTTCGGCGCGTCGGCGCCTGCATAGCGACGTTGGAGAGGGCGGATTTGCGCGGTTCTATATCGCAGGAACGTGCTTAAGACAAGCATCCCGCCGATTTGCCAGCGGCGGCCGAGGGGCCTAATTGAGGCCTCCTGGAAGCGTTCTCATGTGAAGTGCGGGAAATCTGATGAAGCCGGCCAAACAACGCGAGACCGAAACCCCGGCGGCGGCGATCGCGCTGTCGCTCGAGGCGATTGCAGCCACAGAGAATGTCGGAGCGCGGCTGGGTCCGCTGGTGGCCGATGCCCCAGCCCAGCACGACGCCGAGCGGCGCGGCCGGCTGCGGCCGCTGTTGGCGCTGGCGCCCTATGTGGCGCGCTATCGCGTCCGCGCCTTGCTGGCGCTGGTGGCGCTGATCATCGCGGCGCTGACCACGCTGCTGGTGCCGATCGCGGTGCGGCGGCTGATCGATTTCGGCTTCAGCCCCGAAGGCGTCGCGCTGATCAACAGCTATTTCAGCGTCATGGTGGCGATCGTGGCGGTGCTCGCGCTGGCCAGCGCGGCGCGCTATTATCTGGTGATGACGATCGGCGAGCGTATTGTCGCCGATCTGCGCCGCGACGTGTTCGCGCATCTGACCGCGCTGTCGCCGAGCTTCTTCGATTCCGCGCGCAGCGGCGAGCTGATCTCGCGGCTGACCGCCGACACCACCCAGATCAAATCCGCGGTCGGCTCCTCGGTGTCGATCGCGCTGCGCAACGCGATGATGTTCGTCGGCGCGATCGCCATGATGGTGATCTCGAGCCCGCGCTTGAGCGGCTTCGTGCTGGCGGCGATTCCGTTGATCGTGATTCCGCTGGTGGCGTTCGGGCGCTGGGTGCGGCGGCTGTCGCGCAACGCCCAGGATACGCTGGCCAACGCCTCGGCCTATGCGGCCGAACTGATCGGCGCGATCCGCGTGGTTCAGGCCTACACCAATGAGAGCCTGGCCAAGGCCCGGTTCGGCGGCGAGGTCGAGCAGGCCTATGACGCCGCGCGCAGCTCGACCAAGGCCCGCGCCTTGCTCACCGCGATCATCATTTTCATCGTGTTTTCCAGCGTGGTGATCATCCTCTGGATTGGTTCGCACGACGTTGTCAGCGGCCACATCACCCCGGGCCGGCTCGGCCAGTTCGTGCTTTACGCGGTGTTCGCGGCCTCCAGCCTCGGCCAGCTCAGCGAAGTCTGGAGCGAGGTGTCGGCGGCGTCCGGCGCGGCCGAACGATTGTTCGAGATCCTGCGGATCAAGCCGGCGATCGCGCCGCCGGCGGCGCCCCGCGCCCTGCCGGAGCCGGCGCGCGGCGACGTGGTGCTCGACAATGTCTGCTTCGCCTATCCGACACGGCTCGATGCGCTGGTGCTCGATCATGTCTCATTGACGGTGCGCGCCGGCGAGAAGGTGGCGATCGTCGGCCCCTCCGGCGCCGGCAAGAGCACGCTGTTTCACCTGCTGCTGCGGTTCTACGATCCGACCAGCGGCACGATCTCGCTGGACGGCGTGCCGATCAGCGCTGCCGATCCGCGCGAGGTCCGCGAACGGATCGCGCTGGTGCCGCAGGATTCGGTGGTGTTCGCCGCTACCGCCCGCGACAATATCCGGTTCGGCCGCGAGGACGCCGCCGACGCCGATGTCGAGCGCGCCGCGGCGCAGGCCCATGCCACCGAATTCATCAAACGGCTGCCGCAGGGCTTCGAGTCGCAGCTCGGCGAACGCGGCGTGACGCTGTCCGGTGGCCAGCGCCAGCGCATCGCGATCGCCCGCGCGATCCTGCGCGATGCGCCGCTGCTGCTGCTCGATGAGGCGACGTCGTCGCTCGATGCCGAAAGCGAGGTGCTGGTGCAGACCGCGCTGCAGGAACTGATGCGCCACCGCACCACGCTGGTGATCGCGCACCGGCTCGCCACCGTGCTGTCCTGCGACCGCATCGTGGTGATGGAGCAGGGCAAGATCGTCGAGCAGGGCACCCACGCCCAGCTGGTCGCCAAGGGCGGCCTCTACGCCCGGCTGGCCAAGCTGCAATTCGAGGCGGCGTAAATCACCTGCGTGCCCCGGACGCAGTGCAGCGCGCCGCCATGGCGGCGTGGTGCGCTGCAGAGCCGGGGCCCCGGTTAGTTGCGCAGTTGAAGCGGGGTCCCGGTTCTGCGAAGCGGCACGGCGTGCCGCATCGCGCCCGGGACACGGTGATCATTTCGCGGCTGCTGGACCGGCCCAGTTCCTACGCCTGCCATTCCATATTCAGCACCGCGCGCCCCGAGGAATTCACCTCGTCGCCGGTCTCGACAAATCCCTGCCGCTTGTAGAAGCGGATCGCGCGGGCATTGTCGGCATTGACCTTGAGGGTAACCCGGTCCGGCGACAGGCGCTTGGCCTCGGCCACCAGCGCGTCGGCGATGCCGATTCCCCAATGTTCCGGCGCGACCACGATCTGGTCGAGATAGCCCTCGGCATCGATGGTGACGAAGCCGATCAAGGCGCCGTTGCGCTCGGCGACAATGATGACGGCATTCGGCACCAGCTCGCCGTGCCAGCGTTTGCGCCACCATTCCAGACGGGCGGTGAAGTCGATATCGGGATAAGTGAGCTGCCAGGTGCGCTGCCACAGCGCGACCGCCGCAGGCTCGTCGTCGGCGCGATAGGCGCGTAGTCGAAAGGGGGCATTCATCGGGCGCACCGTCAGGCCCGCAATTCATTTCGGGCGTCCATCCTGCTGCCTGTCTACTTGGCAGGATTCGCAGGTCAAGCCCGGCGGCTGCTAAAACCCCGAACCTCGTAGAGCTACGAGGTTCGATTACTACCTTTCGGTCAGCTTCAATTCGATCCGGCGGTTTCGTTTGTAGGCCTCTTCGGTTGCCGCGGTATCCAGAGGTTGGAATTCGGCGAAGCCGGCGGCGACCAGCCGCTGCGCCGGCACGCCAATTGAGATCAGGTACTGAACTACCGAAATCGCTCGCGCGCTCGACAGTTCCCAATTCGATTTGAACGTGCCGGTGATCGGCCGCACGTCGGTATGGCCGTCGACCCGCAGCACCCAGGGGATTTCGCTCGGGATCTGCTTGTTGAGGTCGATCAGCGCGCCCGCCACCTTGTCGAGTTCGCCACGGCCTTCGGGCAGCAGCAGCGCTTGCCCGGTGTCGAAGAACACTTCGGACTGGAACACGAAGCGGTCGCCGACGATGCGAATGTCGGGGCGCTCGCCCAGGATGGCGCGCAGCCGGCCGAAGAATTCCGAGCGATAGCGCGACAATTCCTGCACCCGCTTGGCTAGCGCCACATTCAGCCGCTGGCCGAGATTGGCGATCTTGTCCTGGGATTCCTTGTCGCGACTCTCGGATGCCTCCAGCGCCGCCTCGAGCGCGGCGAGTTGCCGGCGCAGCGCGCTGATCTGCTGGTTCAGCACCTCGACCTGCGCCAGCGCGCGGGCCGACAGCTGCTTTTCCGAATCCAGCGCCTTGTTGAGCTCGCCGGCGCGGCCGGCGGCGTCATTGCCGGCGCCGGCGAGGCCGTCATACAGCCCCTTGACGCGGTCGCGCTCGGCCTCGGCCGAGGCCAGGCCGGCGCGCAATTGCGACAGCTGGTCGTCGAGGCTGAGCTTGCCGAGCTTCTCAAGCGACAGCATGTCGTTCAACTGCGCCAGCTTGGCGTTGAGCTCCTGCAGCGCCTTGTCCTTGCCGGTGACCTCCTGCGACAGGAAGAACTGCACCACCAGAAACACCGACAGCAGGAACACGACGGCGAGCACCAGCGTCGACAGCGCGTCGACAAAGCCCGGCCAGTAATTGAATCCGGAATCGTTGCGGCGTCCGCGTGCCAGGCCCATGCCTCTAACCTTCGTGTTGTCGCGACGTCAGGCCGGCGACCATGCGCCTGGCGAATCTGTTGATAGGGCGCGAGGTCGCCGCTGCTGCTCCCTCCCCCTTGTGGGGAGGGTGGCCCGGATGAGCACCCGGATCGGCGCTTTGCGCCGTCCGAGTACCGGCTCCGCGAAGCCGGGTCGGGTGGGGGAGGCCACAGGCGCGGTGCTCGCCGCACCCCCACCCGGCTCGCCTGCGGCGATCCACCCTCCCCACAAGGGGGAGGGACAAGAGCCGCGGGGCGTGCGCCAGGTTCGACAGCTCCATCATGGGTTCGAATTCTTTTCCGGCTGGCGCGCGATCCATTCCAGCAGCCCTTTGATCTCGCGGTTCTGTTCGCCCTGGGCGTCGGCCCATTCGCGGATCATCTGCTGTTCGGTGCGCATATGCCCCACCATGCCCTGGATCGCCTCGGCCAGATTGGCCATTGCGGCGACCGCGCTGCGATTGGCGCCGCCACTCTCGATGGTCAGGCGCAGCCGCTCCAGCGCGCTTTGCAGCTCGCTGGTGCCGCCGGCGGCGTGCTCGCCGCCATATTCCCGCACCGTGGAGGCCAGCCAGTCCTCCAGATCGGTGTAGAAGCGGTTCTGGGCCTGGCTCGATTGCAGATCGAGAAAGCCGAGGATCAGCGAGCCGGCGAGGCCGAACAGCGACGACGAGAACGAGATCCCCATGCCGCCGAGCGGGGCGGCGAGGCCTTCCTTCAGCGTATCGAACAGCGAGCCGGCGTCGCCGCCGACTTTCAGCCCGTCGATCACCTTGCCGACCGAACCGACGGTCTCGATCAGGCCCCAGAAGGTGCCGAGCAAGCCGAGAAACACCAGCAGCCCGGTCATGTAGCGCGAAATGTCGCGGGCCTCGTCGAGCCGCGTGGCGATCGAATCCAGCAGATGGCGCATGGTCTGCTGCGAGATCGACATCCGGCCGGAGCGCTCGCCGCCGAGGATCGCCGCCATCGGCGCCAGCAGCGTCGGCCGCGTTTCCAGCGCCAGGCCCGGATCGGCGATGCGGAAATTATTGACCCAGGCGACTTCCGGATAGAGCCGCACCACCTGCCGGAACGACAGCACGATGCCGATCAGCAGCACCGCCCCGATCAGCGCGTTGAGGCCGGGATTGGCGAAGAACGCCAGCACGATCTGCTTGTACAGCACCACCACCAGCAGCGCGCACAGCACCAGAAACACCGTCATCCGCACCAGGAAGATCCGCGGCGACGACAATTTGGTGAGTTCGATCTCCATCGCGGAGCGGGGAGAGGGGCCTGGCGCCATGGTGCGGTTCATCTTGCGTTCCGAGGACAGAAGTTGCGCGCCAATATGGCACAGCGCGGCGCGGATGAAAGGCGTTAGCCTCGGTTTTCCGCTACCATGGCCTGTGTTCGCGCTCTGGATCGAAACCCGTTCGGGAACAGGACGTATCTTCAACCGTTTAGCTCGGTCGGATGATCCGACCGGATTCGGGCGGGGCAGTATGACGGTTTTATATCTTGAAGCGCTGGCGGCGATCGCGCTGGCGCTGTGCGCCTTGATGGCGCTGGCCTGGGTGGTGCAGCAGAAGACCGGCAATTCCGGTTGGGTCGACACGATCTGGACGTTTTCGACCGGGCTGGTGGGCGCCGCCGCGGCGCTGTGGCCGGTGGCAGGCGTAGCTCCCAACGCCCGGCAATGGCTGGTGGCGGCGCTGGTGGTGGTCTGGGCGGTGCGGCTGGGTTCGCATATCGCTGCGCGAACCCGCGGCATCACCGACGATCCGCGCTACGCCGCCTTCGCCAGCGAATGGGGCGCCGAAGCGCCGCGCAAGATGTTCGTGTTTCTGCAGAACCAGGCGCTGGGATCGATCCCGCTGGTGTTCGCGATCTTCGTCGCCGCGCGGTTTCCCGCCGAGGCGCTGCGCGTTCAGGATTTCCTCGGCGTGGCGATTCTCGCCGCCGGCATTGCCGGCGAAGCCATCGCCGACGCGCAGCTGAAATCGTTCCGCCAGGATCCCGCCAACAAGGGCAAGGTCTGCAATATCGGGCTATGGCGCTGGTCGCGGCATCCGAACTACTTCTTTGAATGGTTCGGCTGGCTGGCCTATCCGGTGATCGCGATCTCGCTCGCCGATCCGCTGGCCTATCTCTGGGGCTTCGCCGCGCTGCTGGCGCCATTGTTCATGTACTGGATCCTGGTCCATGTGACCGGGGTGCCGCCGCTCGAAGAGCAGATGCTGAAATCGCGCGGCGAGCGCTACAAGGAGTACCAGGCGCGCACCAGCAAGTTCTTTCCGCTGCCGCCGCACAGCCGGGCCACGTCATGAGCGCGGTATCAACGATCATCGGCGCCGCCGAGCGCGTGCCGTTGCCCGATGTCGTGATCCGCGCTGCGATCCAGCGGCTGTGTCGGCGCACCGCGACCAGGCTCGCGCTCGGCAGCCCGGAAGCCGATTCGGCCTTCGCCCAGGATATGGCGGCGCGCGCCATCGCCGAACATGCCGACGCCGCCAACGCCCAGCACTATGAGGTGCCGGCGGCGTTCTTCGCACAGGTTCTCGGCCCCAATCGCAAATACTCGTCGTGCTTCTACAAGGAGCCGCAATCGACGCTGCAGGAGGCCGAGGAGGAGGCGCTGCGGCAGACCATCGAGCACGCCGATCTGGCCGACGGCCAGTCGATCCTCGAACTCGGCTGCGGCTGGGGTTCGCTGTCGCTGATGATGGCGCTGCGGTTTCCCAACGCCCGCATCGTCGCGGTGTCGAATTCGGCGTCGCAGCGGCAATATATCGAGGCCGAGGCCGCCAGGCGCGGCGTGACCAATCTGGCGGTGGTGACGCAGGACATGAATCATTTCGATCCCGGCGCCGTGTTCGATCGCATCGTCTCGGTGGAAATGTTCGAGCACATGATGAACTGGCGCGAGCTGATGGTGCGGCTGCGCGGCTGGCTGAAGCCCGACGGCCGCTTCTTCATGCATATCTTCACGCATCGCTCGGGCTCCTACCTGTTCGATCGCGCCGACACCGAGGACTGGATCGCGCAGCATTTTTTCACCGGCGGGGTGATGCCGAGCCATCATTTGATCCGGCAATATGCCGATCTGTTCGAGGTCGAAAAAGAGTGGTGCTGGAGCGGCACGCATTATCAGCGCACGGCCGAGGACTGGCTCGCCAATTTCGACGCGCATCGCCGCGACATCGCCGGCATTCTGCGCCCGGTCTATGGCCGCGACACCGCGTTGTGGATGCGGCGCTGGCGCTGGTTCTTCCTTGCCACCTCGGGCCTGTTCGGCTTCGGCGATGGCAGCGAATGGGGCGTCAGCCATTATCGCATGAAGGCGGCGGGATAATTTTCAGCTCAACGCGCCGCAAGCGCGCGGCGATTCCGGGCGTGAGCCGCCCGGCGCGCTGACGCGTTGCGACCCGGTTCCACGTATTGCCTCACGCCAATCCGCCTGATCACAAACGGGTGAGCGCAGCTTTGTCGACGTGTGAATGCTCAAGGATCGCGTTTACGATCAACTAACTATCGCAAAGCTAACCGCCGGTGCCGGGGGGATTGTAGCGCCGCAAAATTGATCCGACGCAATGTCGTCCGTCGGTATTTTTTCTATTTTACCGCCGTAACCCAACGCGGAGGTGTGACGTGTATCTGGATTCACTTGGATCTTTGGTCGTGCTCATGGCCTGTGGCGTCAGCGCCGCGATGATTGCCTATCTCGTGCTCGACGACCTCTGGCACCGGGTGTTCCCGCGGCAGCCGCGGCCCGAGCCGGCGCCGTCAGTGGCGGAGAAGCCGGCCAACCCGCGACGTTCCGGCTGGTTCGCCTGGACGGCGTCCTGAACTATGTCGACCACCACGCTCCGCCGCGCAAGGGCGGGCGCCAAGCAGCAGAGGTGATGCCTTGACGATTGTTGCATTGATCGCAGGAATCTATGTGGTGCTCGGATTGATCGGGCTTGCCGTCGTGATCTTTGGCCGCCGTGCCGGCGCCACCGAGACGCCGCATTGGAAGCGGTTCGACGACGCGCATTATTGGGACGATCTGGCCGAGGACTGGCGACCCCACGAGGACGCCGGCTCGCAGGCGGCTGCGGCCTGAGCCGCCCCGTCGCGCCGCCGCCGCGCATCTGTCGGCCGCGTTGACACAAACTGACGGTCATCAAAGGTCCGGTCACTAAACTGACGGTCATCAAACGATTGATTATCAAACGGATGATCATCACGGAGACGGTCACCAAACTGGCGTCATAAACGGACGGTCATAAAGGCGCGGTTATAAACGCGCGGTTATAAACGGATAATCATTCCGGGGCGCGAGCACTTGCGAGCGAACCCGGAATCTCGCCGCCCGCGCAAGCGCTGGCGTCTCGAGACTCCGCGTTTTCACAAAGCCGGTGCCTGTCGTGCGATTCCGCCGTTGCGCGCAGCTGTCGCTGCTCACGCCCCGGAATGTCTGCAAAATGCGTAATTACAGGCAGATCGGCGGGGTGTCGTCGCTCCATTGCGGCGCGGCGATCGCCAGATCGTCGATGCCGAGCAGGCCGATCGCCCGCATCGCCATATGGTCGATCATCTCCTGCAACGATGCCGGCCGTAGATAGAAGGCCGGCGACAGCGGCGCCACGATCGCGCCGCTCTCGGTGGCCTGCGCCATGGCGCGGATATGGCCCAGATGCAGCGGGCTTTCGCGCAGCAGCAGCACCAGGCGGCGGCGCTCCTTGAGCTGCACGTCGGCGGCGCGGACCAGCAGATTGTCGAGATTGCCGGTGGCGACCGCCGACAGCGAGCGGATCGAGCACGGCGCCACGATCATCCCGGCGGTGCGGAACGAGCCCGAGGCGATGCTGGCGCCCACATCGTTGATGGGGTGATGGCGATGCACCAGGTGTTTGGCATCCGCCAGCGCCGAGACGCCGACCTCATAGGCGATGGTGCGTTCGGCCGCGGCCGACACCACCAGATGGATCTCGCAATCGGCACCGGCGAGCAGCTCGACGATGCGCAACCCGACCGCGGCGCCGGACGCGCCGCTGATGCCGACGACGATGCGATGCGCTGCGCTCATGATCGGCGCCTGCGCTGCGGCGGGGAGATGTTGCCAAGGCCGAGGCTCGACCACATCGCGTCGACCCGGGCGATCACCGCATCATCCATCGCCAGCACCTTGCCCCATTCCCGCGCGGTCTCGGCGCCGATCTTGTTGGTGGCGTCGATGCCGAGCTTGCCGCCGAGATTGGGTTTCGGCGAGGCGAAGTCGAGATAGTCGATCGGAGTGTCGGCGATCGAGACCAGATCGCGCGACGGATCGGAGCGGGTCGACACCGCCCACATCACATCGGCCCAGTCGCGCACGTCGACGTCGTCGTCGACGATAATCAACAGCTTGGTATAGCTGAATTGCGGCAGCATCGACCACAGCCCCATCATCAGCCGCCGTGCCTGGCCGGGATAGCGCTTCTTGATCGAGGCGACCGCGATCCGGTACGAACAGGCTTCCGGCGGCAGCCAGAGGTCGACGATCTCGGGAAATGCCCGCCGCGCCACCGGCAGAAACACGTCGTTGAAGGCCTCGCCGAGCCGCGACGGCTCGTCGGGCGGGCGGCCGGTGAAGGTCGACAGATAGATCGGGTCGCGCCGCATGGTGATGGCGGTGAGCCGCATCACCGGAAACTGCTCGACCGCGTTGTAATAGCCGGTGTGGTCGCCATAGGGGCCCTCCGGCGCGGTCTCGCTCGGCGACACGAAGCCCTCGAGCACGATCTCGGCGTCGGCCGGCACCGCCAGCGGCACGCTGACGCAGGGGATCAGATGCGGTCGCTCGCCGCTCAACAGCCCGGCGAATTTGATCTCCGAGAGCGTCTCCGGCAGCGGCAGCACCGCCGACAGGATCATCGACGGATCGGCGCCGATCACCACCGCGACCGGCATCTCGCGATCCTGGGCCTTCCACTGGTGGTGATGCTTGGCGCCGCCGCGATGCGCCAGCCAGCGCATGATGACGCGATCCTTGCCCAGCACCTGCATCCGGTAGACCCCGACATTGTCGGAGCCGGCCACGCCCGGCGGCGGCTTGGTGAACACTAGCGGCCAGGTGATCAGCGGCGCCGGCTCGCCCGGCCACGGAATCTGCACCGGCAGCCGGCCGAGATCGATCTGGTCGCCGGTCAGCACCACCTCCTGCGCCAGCGCCGATTTGGTCATCTTCGGCCGCATCGACAGCGCCGCCCGCGCCATCGGCAATTTGCTCAGCGCATCGGTCAAGCTTTGCGGCGGCGCCGGCTCGCGCATTTCGGCGAGCGCTTCGCCGAGCGCCGACAGATTCTGCGGCTCGATGCCGAGCCCCCAGGCGACCCGCTCGACGGTGCCGAACAGATTGACCAGCATCGGCATCTCGGAGACCTGGCCATCGGCCTTGATCGGCTGCTCGATCAGCAGCGCCGGGCCGCCCGCCACCAGCACGCGACGATGAATTTCGGTGAGCTCGTGCACCACCGAGACCGGCTTGCGAATCCGAATCAATTGTCCACGGGATTCGAGATAGGCGCTGAAGGCGCGCAGATCCGGGAAAGGCGGTTTGACGCGGCTCAGCATGGTGTCTCCGTAAGGACAGCTCTGGTCAGCACTTCGACCCGCCCCTGTCTTTGATCCCGCGCAAAGAACTGCCGATCGGTTCAATGGTAATCGGGTCGCCACAAAGGTGGCCTCATGTCGGTGTCCAATCCAACCGTCTCCAGGATGCCCATGCCGGTCGCTTTGGCGTCGCGTGTGCTTCCGCTGTTGCCGTTGCAGGTGATGCTCGGCATTTGCCTGCGCGAGATTCGCGGCCGGCATCCGCGCATCTTCGATCGCCTGGGGTCGAACACCGGCAAGCGCTATGGCCTCGATCCGACCGATCTGCCGCTGGCCTTCGTGCTGGAGCCGCGGCGGATGAATCCGAAAGTGACCGTGGTGCGCAGCTTGCCGTCGCGGATCGACGCGCGGATCGCCGGGCCGCTATGGGCGCTGATCGGAATGACCGACGGCTCCTATGATGGCGACGCGCTATTTTTCTCGCGCGACATCGAGATCGACGGCGACATGGAAGCGGTCGTGGCGCTGCGCAACGCAATTGATGACTCCCGGGTCGATTTTCTGTCCGAATCGGTGGCGTGGCTGGGGCCGTTGGCGACGCCGATCGAGCGGATGCTGCGCGCCATGGTGGCTCCGCCGGCGTTCAGCCAGGACATGGGCGCCGGAGGCGGAGGATAGACCATGGAATTGATTTGCCCGGCCGGCACCCCGGCGGCGATGCACGACGCGGTCGGCGCCGGCGCCGACGCGGTCTATTGCGGCTTCAACGACGAGACCAATGCGCGCAATTTTCCCGGGTTGAATTTCAACCGCGAGGAGATGCGCGATTCGATCGCCCATGCGCACCAAAACAACGTCAAGGTGCTGGTGGCGATCAACACCTTCGCCCGCGCCGGCAATGTCGCATTGTGGCACCGCGCGGTCGATGACGCGGTCGACTGCGAGGCCGACGCGCTGATCGTCGCCGATGTCGGCGTGATGGATTATGTGGCGCGGATCCATCCGCAGCAGCGCCTGCACGTTTCGGTGCAGGCCGCCGCCGCCAATCCGGATTCGATCAAGTTCTATATCGAGGCGTTCGGCGCCAAGCGCGTGGTGCTGCCGCGGGTGCTCAGCGTGCAGGAGATCGCGGCGATCACCAAGGAGGTCGATTGCGAGACCGAAGTGTTCATCTTCGGCGGGCTGTGCGTGATGGAGGAGGGCCGCTGCTCGCTGTCATCCTACGCCACCGGCAAGTCGCCGAACATGGACGGGGTGTGCTCGCCGGCGGGCGCGATCCAGTATCGCGAGGAGAACGGCGCGCTGATCTCGCGGCTCGGCGATTTCACCATCAACAAATTCGCCAAGGGCGAAGCCGCGGCCTATCCGACCTTGTGCAAGGGCCGCTACCAGACCGATGAAGGCTGCGGCTATCTGTTCGAGGATCCGTCCAGCCTCGACGCCACCACGATGCTGCCGGAGCTGCGCAAGGCCAAGGTGTCGGCGCTGAAGATCGAGGGCCGGCAACGCGGCCGCGCCTATATCGAGCGCGTGGTCAAGACCTTCCGCAATGCGCTGACCGCGCTGGACGAGGGCCGGCCGATTCCGGCGGACGAACTCAACGGCCTCAGCGAAGGTCAGTCGACCACGGTCGGGGCCTACAAGAAGACGTGGCGATAAGAGGCTTGGCGATAAGAGGCTTGGCCTGAGAATTTCGAAGGGCAACGGTCAATGAAGACGCGGCCTTCAAGTTCGTCATTGCGAGCGAAGCGAAGCAATCCAGGGGCTCCGTGCTCGGCGCCCTTGCTTCGTCGCTACGCTCCTCGCAATGACGAGCTCTGGCGTCCGGTCTTGTGAGACTCTCGAGGAAATCAGATTGGGACGATGGCGATGAGCGCAGCGGCGAAGGACTTCCAACTCACTCTTGGACCGGTGCTTTACAATTGGAAGCCGGAGCAGTGGCGCGACTTCTATTTTCGCATCGCCGAGGAAGCCCCGGTCGATACCGTGGTGGTCGGCGAGATCGTCTGCTCGAAGCGTTCGCCCTTCATCGAGGACCACATCCCCGCGGTGGTCGAGCGGCTGAGCGCCTGCGGCAAGCAAGTGCTGATGGGCTCGCTGACGCTGATGTCGCTGGTGCGCGAGCGCAAGGCGATGGCTGAACTCGCCGCCGCCGAGGAATTCACCATGGAGGTGAACGACCTGTCCTGCCTCGGCATGCTGGGCGGCCGGCCGCACGCGATCGGCCCCTTCGTCAACATCTACAACGAGGCCGCGGCGGCATTCTTCGCCTCGCGCGGCGCGCGGCGGATCTGCCTGCCGCCGGAATTGCCGCTGTCGGCGATCCGCACCATCGCCCGATCGCAGCCCGACGTCACGTTCGAGGTGTTCGGCTTCGGCCGCGCGCCGCTGGCGATCTCGGCGCGCTGCTATCACGCCAGGCTCAACAAGCTGTCGAAGGACAATTGCAAATTCGTCTGCGAGCAGGACCCCGACGGGCTGGCGGTGACGACGCTCGACAATGAGCCGTTCCTGACGATGAACGGCGTACAGACGCTGGCCTATGCCTGCACCAGCCTGCTCGGCGACATCGACAAGCTCGCCGACGCCGGCGTCGGCGCGTTGCGGCTGTCGCCGCAGCAATGCGACATGGTGGCGGTGACCCGGCTGTTCCGCGACGTCATCGACGGCAAGCTCGACGCCGCAGCGGGCGCCGAGCAATTGACCGGGCTCTATCCGGTCCCGGTCGCCAACGGCTTCCTCTATGCCAAGCCGGGCTCGAGTTTCGTCGCCGCCGCCGGCGAGGTCCATCAGCTGATTCCGGCATCCTAGCCACGCCGTCGCAGGCGGGAGGGTTTCGCGATGGCTTCCCACAGCGCCGATAGCGAAGCGTTCGAGCTGATGGAGCGGATGCGCGCGGTGATCACCCAGTCCAACATGGACGGGCATTGCCGCGACATGCTGTGCTCGGCGTTCGACCGCTTCCTCAATCTGGAGGCGCGGCGGCTGTCGAAGCGCTTCCTGCATCGCGCCCGCGACCAGAAGCAGCGCATCGTCGCGACGCTGGCGCTGATGGCGGAGCTCGATGGTCTCGGCGAAGACGAAGCCGATCGCAGCGTGTTTGCCGAGATGGCGCAGCTGTTCGACGAAATCAGCCTCACCGCGGTCGCGGGCTCCGCAGCGCTGCGCGAGATGGACCGCGTCAAATCCGAATTCGCCGCCGAGGAGCCCGAAAAGCTCGAAACCCTGATGGCGCAATGGTCGCCGCAATGCGCCAAGGACGAGTAGCGGGGGACTAAAGTCGCCTGTCCGCGAGCGCGTCCGTCATTGCGAGCCGAGGCCGGCGCGCAGCGCCGTCCGACAGCGAAGCGATCCAGGGGCGTCACGCACTGGATTGCTTCGTCGCTTCGCTCCTCGCAATGACGACCTTGTCGGCGACATATGAGCTGCGTCTGCTTGCAAAACGCCGGACGCCTCATCCTTCGAGACGCCCGCCTGCGGCGGGCTCCTCAGGATGAGGCTTGCGCTGCGGCTCCAGCGCCAGCCCAGCCCCAGCCCGACCAAATCCCGCCTCAGCCTAAATCCCGATTGCAGGAATCTTCTCAAGCCACGCAGCGTCGCCTATCGTCCTCATCCTGAGGAGGCGCTTCTTCAGCGCCGTCTCGAAGGATGAGGCTTGCGCTGTGGCTCAAGCGCGAGCCCAGCGCGCCAGCCCGACCCCGGCGCCACCCAGCCTTCGCCTAGCCCAGCGGCTTGATGATCTTCACCAGCTCGCCGTGGACGTATTCATTGCCGCAGACCACGTTGCCGGTCTTCAAGAGGTCGCCGCCATGGATGTCGCCGACAACGCCGCCGGCTTCGCGGATCATCACGATGCCGGCCGCGATGTCCCAGGACGACAGGTTACGCTCCCAATAGCCGTCGAAGCGGCCGGCCGCGACCGCGGCCATGTCGAGCGAGGCGGCGCCGAACCGGCGCAGGCCCGCGACCTTCGGCTGCAGCGCGGCCATCTCCCGCTGCGACAATTGGAAGTCGCCGCGTCCGATATGCGGCAGACCGCAGGCGATCACGCAATCATTGAGCTGGCGGCGGCCGGCGACGCGCAGGCGGCTGTCGTTCATGAACGCGCCCTTGCCCTTCTCGGCCATATAGAGCTCTTCATTCGCCGGATTGTAGATCAGGCCGGCGATCATCTGGCCTTCGCGCTGCAGCCCGATCGAGATCGCGAATTGCGGAATGCCGTGCAGGAAGTTGGTGGTGCCGTCCAGCGGATCGACGATCCAGGTATGGGTCTTGTCGTCGCCTTCGCGGATGCCGCCTTCCTCGCCGATGAAGCCGTAGCCGGGCCGCGCCTTCGACAGGTCGGCATACAGCATCTCCTCGGCGCGCTTGTCGGCGAGCGAGACGAAATTCGCCGGGCCTTTCAGCGAGACCTGGAGATTTTCGACCTCGCCGAAATCGCGTTTGAGGCTGCGGCCGGCGCGGCGCGCGGCTTTCACCATGACGTTCATGAGGGCTGAATGCAGCATGATCTCGGCTCAAGACGACCTGAGCGTCAGGTCAGGGCTGGGAAGGGTGGGATTTCGGCTCAGGGGTGCCCTGCGCAGGGGGCGGCGTCAAGCCGGATCATTTGCCGCCCAGCCATTTACGCGCGGCCTCGTCGACCTTGGCGCGCTCCTCGGGCTTGAGCTGCGCCAGCGCCTCGTCGAGCATCAGGTCGCCCTTGCCGGCGGTTTTGGCGATCAGGTGCCATTTGAGGCCCTCGATCCGGTCGACCGGCACGCCTTCGCCCAGCACCAGCACCCGCGCCAGCCGGTTCTGGGCGATCGGATTGTTCTGCTGGGCCGCCTTGCGCAGCAGCGCGATGGCGGCGATCTGATTCTTGGGTGTCCCGGTTCCGTTGAACAGCGCGATGGCATATTCGAGCTGGGCATCGACATTGCCGGCGACCGAGGCCGCCTGCAGCAGCCGCACCGATTGTTCGATATTTTTCGGAACCCCGGTGCCCTCCTTGTAGAAAGTCGCCAGCGCATATTGGGCTTCGGGATTGCCGGCATCGGCGGCCAGCCGCAGCAATTCGGCGGCGCGCTTGAGATCCTGCGGGAAGGTGTGGCCGTCGATATAGAGCAGCGCCAGATTATAGGCCGCCTTGGGATTGCCGAGCTTGGCCGACGAGGCCAGCAATCTGGCGGCTTCCTCGCGGTCGGCCGGGGCGCCGCGCCCGGCCATGCGCATCATCGCCAGCGCGAACATCGCCTCGCGGTCGCCGAGATCGGCGGCGCGCTTGTACCAGTCGATCGCCTTCGGGTAGTCGCGCTTGATTCCGAGGCCATTGGCATAAAGCTCGCCCAGCATGGTCATCGCCTTGGGATCGCTGAGCTCCTGGGCGCGGACGGTGGCCAGATCGAAGGCGGTCTTGTATTGGCCGCGCTGATAGGCGGCGAACACCAGATCGACATTGGGCCCCTCATTGACGGCGGCCTCGGCGGTCGGCGCCGATGCTTTCTCGGTGCCGGGTTTGTCGGCATCGGGCTTTTTGGCGTCGGGCTTCTTGGCCTCCGCCGCGACCGGCCTCGGCTTCGGTTTGGGCTTGGGTTTCTCCTTGGATTTTTCCGGAGCGATCGGTTTCGGAAACGGATTGACCGCCGGGGGCGTCAGCGAGATCTGCGCCGTCGCGCTGTCGGCCAGCAACAGCGTCGCCGCCACCATCGAAATCAGTTGCAGGGTCTTCATCGCGATCATTCCTGGATCGGGCGGAACGCGCCGGGCGACGCAAAGCCGCGGGCGACGGCCGCGGCCGCCTCCGCCAGCGCCGCGGCGGCGCCGCGCGGATCCGCCCAGATGAAATCGCCGACCAGCACGAAATCGGCACCGGCGGCGGCGAATTCGAAGGCTTCGTCGCACGACATCGCGTAGCCGACACAGGGCGGCTCGAACAATTCGGCCCACCATTGCAGTCGCTCGGCGATCGCCTCGACCGACGGCCGTTCGCCGTCACGGCCGGGCTCGCCGAACAGCACGTAATCGGCGCCGGCCTCGCCGGCCAGCATCGAATCATGGCGGGTCACCAACCCGCCCACGCCGGCGATCCGGTCCGGCTTCAGATTCGGCAGCCATTCGTCCATCGCCGCGACGCCGTCGAGATGCGCGCCATCGGCGCCGCCCCGCGCCACCAATTCGGCATGGCCCTCGAGCAGCACCGCCGCGCCGGCGTCCTGGATCAAAGGCGCCAGCGCCTTGATCCGGGTGATCATGCTGCGCTGATCGGTCAGTTGCAGCCGCAGCAACACCGCCGCGATGTCGGCCCCGGCCAGCAGTGCGGGCAGGGCGGCGAGCAGCGACGACGGATCATCCACGACCGGGGTCGCGAGATAGAGTCGCGTCGCCGGTCGTGTCGGGGCGGGTTTCGTGGCCATTCGGAGTTAAGCTACCTTTTGCTCCAGCGCGGCTGTCCACTCGCCCTTGCTGGCGAGAGAATTCATCCGGGCCCGATGGGTGAAGGCCTGCTGGCCGGCGGCGACATTCTCGGTCTTGCCGGACCAGGCCTTTTGCGGCGCCGCCTGCAGCGCGCGACCATAGGAGAAGGTCAGCGGCCAGGGCAGGCCGCCGATCTTGTTCATGGCGTCGAGATGCGCGGTGGCGTCCTGATCGGACTGGCCGCCGGACAGGAAGGCAATGCCCGGCACCGCCGCCGGCACGCAGCGCTTCAGCAGCCGCACGGTCTTCTCGGCGACTTCGTCGGCACCGGCCTGCTTCTTCGATTTCTTGCCGGCGATCGCCATATTGGGCTTCAGGATCATGCCTTCGAGCGCGACCTTCTGGTAGTACAGTTCCTGGAACGTTTCCTTCAGCACGAATTCGGTGACCTCGAAGCAGCGGTCGATGTCGTGATCGCCGTCCATCAGCACTTCGGGCTCGACGATCGGCACGATCTGCGCGGCTTGGCACAGCGCGGCGTAACGCGCCAGCGCATGCGCATTGGTGTGGATCGCCGCATAGCTCGGAATCCCGGCGCCGATATCGATCACCGCGCGCCATTTGGCGAAGCGGGCGCCCTGCTTGTAATATTTCGCCAGCCGCTCGGCGAGCTTGTCGAGACCGACGGTGATCAATTCGCCCGGACAATTCGGCAGCGGCTGGGTGCCTTCATCGACCTTGATGCCCGGAATGGAACCGGCGGCTTCGATCAGCTTGACCAGCGGGGTGCCGTCCTTGGCGTTCTGCCAGATCGTCTCGTCATACAGAATCACGCCCGAAATGGCGTTGGTCATCGCATCCTTGGCGCGGAACATCATTTCGCGGTAGTCGCGCCGGGAATCCTCGGTGGATTCCACGCCGATGACGTCGAACCGCTTCTTGATTGTGCCGGAGGATTCGTCGGCGGCGAGCAGGCCCTTGCCGGGCGCGACCATGGCTGTGGCGATCTTGTTGAGGTCGGCGAGGTTCATCATCGGTCTCCAGGGTGGTTTCTTGGTTGGTTTTGGTGTCGGCCCGGTATTAGACAAAGCCCAAGAAAATGGCGAGGGCGCGATTGACCGCGGTCATGTCGGAATCGGTGAGGCGGCCGAAGACGTCCCCCACCTTGTTCCGGGGAAGTGTGGAACACTTATCTGCCATAACTTGTGACGTCGCGCGCAGCCGGTTTTCCGAACTGGGTTCGATCAGCACGCGAAACGTGAGGGCTTCGGTTATATCGCTGGTCAGGGGCAGGAAGGTGACGGATTGAACATGCTCGAAGGAGTCGGCCTGAATGATAACCGCGGGACGCGGTTTTCCGTAAGGGCCTGACATTGCAACCGTCACCAGGTCGCCGCGCCTCATTTCCAGCCATCGATCTCGATATGCGAGAGCTCTTCGAGGATGACCTTCTCATCGGCACTGGCATTGATGGCCGCGATATCGCGCGCCACCTGGGCCCTGAACTCCGGTGAATTCACGTCCGGAACCCATAACGTCACCGGCTTCAAGCCCATCGCCTTCATCTTCTCGCGGTGCTTGCGGACTCGACCTGCGCTTTCGCCGCGCCCGGTTGCGCTGCTCCGCTTCACCACCTTGTCTGCGGCCTTTGCCATCGCACGGTTCCTCTGCTGGAAGCGTTACATGTAACATAGGCCGCCGCGGGTCGGGCTGCAAGCCGGGGTCGCTTGCCCGTTACGCGCCCAGCACCTCGACGCCGGGCAGCGGCTTGCCTTCCATCCATTCCAGGAAGGCGCCGCCGGCGGTTGAAATATAGCTGAAATCTTCGGCGACGCCGGCATGGTTAAGCGCCGCCACGGTGTCGCCGCCGCCGGCGACCGAGATCAGCTTCTTGGCCTTGGTGCGTTCGGCGGCATGCTTGGCTGCCGCCACGGTACCGCGGTCGAACGGCGCCATTTCAAAGGCGCCGACCGGGCCGTTCCACACCAGCGTCGCGGCGTCGTCGATCGCCGCATTGATCCGCTCGACCGACAGCGGGCCGACATCGAGGATCATGCCGTCGGCCGGAATGGCGTCGAGCCCATAAGCGTGCGACGGCGCGTTGGCCTCGAAATGATAGGCCACGATGGCGTCGACCGGCAGGATGATGGCACAATTGGCGGCCTCGGCCTTGGCGATGATCCGCAGCGCGGTCGCCGCCAGATCCTTTTCGCACAGCGACTTGCCGATGCCGATGCCTTGGGCGTGCAGGAAGGTGTTGGCCATGCCGCCGCCGATCACCAGCGCGTCGACCTTGGCGACCAGGTTTTCCAACAGATCGATCTTGCTGGAGACCTTGGCGCCGCCGACGATGGCGATCACCGGCTTGGTCGGCGCCTCCAGCGCCTTGTTCAAGGCGCTGATTTCGGCCTGCATGGTGCGGCCCGCATAGGCTGGCAGCTTGTGGCCGAGGCCTTCGGTCGAGGCGTGGGCGCGGTGCGCCGCCGAGAACGCGTCATTGACCCAGATGTCGCCCAGCTCGGCGAGCTTGGCGACGAAGGCGGGGTCGTTCTTTTCCTCTTCCGGATGGAAGCGGGTATTTTCCAGGCACAGGATGTCGCCGTCGGCCATCGCGGCGATCGCCTTGGCGGCGGACTCGCCGATGCAGTCGTCGGCGAAGCCGACCGGCTTCTTGATCACCTCTGCGAGCCCGGCCGCAACCGGCTTCAGCGAATTCTTCTCGTCCCGGCCCTTGGGCCGGCCGAAATGCGCCAGCAGGATCACCTTTGCGCCCTTGTCGGCGAGCTCGGTAATAGTGGGCGAGACCCGCTCCAGGCGGGTGGTGTCGGTGACGACGCCCTTGTCCATCGGCACGTTGAGATCGACGCGCAGCAAGACGCGCTGGCCTTTGACGTTCACGTCATCGAGGGTGCGGAATGATTTTTTCATTTTCTCAGAACATTCAGTGCGAAGATGAGGATACCTGAGCCGATTCCCCAGGTTGCGAAAATGATAGTGAGTATCGTCCATGTCGTCGGCAGGCTGGCGAAGCGCGCATCGATGCCGGTCAGGTGACCTTCAATTTTTGCCAGGGTAAGTTCAATTGATCGAAGCGACGTCTTGACGTCCTTCATATCGTCTTCGAGGCGAGCAACGCGTTGCTCCAGCACGGGATCCTCCGGGCCGCTGCCGCTGGACCGTCCACCGCCGCCGGGGAATGGAACGACCGGCATAGGCGTCAGGCTTTCGGCACGGGTAGTGGTTTTACCGCGTCCTTCAGTACGTCGGTCAAGTGTTGTTCAACGAGGCCACAGCGCCTGCAGACCAGCGTAGCGACCGCGCCGAGCGCATCGTCGGCCTGTGTTGACGGCATTCCAAGCAACAGCCTCACTTCCTTGAGGCTGGCCGCTGCGGGATCATCAGTCAGGAAAAACTGATCATGCCCGCAGCGAAGGCACGAGAGCTTGGGAAAGCTCTCGTTGATGAGGTCGGCTAACCGATCAAATCCGGCCTTTGCCTTGGTGTCTGTCATCGCCGAACACTAGCACGGGAACGTCAGATCAGCTTGCTCATCGCCACGGCGGTATCGGCCATGCGGTTGGAGAAGCCCCATTCATTGTCGTACCAGGACATCACCCGGACGAAGGTACCGTTCTGCACCTTGGTCTGGTCCATGTGGAACGTCGAGGAATGCGGGTCGTGGTTGAAATCGATCGAGACGTTGGGGAAGTCGGTGAAGCCGAGGATTCCCTTCAGTTCCTGCTGCGCGGCGCGGCGCATCGCCTCGTTGATCTCGTCCTTGGTGGTTTCGCGCTTGGCGATGATCTTGAGGTCGATCACCGAGACATTCGGGCTCGGCACCCGGATCGAAACGCCGTCGAGCTTGCCCTTCAGTTCCGGCAGCACTAGGCCGATCGCCTTGGCGGCGCCGGTCGAAGTCGGGATCATCGACATCGCTGCGGCGCGGCCGCGATACAGATCCTTGTGCATGGTGTCGAGGGTCGGCTGGTCGCCCGTATAGGCGTGGATCGTGGTCATGAAGCCGGTCTCGATCCCGACCAGATCGTTCAGCACCTTGACCACCGGCGCCAGGCAATTGGTGGTGCAGGAGCCGTTGGAGACGACCAGATGTTCGCGGGTCAGCTTGTCGTGGTTGACGCCGTAGACAATCGTGGCGTCGGCGCCGTCGGAGGGGGCAGAGACCAGCACGCGCCTGGCGCCGGCGCTCAGCAGCATCGCGGCTTTGTCGCGCGCGGTGAAGATGCCGGTGCATTCCAGCGCGATGTCGACGCCGATGTCCTTGTAGGGCAGCGAGGCGGGGTCCTTGACCGCGGTGACCTTGATCTTGCCCTTGCCGATATCGATGCTGTCGCCGTCGACCGTCACGGTGCCGGGAAAACGGCCATGCACCGAATCGAAGCGCAGCAGATGGGCATTGGTCTCGACCGGGCCGAGATCATTGATGGCGACGACTTCGATATCGTCGCGGCCGGATTCGTAGATCGCCCGCAGCACATTGCGACCGATGCGGCCGAACCCATTGATCGCCACCCGAACTGCCATTCAACTTCTCCTTGGTGCTAGTGATTTCCATTGTTATGAGGCGTGCGGCTCATTGTTGGACGGTTTCTGCCCTGAATGACGACCCGTTGCAATGCGCCATTATTGTGATGCCGGCCGATAGTTACTTGCCGTCGAGCCGGGCCGCGGCCGCCTCCGCTGCGGCTTCGGCGGTGATGCCGAAGTACTTGTAGAGCTCCTTGGCCGGGGCGCTGGCGCCGAATCGGGTCATGCCGATGAACACCCCGTCGGGGCCGATCACCGCGTCCCAGCCGAACCGCACCGCGGCCTCGATCGCGACCTTGACCGGGGCGTCGCCGATAATGGCGTGGCGCAGATGGTCGGGCTGCTGCAGCAGCAAGTCCAGCGACGGCACCGACACCACGCGCGCGGCGACGCCGCGCCCGGCCAGCAGCTTCTGCGCCGCCACCGCGATCTCGACCTCGGAGCCGGAGGCGAACAGCGAGACGCTGGCCTTGCCGTGCGCGGCGACCAGCTCATAGGCGCCATGGGCGCACAGATTGTCGTCGTGCTTGGTGGTGCGCACCGGCGTCAGATTTTGCCGCGACAGCGCCAACACGGTGGGGCCAGAGGTGTTTTCCAGTGCCAGCTGCCAGCACTCGGCGGTCTCGACCGGGTCGGCCGGGCGGAACACCCGCATGTTCGGCATCGCCCGCAGGCTGGCCAGATGCTCGACCGGCTGATGGGTCGGGCCGTCTTCGCCCAGCCCGATCGAATCATGGGTCATGATGTAGACCACCGACACATGCGACAGCGCCGCGATCCGCATCGAGGGGCGGGCATAGTCGGTGAAGCACATGAAGGTGCCGCCGGCGGGAATGAAACCACCATGGGTGGAAATGCCGTTCATCGCCGCCGCCATGCCCATTTCGCGGATGCCGTAATGGATGTAACGGCCGCTGAAATCCTCCGGCGTGACGTCCTTGGCCTGTTTGGTGCGGGTGTTGTTGGAGGGCGTCAGATCGGCGGAGCCCAGCACCATCTCGGGCACCACGCCGACCAGCGCTTCCAGCGCCAGCTCACTGGCCTTGCGGGTGGCGATGGTCTGCGGCTCGGCCACCAGATTGTCCTTCAGCTTGCGGATCGCCGCGCCGAGCCCCTCGGGCCGGGTACGGTCGATCACCCGGCGCTGAAATTCGCCGCGGGCGTCGTCCGGCATCGCGTTGAACCGCTCCTGCCAGTCGACATGGGCCGAGGCGCCCTGCTTGCCGACATTGCGCCAAGCGGCGAGCACGTCGTCGGGAATCTCGAACGGGCCGTAATCCCAGCCCAGCGCCTTTTTGGCGCCGGCCAGTTCCTCGGCGCCGAGCGGCTCGCCATGGGCCTTGGAGGTGCCGGCTTTGTGCGGCGCGCCGAAGCCGATCGTGGTCTTGCAGGCGATCATGCTCGGCCGGTCGGAGGATTGCGCCGCGGTGATCGCCGCGGCGATCGCCTTCTGATCGTGGCCGTCGATCTGCACCGCGTTCCAGCCATGGGCCTTGAAGCGGGCGACCTGGTCGACATTGTCGGCCAGCGTCAGCGGACCGTCGATCGAAATGCCGTTGTCGTCATACAGGAAGATCAGCTTTGACAGCTTGAGATGGCCCGCCAGCGCGATCGCCTCGTGGCTGACGCCCTCCATCAGGTCGCCGTCGGAGCACAGCACGTAGGTATAATGATCCACGACGTCGCCGAATTCGGCGGCCAGCATCCGCTCCGCCAGCGCGGTGCCGACCGATGACGCCACGCCCTGGCCGAGCGGGCCGGTGGTGGTCTCGACCCCGGTGGTCATGAAATTCTCCGGATGGCCGGGGGTCTTGGAATTGAGCTGACGGAAATTCTTGATCTGGTCGAGCGTCATGTCGCCATTGCCGGTCAGATACAGCAGCGCATAGAGCAGCATCGAGCCATGGCCGGCGGACAGGATGAAGCGGTCGCGGTCCGGCCAGGTCGGGTCGGCGGCGTCGAATTTCAGGAACTGGGTGAACAGCACCGTGGCGATGTCGGCGGCGCCCATCGGCAGGCCCGGATGGCCGGATTTGGCCTTTTCGACGGCGTCCATCGCCAGCGCGCGGATCGCGTTGGCCATACGGGAGTGATCGACCTGCGTCATGATGAAACCGCCTGAAACCGTGCGTTTGTTGAAGTCCCGAGCGCATCGGGACGCGGAAAACCGGCCCGGCGCGACACAATTTGGATCACCCAAGTGTGGATCACCGATGCCGCCGGAAAGGACCAGACCCCAGCTGAATAGCACCCCGTCAGGGCGAGTCCAAGGCCACCGGCCTCCGCCCCATGGGGGACGGCCTCTTTGCGGTGCATAGCTGCGCTGCGACGTTGCGCTCGGCTTGTTTGACACGTAAATTTCCACCTCTAAAGGCTTGTTCAACCGCGGCTTTTGTTTGGACGGCTTTGCAGAAGGGTCGCTGAAAGACATGAAGGATCGACCTGCCAGCAGCTCGACGGGCGCCGACACCATCCCAAGCGAGATCGGCGCGGCGACGCGACGCTTGGCCGCGGCGCTCGAAGCGCTGGAGAGCGCGGCGGAGCGCCGCGCCGAGGCCGACCGCGACGAGGATGAATTGGCATCGCGGATCCAGGCGCTGGGCGCCGACCGCTCGCGGCTGGCCGACGAACTCGACGGCGCGCTGGTGCGCACGCGCCGGCTGGAGCGCGCCAATCGCGAGATCGCGCAGCGGCTCGATGCGGCGATCGGCAGCATCCGCATCGTGCTCGAGGCCGAGGAAGAGTCGTCATGACGACCAAGGCCCCGCCCACCCCCAACCACGTCAACGTCACCATCAATGGCCGGCAATACCGGATGGCCTGCGAGGAAGGCCAGGAGCCGCGGCTGCTGGCGCTGGCCGATAATCTGGAATCGCGGATCCAGAATCTGCGCGGCAAGTTCGGCGAGATCGGCGACGCCCGGCTGATCGTGATGGCGGCGCTGATCGCGGCCGACGAATTGATCGACGCCAAGGGCCGGATCGCCGCGCTGGAGCAGGAAGTCAACGCGCTGCGCAGCGGCACCACGGACGCGATCGACCGCGCCAGCCTGACCAACCGCGCGGTGATCGCCGCGCTGAACTCCGCCGCCGAGCGGATCGAGAAAACCACCCAGGTCCTCAACCGCACCATCGGCGGCGGCATCGCCATCGGTTAGTTGTTGCTTCGCTGCGGGCTTGCCACTTTCGGCTTCGGCTTCGGCTTTGGCTTCGGCTTCGGCTTTCGGCGTTCGGCGTCGCGCCTCCGCATCCCTGTGTCGGTCATTCCGGGGCGCGAGCAGCTTCGCTGCGAGCGAACCCGGAATCTTGCCGATCGTGCCGTGTCGCGAGATTCCGGGTTCGCTCGGCCTGCGGCCTCGCGCCCCGGAATGACTGACGCTGAATTAGTTCGCCCGCCGCGACACGCCCGCCGCATCACGCCCGCCGCTGCGCAACGGCCGCGCTTACTTGCGAAACCGCGCCACCAGCTCGACATGCGGGGTGTATTTGAACTGATCGACTGGCGTCACGCCGTCGATCTTGTAGCCGCCCGCGATCAGGATGTTGGCGTCGCGCGCGAAAGTCGCGACATTGCACGACACCGCGACCACCAGCGGCACGCGGCTGGCGGCGAGTTTTTCGGCCTGGGCCTGCGCGCCCTGGCGCGGCGGGTCGAACACCACGGCGTCGATGTCGCGCAGCTCCTGCGGCACCAGCGGGCGGTGGAACAGGTCGCGGGTCTCGGCGGTGAGCGGCTTCAGCCCCGAGGTCGAGGTGGCGGCCTTTTGCAGCGCCTGCACCGCGGGGGCGTCGCTGTCATAGGCCATGACGCGGGCTTTTGCCGCCAGCCGCAGCGCGAACGGACCGACGCCGCAGAACAGATCGGCGATCAGTTTCGCCTTGCCGCAATGCGCCAGCACCAGCGCGCCGAGCGCATCCTCGCCCGCCGTCGTCGCCTGCAGGAAGGCGCCCGGCGGCAGCACCAGCTGCGCAGTGCCGATCTGCAGCACCGGCGGATCGCGCATCAGCACCAATTCGCCGTGCCGGGTCAGCCGCGCCAGCCGATGCTGTTCGGCGATGCCCGACAGCACGCCGATCATCTTGGTCGGCAATGGACCGGAGCCGCGGACATCGACGTCGAGCCCGTTGCTGGCTGCCGTGACCTGGATATCCAGCGGTTTGCCGATGATGGTCAGCGCCTCGGCCAGCGCCCAGGCGGCGTCGATCGCGCCATCGAGGCCGGGATCAAGGATCGGGCAATGGTCGATCGCGATAATGTCGTGGCTCGAAGCCGCGGTGAAGCCGAGCTTCAGCACGTCATGCGTGCCCTTATGGGCGTGCAGCGTGATGCGGCGGCGCCCGGCGCCATGGGCGTCGATCAAGGGCGCGACCGCACAGTCGATCGCCGATTGCCGCAGCGTCTCGACCACCAGCCCGCGCTTCCAGGCCCGATAGGCATCCTCCTGCCAATGCTGGATCGCGCAGCCGCCGCAGACGCCGAAATGCGGGCAGAACGGCGCGATCCGCTCTGGGCTGGCGACATCAACCCGCAGCAGCCGGCGCCGGTCGGGATGGCCGCGGACTGATTCGACCTCGACGGTCTCGCCGCCCAGCGCATAGGGCACATAGACAGTCTGATCGCCGACCAGGCCGACGCCATCGCCGCGATGGCCGACATGATCGAGGGTGATGGTTTCAACCACGGCGGGCGCCGAGAAAGAATTCGGCGTTGCCGTCGCCGCCGACGATCGGCGAGGCGAACACCGCGATGTCGGTGCAGCCGAGCGAGGCGGCAAAGGCCGCGACATCGTCGCACACCGCCTGATGCACGCTGTTGTCGCGCACCACGCCGTGCTTGGCGTGTTTGCGCGTCGCCTCGAATTGCGGCTTGATCAGCGCCAGCAGATGCATCGGCGCAGCCGCCAGCGACAGCGCCGCCGGCAGCACCGCCTTCAGCGAGATGAAGCTGGCGTCGATCACCACCACGTCGGGCCGCTGCGGCAGCCGCGTGCCTTCGAGGCTGCGGATGTCGGTCTGTTCCATCGAAACGATCCTGGGGTGGCCATGCAGCGAGGCATGGAGTTGATCGGTGCCGACGTCAACCGCGAACACCAGGCTGGCGCCATTGGCCAGCAGCACCTCGGTAAAGCCGCCGGTGGAGGCGCCGACGTCGAGGCAGACATGGTCTTCGATTTCGATCGGATAGCGCTCCAGCGCGCCGGCGAGCTTGACGCCGCCGCGCGACACCCAGGGATGCGCCGGCTCGGCCTGCACCACGGCGTCTGCGGCGATGCCCTCGGACGGCTTGGTGACGATCTTGCCGTCGGCGATCACCAGCCCGGCCTCGATCGCGGCCTGCGCCCGCGCCCGGCTTTCGAACAGCCCGCGTTTGACCAGCACCATATCGGCGCGTTCGCGGGGCGTGAGGTTGCCGGGCTTGGCCAAGGTCAACTCGGAAACCGCGCGGCAAGCGGCGCCAGCCGCACCACCGCCAGTTCGACGCAGGCCTCGAATGCGCGAAGATCGCGCCACGGATCGGCCGGTGGCTGTCGCGGCGTCACCAGCGCGCAGCCATGCAGGTCGAGCGCATGGATCAGCATCAGATTGTCGGGCAGGGCGAAATCCTCGACGATCAGTCCGGATTGATCGATCAGCGCGCCGTCGCGCCGGGTCAGCTCGCCGGATCGGGCGACGCGGTCGGCGTAAATCGCCGGGTCGTTGCAATAGCCGAACACCAGCTTGCCGCGCCCAGCCATGTAGCCGAGCTCATACACGGTGCCGGCGTCGGCGCTCGGCCCGCGGAACGGCGTCAGATTGGCGATGATGGCGGCGGCGTCATTCATCATGGCCTCGTTGCCGCGAAAGATCGTCAGCGATGCATCGGGTGCCGTGGGATCGACGGCATTGTCGAGCGGAAACAGCCCGGTCAGCCCGTGGTGCGCGCAAAGCTCGGCCTTGCGCCGGCCGACCGCCAAGGCGTCGGGCAGAAAAACATCGGGGCCGGCGAGGTAGATCTTCATTTCGCTTGTTTGCAGACTGGGCTAATCTGTCATTTTCAATATGCGGCGCCGGAGTTTGCCAATGACCGGCTTTTCAAACGCGGAACGTCTTGCTGTCTATACGCATCTGCGCTTATTCGAAAGCGACTTCGACAAGTCGCAAAGCCAGATTAGGGCGCTGTGTTCCGCTTGGAGCGCGGCAGTTTTAACCGGCATTGCGCTGATCGTGACGAATGCCACGTCGCCACCGTCGCAACTATCGGCCGCTGAGGTCCTCGGGCGCGGGAACATCCTGGCCTATTTGCGCGGCATGATCTGCTTCGTGGGCAGTGCCGGAGTTCTTGCCTTCTGGCTCGTGGACCAGCGCGTCTACCAGCGCCTGCTCCATTCGGTGTTCGGTTACGGGTTGCACCTCGAACTGCAGTTTCCGGATTTGCCGCAGATTCGGTCGACATTGTTCCTCAACAACCTGGATGTGAGCAACAGGATGGGCTGGTTCTATTGGACGCAGGCATGGCTGTTTCTTGCCATTGCCTGTGTGTTTGTCTGGCCGCCGCTTGGAGCACGCCTCGGCAACGTGCCGCCTGGTATCAAGGCTCTGACCTACATTCACATTGCCGCGGTGCTGCTCGCAAGCTGGTCGAGCAGATATTGGCCGACGCTTCGTGGGCTGATCGAGGAGTTCTATCCGGACCTTGCGGCGGAGTTGCCGACGCCTCACTGGCGATGGCGTGACAGCATTATCGCGGCCATCGATCCCGCCGGGTTCTGGAGCAAGGCGGCACGCCGGGATTGTGCCAAAGACGACGCTATGCGCGAAGCCTGGATGCGCCGGGTCAGGGCGCATCCAAAGTTCAAATGAGCGCCGCCTAGGCGGTCTACGCCAGTTTCACGGTCTCGGCCTGGCCGTCCTTGCCGAGCGCTTCGAACACCTTCTTGACGATGCCCTTGGCGTCGAGCCCGGCGCGGGCATACATCGCCGCGGGGGTGTCGTGGTCCATGAATTCGTCGGGCAGCACCATCGAGCGCATCCGCACGCCGCCGTCGAGCAGGCCGTGCTCGGCCAGCGTCTGCATCACATGGCTGCCGAAACCGCCGATCGAGCCTTCCTCGATGGTGATCAGGATCTCGTGCTCGCGCGCCAGTCTGGTCACCATCTCGACGTCGAGCGGCTTCATGAAGCGGGCATCCGCGATGGTAGTGGACAGGCCGAGCGCCGCCAGTTCCTCGGCGGCCTTTTCGCATTCGGCCAGGCGGGTGCCGAGCGACAGCAGCGCCACTTTGCTGCCCTGGCGGATGATGCGGCCCTTGCCGATCTCCAGCGCGACGCCGACTTCCGGCATTTCGATGCCGCGGCCTTCGCCGCGCGGATAGCGCAGCGCGGAGGGGCGGTCGTTGATCGCCACTTGCGTGGCCACCATGTGGACCAGATCGGCTTCGTCGGCCGCCGCCATGATGACGAAATTCGGCAGGCAGCCGAGATAGGCCAGATCGAACGAGCCCGCATGGGTGGCGCCGTCGGCGCCGACCAGGCCGGCGCGGTCGATCGCGAAGCGGACCGGCAGGCTCTGGATCGCGACGTCGTGCACCACCTGGTCGTAGCCGCGCTGCAGGAAGGTTGAATAGATCGCGCAGAACGGCTTGAAGCCCTCGGTGGCGAGGCCGGCCGCGAAGGTCACCGCGTGTTGCTCGGCGATGCCGACGTCGAAGCTGCGGTCGGGGAACGCCTTCTGGAACAGATCGATGCCGGTGCCCGACGGCATCGCCGCGGTAATGCCGACGATCTTGTCGTCCTTGCTGGCTTCCTTGATCAGGCTCTGGCCGAACACGTTCTGGTAGGACGGCGCGTTCGACTTGGCCTTCGACTGGGTGCCGGTGGCGATATCGAACTTGACCACCGCGTGATATTTGTCGGCGGCGGCCTCGGCGGGCGCGTAGCCCTTGCCCTTCTGGGTGACGACATGGACCAGGATCGGGCCGTTTTCCATGTCGCGGACGTTCTGCAGGATCGGCAGCAGGTGGTCCATATTGTGACCATCGACCGGCCCGACATAATAGAAGCCGAGTTCCTCGAACAGCGTGCCGCCGCCGACCATGAAGCCGCGGGAATATTCCTCGGCGCGGGCGGCGCGGTCGGCGATCAGCCGCGGCAGGTGCTTGCCGATCTGCTTGCCGGCCTCGCGCAGCGAGCGATAGGTCTTGCCCGAATACAGCCGCGACAGATAGGCCGACATCGCGCCGACCGGCGGGGCGATCGACATGTCGTTGTCGTTAAGGATGACGATCAGCCGGGAATTCATCGCGCCGGCATTGTTCATCGCCTCATAGGCCATGCCGGCTGACATCGAACCGTCACCGATCACCGCGATAACGTTGTTCTTGGCGCCCGACAGGTCGCGCGCCACGGCCATGCCGAGGCCGGCGGAAATCGAGGTCGAGGAATGCGCGGCGCCGAACGGGTCGTAGTCGCTCTCGGTGCGCTTGGTAAAGCCGGAGAGCCCGCCGCCGGTGCGCAGCGTGCGGATGCGGTCGCGGCGCCCGGTCAGGATCTTGTGCGGGTAGGCCTGGTGGCCGACGTCCCAGATCAGACGGTCGCGCGGCGTGTCGAACACATAGTGCAGCGCGGTGGTCAGTTCGACGACGCCGAGGCCGGCACCGAAATGTCCGCCGGTGACCGACACCGCGTCGATCGTCTCCAGGCGCAATTCATCGGCAACCTGCCGGACTTGATCAATTCGGAGCTTCCGCAAATCTTCCGGCGTGCGAATAGTATCAAGTAAGGGCGTTTTACTGAATTCGGTCACGGCGATATTCCAGTCTCACAAGTGGGGCAGGTGAAGCCCCGATGACGCATGCTCTGGACGTGTTGCAGGAGTCTCACCAACTCCCGTCTCCCTGAGGAGAACCGATTTTGTAGCTTATCGTTCAAAGCCTAAAGCCTGCTTCGACCGAAAAAAGTGACCTGTGTCACTTTGCTGTCGCACTGTCCACCGAGCCCGCAGCGCTCCGATCCCATAGGGATGCGGGCGCCTGGCTCAGCGCATAAGCCTATACCTCTACACAAAGCTGGCGTTAAAGCCAATCATGAGCCGCCAAAGGCCAATTCGGCTACCGAACTTTCGGCCAATGTGGTTGATTGCGCCGCATGGAACCGGGTTCCGCCGCCCCTGGCGTCAGTCTTTGCCGGACAGTCTGACGTGCAATTGTGCGTTTTCGAGCGAGGTGGGCGCCAGATCGCGTGAAGACAACGCGTCAAAACCAAGGCGGGAGCGCCGGTTCCGATCGATCGGAACTCCGGCGCCAGGCCTATTGGGGGTCAAGCGGCTCGGTTCCGCTCGGCTGGCCGCTGCCATCGGTGGTGATTTTGTCGACGCGGGCCTCGGCGGTGCGCAGCAGTTCCTCGCAGCGCCGCTTCAGCGCCTCGCCGCGTTCATAGATCGCGACCGACTCCTCGAGTGGAACTTTGCCGTCCTCGAGCCGCTTGACGATCGTTTCAAGTTCCTCGATCGCGCGTTCGAAGCTCAGCTTTTTGATGTCGACATTGGAAGCTTCGGCCATATCGGTTCCTGCAATGCGCCGCTGATCGGGCGATGGTGACGGCGACAATTGGGTGGATGGCGGCGGACGCTCACACGCCCATCAGCGCGGCGACATGGGCGGCGACCGATTCCTGCAGCCCCTTCAAGTCATAGCCGCCCTCGAGCACCGAGACAATGCGGCCGCCGGCGCTGACGTCGGCGACGTCCATCAGCTTGCGGGTGACCCAGCCGAAATCCTCGGCGTGCAGATTGAGGCTGGCCAGCGGGTCACGGTAATGGGCGTCGAACCCGGCCGAGATGATGATCAGTTCGGGCGCGAATTTGGTCAGCTGCGGCAGGATCAGATTGTCGAAGGCGGAGCGGAATTTGGCACTGCCATCTTCCGAGGCCATCGGCGCGTTGACGATGTTGTCGTGCTCGCCGCGTTCGCCGACTGCGCCGGTGCCGGGAAACAGCGGCATCTGGTGAGTCGAACAATACATCACGGTCTTGTCGCCCCAGAAGATTTCCTGTGTCCCATTGCCGTGATGGACGTCGAAATCCACCACCGCGGCGCGTTCGATGCCGTATTTGCGTTGGGCGTAGCGCGCCGCGATCGCCGCATTGTCGAAAAAGCAGAATCCCATCGGCTTGCTGATCTCGGCATGATGGCCGGGCGGCCGAGTAGCGACGAACGCATTGCTGGCGCGGCCGGTCATTACCGCGTCGGTCGCCGCGACCGAGCCGCCGACGCCGCGCAACGCGGCCTCGAAGGTGCCTGGCGACATAGAGGTGTCACCATCCAGATAGACGATCCCGGAGCTCGGCGACATGTGCCGCATCTCGACGATGTGATGATCGCTGTGACACAGCGCGATATCTTCAAGTGCCCCGAGCGGCGATTCAAGGCGCTCCAGCGCGTTGAAGCGGTCCTCGTTCAGAGCCTGATTGACCGCACGCAGCCGCTCGGCGCGCTCTGGATGGCCCTCGGGCGTATGATGTTCGAGGCACGCCGGGTGTGTCAGGTATTGGGTTGTCATGCGGGCTGTCCGGTCCCTCAATACGCGGTTGCGACAAACGTATAATGTAAAGGCTCGCCAGCCATTGCGAAAGGGCAGCTTAGGACTTGGGCGCGCGAATGCCTAGTTCAGTCGCAGGATGCGGGTCGACGGCGGCGGCGAGACCGGACTGCCGGCCTTCAAGAAATTGAACAGCGCATCGACGTCATAGACCCCGATACGCGGTTCGCTGCCGTCCTTGAAGGTGGTGAAGCCGTCGCCACCGGCCGCCAGGAAGGCGTTCACGGTAACGCGATAATGACCGGTCGGATCGAGCGGCGCACCGTTCAGGGTGATCTTATCGGCCGGGACGCGCGCGCCGGGCTGGCCGGCATTGTCCCACGCATAGCTGAAATGGCCAGACACCTGCAGCATCCGCGGCCGCTGCGGGTCGCTCCATTGCTGTTCGAGCGCGGCCTTGATCTGGGCGCCGGTCAAAGTCAGCGTCACCAGCTGATTGCGGAACGGCTGCGCCGCGAACACGTCGCCATAGCTCACCGTGCCGTCGGCGCGCTTGGTGATATCGGCGCGCACGCCGCCCGGATTGGTGAAGGCGATCACCGCGCCGCCATCGGCTTCCGCCGCCGTGGCGGCGAGCTGAGCGTCGGCGATGATATCACCGAGCGGGCTTTCGCCGGCCTCGTTCGGCAGCCGCACCAGTGTCGCGGAGACCGAGCCCGCCGGTTGCGCGGCGATCGGCCCGGCCAGCTGGTCATAGCTGTCGATCAGCGCGGTCTGCTGCGGATCCTTGGCCAGGGTCTTGGTGCGGACGATGACATTGTCGGCCTTGGCGCTGATCACGTCGCGGCTATGCGGATCGAGCCGAAGATCGATCGCGGTGACGAGCGTGCCGTATTTGTCGCCCGAGGTGACCAGCCGGCCGTCGATCTGGCAGCTATAGGCGCGGTGGGTGTGACCGCTGATGACGACGTCGACGGCCTTGTCGAATTTCTTGACGATGTCGACGATCGGGCCGGAAATTCCCGGGCATTCGTTGATACCGCCGGTCGGCCAGCCGCCCTCATGGATCAGCACCACGATGGCCTTGACGCCGAGCGTCTTCAGCTCGGCAACTTGTGTGTTGACGGTCTCGGCCTCGTCGCGGAATTCCAGCCCGGCGACACCGGGCGGCGACACCATATTGGGCGTGGCTTTCAGGGTCAGCCCGATGAAGCCGACCGGAATACCGTTGAAAGTGCGGATCTCGTAAGGCGGAAACAGCGTCTTGCCGGTCGCGCTGTCGACCGTGGAGGCGGCGAGATATTTGAAGCGGGCGCCGAGAAACGGGTGCGGGCCGCGGCAATTGTCGGTCGGGTGACAGCCGCCATGCTGCATGCGCAGCAATTCGGTCTTGCCCTCGTCGAATTCGTGATTGCCGACCGCGGCGAGGTCCAGCCCCATCAGCGACAGCGATTCGATGGTCGGCTCGTCGTGAAACATCGCCGACAGAAACGGGCTGGCGCCGATCAGGTCGCCGGCGGCGACGAAGATCGAATTGGCGTGGCCGGCGCGCAGCTGTTTCACCAGCGTCGCCATATATTCGGCGCCGCCCGCCGGAATCACGGTTTTCTTGGCCGGATCGGCCGGATCCTGGATCGTGATACCGCCAGGCGACGGCCGCAGATAGCCGTGGAAATCGTTGATCGCCAGAATCCGCAGCTCCACCGGCTTGGCCGTCTCGGCAATGGTCGGAGAGGTCATGCCGGCCAGCAGCATGGCGGCGATTACAGCGTAGCGATTCATGATTCGGATCCTGGTCGCGGTCCGCGACAAATTTGGTGGGGCAGCGCGGGGAATCCAAACCTGCTTCGCGGCGGAAGCGCAAGGGCCGAACGGCCGTGGCGTCCGGGCGCGCGATCCACTAGAAACATGATCTGCCAAACCAGAGCAGCCGCCCAAGCTGCCGCGCCGGTTTGCACCGGCGGTGAGATGCAAGGATTTGAGATGAAAATTCCATCGTTCGTGGCGCTGTCGCTGGCCATCATGGCGTCAATCCCGGTCGCCATCGCCCAACAGCCCGATCGCTCGGCGGCGACTTTCGACGGCCCGCGCCTGGCCGATATCATGGAGGCGATCCAGGCGCGCCACATCAAGCTGTGGTTCGCCGGCAAGAACCGCAATTGGGAGCTGGCGACATTCGAGGCGATGCAGATCAGGGGCCGGCTGGAGGACGCCGCCCGGTTCTATCAGGACCTGCCGGTCACCGACGTCACCACCATGGGGGCGCCGCTGGATGCGCTGTCCGATGCGATCAAGGCCAAGGACGCGACCAAATTCGCGGCGGCGTTTGATCAGCTGACCGCCGGCTGCAATTCCTGCCATCAGTCGATCGAGCGTGGCTTCATCGCGATCCAGCGGCCGAGCGCGCAGCCGTTCAGCAATCAGAACTTCGCGCCGACGAAGAAGTAGCAGCGAGGCGGCCGCGATCGGCCCCGCCGCCGCGATCATGTGCGAAACGGCATAAGTACCCAGTAATTCTACCCATTATCGAATTAATCGGGCCTTTAGGTTGATCGTGGAATTCTGCCGCGATCAGCCCTCCTGCGGGGGCATCGCTTTGCTTGCATCGCTAGCAAAGCCCATGGAGGCTCGCCGTGCGCACCAACCTTCCAGTCACGACCGTCGAATATCCGATCGACGATGATACGTTGATCGTTTCGCGGACCGATTTGAAGGGCCGGATGACCTATTTCAATGGCCAGTTCGTCGACGCCGCCGGCTTCACCGAAGCGGAGCTGATGGGCCAGCCGCACAATATGATCCGCCATCCGGATATGCCGCCGGAGGCCTTCGCGAATCTGTGGGAGACGCTGCAGGCCGGCAAGCCGTGGGTCGGCGCGGTGAAGAACCGTCGCAAGAACGGCGACTTCTACTGGGTGCTGGCGACCGCATCGCCGATCGTCGAAAACGGCGCGATCACCGGCTATACGTCGATCCGCACCAAGCTGGCCGCCGACCAGCGCGCCGAAGCCGAAAAGGTCTATGCGCTGCTGCGTAGCAAGCAATCCCACGACTACCGGATCGATGCTGGCATCATCCGGCGCAAATCGCCGCTGGATGTTCTGGCTGTCTTCAACGGTTCGCTACGCGCGCGATTGGTCACCCTGGTCGCCTGCCTCGGCTTATTCCTGTTGGCGGTGGGCATTGTCGGGATGCTGGAAACGCAGGTCGCCAACGCGCGATTCCTCATCGCGGCGATGATTGCCGCGGGTCTGCTCATGGGTGGATGGCTCGGCTGGCAAACCATCCGGGCGATCATCGGGCCGCTCGACCGTCTCAATGGCGCGATGACCAATATCGCCCAGGGCAAGCTTGCCAACCGCATCGTGGTGGACCGTGACGACGAAGCCGGTGCGGCGCTGCGCAATCTGATGACGTTGCAGGCCATCGTGCGCTCCAGCCGCGAAGAGATCAGTGCCTCCGAGCGGCGCTCGGAATCCCAGCGCAAGGCCGGGATGCAGCGTCTGGCCGGCGAGTTCGAAAGCGCGGTCGGCGCGATCATCGAGACGGTGTCGTCCTCGGCGGCCGAGCTCGAGGCCTCGGCCGGCATGCTGTCGTCGACGGCGGAGCGGGCGCAGGAATTATCGACCGCGGTCGCCGCGGCATCCGAAGAAGCCTCCACCAATGTGCAATCGGTGGCCTCCGCCACCGAACAGATGAGCTCGTCGGTCAACGAGATCAGCCGCCAGGTCCAGGAATCCTCGCGGATCGCCCATGAGGCGGTGGATCAGGCGCGCAGGACCAACGACCTCGTCGCCGAATTGTCAAACTCGGCCGCGCGGATCGGCGATGTCGTCGAACTGATCAACACCATCGCGGGGCAGACCAATTTGCTGGCGCTGAACGCGACGATCGAGGCGGCGCGGGCCGGCGACGCCGGCCGCGGCTTCGCGGTGGTGGCGTCCGAGGTCAAGGCCCTGGCCGAACAGACCGCGAAGGCAACCGACGAAATCGGTCAGCAGATCACCGGCATCCAGGCGGCGACCCAGGGCTCTGTGGCCGCCATCAAGGAGATCGGCGACACCATCGGCCGGATGTCGGAAATCTCCTCGACCATCGCGTCGGCCGTCGAGGAGCAGGGCGCCGCGACCCAGGAAATTTCCCGCAACGTGCAACAGGCCGCGCTCGGCACCGAACAGGTCAGCGCCAACATCACCGACGTCCAGCGCGGCGCCAGCGATACCGGCTCGGCCTCCTCGCAGGTGCTGTCTTCGGCGCAATCGCTGTCCCGCAACAGCAATCTCATGAAGACCGAGATCGGCAAGTTCCTCGATACGGTGCGGGCCGCCTGACCCGGCGCAGCTTCGGCGAGCGCCGCAGCCGCGCCGGCTCGAACCTGCGCCACGTCATTCCGGGGCGCGAGCAGCCCCGCTGCGAGCGAACCCGGAATCTCGCGCCATCGCACCGCGGCTCGCGGCCGCGCCCGACTCTGACTCCGCGCGCCCATCGAGCGCGGCCTTGAAATGGCCGAGCGAGCCACGCTCCCGCCGCCGGCGGCCGACCACCGGCTTGTAGATGCTCTTGTAGAAGTCGCAGCTGCGGCACACCGGCCGGAATTCGCCGCGCTGCTGCTCGTCGATCAGCGCCATATAGGTGTCGTTCCTCGTCGACAGGATGTCGCGCAGCGTCTGCTGCTGCAGGTCGCCGATCCGCAGTGTCGCTTCGGCGTCGCGGCAGGCGCAGCCATTGACGATGCCGGTGGCCATCACCTGGACCTGGTCGAACAGCAGGGTGCAGGCGCCGGCCTTGTAGACCGCCTCCGCGCCCTTGAGCTCCATGTCGAGGCCGCGCAGATCCTGCGGCGTGACCATGCCACCCCAATTGTTGTACAGCGCGCTCGCCGGTCGGATCTTGATGCCGGCGCGCCGGAATCGCGCGAGGCTGGCCATCAGGTCCGTAGTCGGATCCCGCGACGCCGCCCGGGTCGACTTGATGCTGAATTCGAGCGCGAAGCGTTTTTCGCTCATCAGGCCATAGAGTGTGTCGAGATTACTCAGCAGCCGGCGATACACTTTATCGGTCGATCGGGTGATCGCTCGGAAGCTGTCGCGGTCGTGACCGTAGATGCTGATATGAATCGACGACAGCTTGCGCAGCCGCATCAGCCGGGCGATGGCCTCGGCATCCGGAACGGTGAAATTGGTGAAGAACGAATAGCCCGCGACGCCCGGCTCGGCGTCGAGAAAATCCAGCTTGTCGAAGACGCGGCGGTCCATGAACACGTCGCCGGTGCAGGGCGTCAGGTGAAACTCCGCAAAGCCGATATCGAGTGCCTGGCGCACGATGTCGCCGAACAGCGCGTTGCTCATCGTCACTTTCGGGCTGGTCTTTTTCGGATAGGCGCAGAAGCAGCAATCGAGATTGCAGATGCTCGAGGTTTCGATGTTCAGCACCCGGCCGCCGAGCGGCGCGAAAGCGCGTCCGCGCCGGCGATTGAAATCGATTGCGACGGATTGCACGAGGGTCCTGGCATGCTGCGCCAGCACCGCCGGATTGGCGAAACGTTGCGTCACGCAATAGCCCCCGTTCACAGAGGTGAATTGCCTCAGAGTCTGATTCAAAAAGCGATCAATAGAATCAAGGCGTCAAGGTCGTCATTGCGAGGAGCCCTTGCGACGAAGCAATCCAGTCCTTGCTTGCCCTGGATTGCTTCGCATTCGGACGGCGCTACGCGCCGGTCTCGGCTCGCAATGACGCATCATCGAGCTTGATTTCAGTGGTTTCTTTTCGGTCAGACTCTCACGACGACATCGACATGCCGGCCGCGCCGGCTGAAAGTCCGATGTTAACAGAAATCCGCCGGACCGGGCAATCGCCGCGGTCCGGGTTCCGTGATCATATCGCGCTCCGGCCGAAGCCGATGTGCGGCTCGCTTACTCCGGTAACCTGGGACGCAGCTCGGCCCGCTGTGGGATCAACAGGATCAGCGCGGCAATCGCCGCGACCAGCACGGCCGATGCGTAGTAGCGGCTGAGCGCCAGCCCGCCCAGCGCATGCGGCTTGTCGAGCAGATCACCGACGGTGGCGCCCAGCGGCCGGGTCAGGATGAAGGCGGCCCAGAACAGCGCGACGCGCGAGGTGCTGGTGAAGAAATACAGCGCGGCGACCACCGCCAGTGCCGCGCCGAACACCAGCGCGCCGCCGCCGAAGCCCAGCCCGTTGCTGTCGGCCATCCAGTCGCCGAGCGCGGTTCCGAGCGTTTGCGAGAACAGGATGGTCACCCAGTAGAAGGCCTCGACCCGCGGCGTCGACACGCTCTGCACCGACACCGTGCCCTCGGACCAGCGCCAGATCTCCAGCGATGCGGCAAGCGCCACCACCAGCAATGTGGTGCCGCCCGCATAGCCGATGCCGAGCGAGCGGTCGGCGAGGTCGGCCGCGGTTGTTCCGACCGTGGTGGTGGCCACGATGGTCAGCCAATAGATCGTCGGGTGAAACGCGGCGGCGCGAATCTGGGCGATCACCGCGACGACGAAGACGGCGAGAAAAATCAGCGTGCCGATCGCATAGCCCAGATGCATCGACATCGTGACGGCATCGCCGCCGGTCTCGCCGAGTGTGGTGGCGAGAATCTTGATGATCCAGAAGCCGAGTGTGACCTCCGGGACTTTGCTCAAGGCGGTTTGCTGTGTCGGGGTCATGGATGATCCTCCCTTGTCGCGTGTAAGCCCGCCCGACCGACGCGGCGGCCGCGTGCGGCTGTCGTCAGAGTTCGAGCAATTGAGGCGTTGAAAATCGAGACACGTCGTCATTGCGAGCCGAGGCCGGCGCGCAGCGCCGTCCGACAGCGAAGCAATCCAGGGGCGCCACGCTCAGACGTCTCGTGAGACTCTGGATTGCGTCGTCGCTTCGCTCCTCGCAATGACGAACAACGCGTCGTCGGGCCTCAGTCAGCCCCTTCGGCCTTGTTCTCGAGCACCCTGCCGGATGCGGCGTCGACGCCGACTTCCTGCGTGACCTGACCATTGGCGATATCGAATGAATAGCGCAGGCCGCTGCCGCCCGGCTCGCGTTCCAGCTCCTCGTCGGTGATCTTGCCGGGATGCGCCTTGAGCGCGATGGCGCGGGCCTGCGCGATCCCGACCTTGGCGTCGCCGGCGAGCCTCTCACCGCTATAGGCCTGGGCCCATCCGCCCAGCGCGAGCACGATCATGGCGGCGCCGAGCGCGCCGATGGGGTTGATGGCTGTGGTTCTCATTGCTGTCTCCTTCCGTGTTGGCCGGCACCGATCCGAACGATGCGGTGTCGGCGACGGTGAGACGGTGCAACGGCAGAATGAGCAGAGAATGAGCCCGGTGGCGTCAGCTTGGATGCGACGCGGCGGGCGAGGGCGGATCCGGAATCGTCACCTGGGCGAGGACGCCCGAGCCGCCGTCGGCGCGGTTTGCGACGGTGAGGCCGAAGCCGTTGCGGTCGGCGATCCGGCGCGCGATCGCGAGACCCAGGCCGGTGCCCTCGATCCCGGCCGGAGCGGCGCGATAGAACCGATCGAAGATGCGCGCCTCGGCGCCGGGTGGCAGGCCGGTTCCGGAATCCTGGATGGCGACGATGCAAGCCGTGTCGCGGCGGTCCAGCGTCACGTCGATAGTGCCGCCCGCCGGCGTGTAGCGCACCGCATTGTCGATCACCACGTCGAGCAGCGTGCGCAGCTCGGCGGCGGGGGCGACGATCGTCACCGAAGCGGCGATCGCGATTCCGAGATCCACGCCCTTGGCCTCGGCGAGCGCCACATGATCGCCGGCGCAATCCAGCACCAGCGCCGCCAGGTCGATCGCCTCGGCCGATGCGGTGGCGGCCTCGTCGAGGCGGGCCAGGCTCAACAATTGGCCGACCAGCCGACCGGCGCGCTTGACGCCGTCATCGAGTGCCGACCGGGTCTCGCTCGCTGTTTCCGGTGCGGTCGTCGCGAGGTTGTCGAGCTGGATCTGGATCGCGGCAAGCGGCGTCCGTAGTTCATGGGCGGCGTCCGCCACGAAGCGGCGCTGGGCGGCGATCGCGTCTTGCAGCCGGGCGATCAGGGCGTTCATGCCGCGCACCAGCGGGATGACTTCGGTCGGGAGCCCTTGTGGCGGGATCGGCGCGGCCGCCGCCACGCTGCGTTGCGCCAGATCGTCGGCCAGCGCGTTCAGTCGGCGAAACAGCCGGTTCATCGCCCAGCCGACCACCAGCCAGGACAGCGGAATCACGATGATGATCGGCGCCGCGGCGCCCAGCGCCGTGCCCTGCGCGATCTCCTGGCGCACCGTGTCGCGTTGCGCGACCTGGACGGTGCGCAAGGCGTTGCGCGTGGTGTAGACCCGCCACAGCTCGCCACCGGCGCGGACATCGGCGTAGCCGGCCTGGTCCTGACGCGGGATTTGGATGTCCGGCGGCGAGGCGTGCAGCAGCCGGCCGTCGGCGTCCCAGATGCCGATCGCGAACTGGTCTTCGGGGTCCTGATCGGATGGACCCGGCGCGTCGGCGGCGTGCATCCTGGGCCCGGCGTTGAGCGCAATCTGGCGCAGCTCGCCGTCGAGAAAATCCGCGGCTTCCAAATAGGCGAAACGATAGGCGATGATGGTGGTGACCAGGCCGACGATCGCCAGCAGGATCGTCATCCACAGCAAGGCGGTGCGGCGCAGCGAGATCGTCGTCATGATTTCGGCACCATCCAGCCGGCGCCGCGGACATTGAGGATGATTCCCTTGCCGAATTTGCGCCGGATCGAATGGATCAGCGCGTCGACGGCATTGCTTTCGACCTCTTCGCCCCAGCCATAGATCCGCTCCTCGATCTGCGCGCGCGACAGAATCCGACCCGGCCGCTGCATCAGCGCATGCATCAGGGCGTATTCCCGCGCCGGCAGAATCTCGGCGACGCCGCCATGGGTCAATTCGTGGGTCTCGGTATCGAGCTCGATCGCGCCCGCCACCACCCGCGATGACGCAGCCCCCAGCCTGCGCCGGATCAGCGCCCGCATTCGCGCCAGCAATTCGCGCAGCTCGAACGGCTTGACGAGATAATCATCGGCGCCGAGGTCGAGCCCGGCGACGCGGTCGTCGAGTCCGTCCCGCGCGGTGATGATCAGCACCGGGGCGTCGACGCCGCGGGCGCGCGCGGTGCTGAGCAGGTCGAGGCCGCCGATCTGCGGCAGGCCGAGATCGAGCAGCACCAGCGCATAGCCGGCATCGCGCAACGCCGCGTCGGCATCTTCGCCGCCGCGGACCCAATCGACCGACATGCCCTCGGCGGCCAGGGCCTTGCACAGCCCGGCTCCGATCATGGCATCGTCTTCGATCAACAGAATCCGCATCGCGTCACATCCTCGATGCCGGCGCGCTGTTGATCGGACGCCCGGCTATGCCTTCTTCCTTTGGAAGAACCGCGTGAACGCCGCCACCGCTTCGCTCGAGGTCATCCGCGCGCTGAACAGCTTGGTCTCCTGATCGATCCGTGCCGTCAGTTCCTCGGTCGAGGGCCGCAGCAGCTTGCGCGAGATCGCCACCGCTTCGGCCGGCAGCGCGCAGATCTCCTGCGCCACCTTGATCGCCGTGGCCTCAAGCTGATCGGGCGCCACCACCTCATTGACGAAGCCGGCCGAGCAAGCCTGCTCGGCGTTCAGCTTGCGGCCCATCACCAGCATCGCAAAGGCGCGGTGCAGCCCCATCGCGCGCGGCGCCAACATGCTTGAAGCGCCTTCCGGCACCAGGCCGAGCTGGATGAAAGGCGTCGAGAAACTCGCGTTGCTCGAGGCCAGCACGTAGTCGCAGTGAAACAGCAAAGTGGTGCCGATCCCGATCGCCAGCCCGTCGACCGCGGCGATCAGCGGCTTGGTGTTGTGCGCCAGCGCATAGAGCAGTTTGGTGGCGTTGGAGGCGCGCGGCGCGCCGCTGGTGTCGGTGCCGGCCTTGAGGAAATCATCAAGGTCGTTGCCGGAGGTGAACACGCCGGCGCTGCCGGTGATGACCAGGCAGCGGATCGCCGCGTCGTGCTGCGCGGCGTCGATCGCCTCGCTGATCGCCCGGTACATCTCCTGGGTCAGCGCGTTCTTCTTCTCCGGCCGCCGCAGCGCGATGACGCGCGCGCCGTCCTCGTCGGTGATCGTCACATGCAAGGACATCGTCCCCCCGTTTGTCCCGCGCTGATGGCGGGTTTTTGTTCAATTTTTCGACCGACCATCTTGCGGCAGGCGGCCTGAAGTTTGCCGCGACTTTGCCGCAGGATCTAGGCCAGCAAAACCGCGTCCGCGGCGATCACCGCATCGGCGCTGTCGATCACGGTGCGTTCCAGGGCGCTCGCCTGCACGGCGATGTTCTCGGCGAAGAACCGCGCCAGCGTCACATAGCGCTCGCCGCCATCGGCCTCGCGTGCCGCCAGCGCCTCGGCCGCCAGCACGCAGCCGCCGAGCGTCGATCCGAACAGCCGCAGATACGGGGTCGCGCCGGCCAGCGCCTCGTTCGGCGCCGCGCTCAGGCGCTCCAGCAGCCACTTGCTGGCGCGCTCCAGCGCCGCCAGCGCGTCGCGCAGCTTGGCGCCGGTGGTGCCGAAGGCGGGGTCGTTCGAGCTTTCGACCTCCCTGACGATGGCGGACAATTCGTCGAGCAGCGCCCACACCGAGGCGCCGCCATTGACGCCGAGCTTGCGGGTTACCAGATCGATCGCCTGGATGCCGTTGGTGCCCTCATAGATCGAGGTGATGCGGACGTCGCGCATGTGCTGTGCGGCGCCGGTTTCCTCGATGAAGCCCATGCCGCCATGAACCTGGACGCCGAGCGAGGCGACCTCGTTGCCGATGTCGGTGGAGAACGCCTTGGCGATCGGCGTCAGCAGCGCGCCGCGCGCGGCGGCCGCGGCCTTCACCTCGGGATCGGTGGCGCGGGCCGCGATATCGAGCGCGACCGCGGTGGAATAGCAGATGGTTCGGGCGGCGGCGGTCAGCGCGCGCATCTGCATCAACGTCCGCTTGACGTCGGGGTGCACGATGATGGCGTCGGGCTGGTCGGCCTTGGCGCCGACCGCGCGGCCCTGCTTGCGCTCCTGCGCGAAGGCCAGCGCTTCCTGATAGGCGCGATCGGCGATGCCGACGCCTTCGAGGCCGACGCCGAGCCGGGCCTGGTTCATCATCGTGAACATGCACAGCATGCCGCGATTTTCCTCGCCGATCAGATAACCGACGGCGCCGCCGTGGTCGCCCATCGTCATGGTGCAGGTCGGCGCAGCGTGCATGCCGAGCTTGTGCTCGATGCCGCTGGGATAGATGTCGTTATGCTCGCCGAGCGAGCCATCGTCATTGACCAGGAATTTCGGAACCAGGAACAGCGACAACCCCTTGGTGCCGGGCGGCGCATCGGGCAATCGCGTCAGCACGAAATGCACGATGTTGTCGGTCATGTCGTGGTCGCCATAGGTGATGAAGATCTTGGTGCCGTGCAGACGATAGCTGCCGTCGTCCTTGCGCTCGGCGCGGCTGCGCAAGGCGCCGACGTCGGAGCCGGCCTGCGGCTCGGTCAGCAGCATGGTTCCGGTCCATTCGCCGGACACCAGCTTCTCCAGATAGATCTTCTTCAGCGCGTCGCTACCATGGGCATCCAGCGCTTCGATCGCGCTCAAGGTCAGCAGCGGGCACAGCCCGAAGGCGGCGTTGGACGCGCTCCAGATCTCGGTGCAGGCGGCGTTGATCGCCAGCGGCAGGCCCTGGCCGCCGAAATCTTCGGGGCCCGACACCGCGTTCCAGCCGGCTTCGGTCCAGCGCCGATAGGCGTCGGGCCAGCCGGGCGCGGTGGTGACCTTGCCGCCTTCGAGCTTGATGCCGTTCTGGTCGCCGACCCGGTTCAGCGGCGCCAGCACATCGCCGGCGAAGCGGCCGGCTTCTTCCAGCACCTGAGCGGTAATCTCGCTGTCAAAGTCGCCATAATGGCCGGCGGCCAGCGCCGAACGCAGGCCGGCGCCATGATTGAGGGCGAGCAGAATGTCGTCGATCGGAGCGCGGTAGGTCATGGCGGGGTCCCGGCTGAATGAGGTGACAGCCCTATTCCCACGAAATCCGCCGGCTCTCAACCGCCCGCTGCTGAAAATGCCGAATCCGGAGGAGCCGCGTTAGGCGGTTGAAATCACGCGGCTGTCTCTATAGACCGACGTTGCCAGAGGGAATTCGCTTGGGCTATCGTCCCGCCGCTTTCCGCAACAGGTCAATTGGGGCGTCGCCAAGTGGTAAGGCAGGGGATTTTGATTCCCCCATGCGGAGGTTCGAATCCTCCCGCCCCAGCCAGTCATTTCAATAGGTTAGTAAAATTGTCGGAAGGGGCTTCCCTAGGAAGGGGCTTCCCTAGAAGGTCGACCCCAAGTCGACCCGACAACGAAATGCTCCAATAGACACGCGTCGCGGAGCATTTGTCATTTGGCGGCGCTCAGCAGAGTTTGGCTCATCTGATTTGAATGCGATTCCGGCGCGACGAAACGTGCAGTTCTCCATCTTTCTCGAAATTGATCTGCTTTGCGTTGATCGATGATGACCACTCGCCAACGGCCGCCGGCGCTTCGGCTATCGGCGGCTGTTCGTGCTGCTGCGCCGGCAGGGCGAGCGTCCGGGCTGAACTGAATCTACTGGCTGTATCGGGAGGAAGGACTCGGCGTGCGCAAGCGCCGGGCCCGCCGCCGCGCGTCGGCACAAGGGCGCCGATCCTGGTCGACGCCCATCCGAATGCCCGCTGGTCGCTGGAATTTGTCGACGACCACCTTCCTAGCTAAACGCGGTGGCCTTCAATGATGCTAGCAGTCGCTGCGTCAAGACTCGGGGTCGTCGATCAGTCGATTGGGTTTCGCCAGGCGCGTTAGCGATGCGATATCGTTCAGCGTGATATCGCGCGAATTGATCTCGACGCCATAGGCTTGCAGCGACGCGAAGTTGCGCGACAGATTTTCAGGCGTCATTCCCAGATGTGACGCCAGGGTTCGCTTGTCGAAGGGAATCTCGAACCGGCCCTGACCGCCGGCGCTGATGTTTCTCCGCAGCAGCCAGTTCGCCAGCCGCTCCAGGCTGGGCCGCAGCTTGATGTTCTTGAGGTCCCTCACCACGTCGCGATAGCGCGCGGCAAGCTCCAGAACCGTCGCATGGGCGAACGCCGGGTCGTTGTCAAATGCCTCGTGCACCGCCTTGGCGGGGATCATCAGAATTCGCGAGATCTCCAGCGTTCGCGCCGAGTGCAGGTAGACCTGGTCGCGGATCACCGCAGCCAGAATGAAGGTCGCGTAAGGCTGCGCGATCCACAGGCTGGTCTCTCTGCCGGCGTGCACCGCGAAGAAATCGATCGAGCCCTCGATCACGACATGCAGGAAGTCGGACGAATCGCCCTCCCTGATGATCACGAGCTGGGCAGGAAACCGCTGCAGGAAACTCGCTTGCATCAGTTTTGTGAAATTCGGCTGGGCCATGCCGCTGAACAACGGCAACGACCTGATCGGTTCGTAGTCGGATATTGGCACTGGGACTTCCCATCTGAAGCTGAGGAAGGTGATTGCTTCTTGATAAAAGTCAATTGGGAACGAAACGAAAATTCATATGCGACAAGAATTAAGTCAATCGGAGTATTGATGACCGGCAAGTCGGTGCAAGATTCCACTCTGCCAGTAAAAGAGCTTGATCTGGCGCAAGGATCACAAGTCGAAACATCCGATCTGTCCCCTAACGGACGCCTTTGTTCTGGCTGTCTGCTTGGTAGGGGATCAATTCATGACAACTGTCTCGGATGCGGACGCAGGCCCACGGAGCCGTGCGCTTTGGGCCTCGACGATTGGATTTACGCTTTGCTTCGCCGTATGGACGATCTTCTCGATCATCGGCATCCAGATCAAACAGGAGCTCTCGCTCTCTGAAACCCAGTTCGGCCTGTTGGTCGGCACCCCGATTCTCACCGGTTCACTAGTGCGGCTGGCACTTGGGATCTGGACCGACCAGTATGGCGGACGCCGGATTTTTCCGGTGGTGATGCTCGCCGGCGCGCTGGCGACCTTCCTGCTCACCTACGCGCACACCTATACCCAGACGCTGGTCGCCGCGCTCGGCGTCGGCATCGCCGGCGGCTCCTTCGCGGTCGGCATCGCCTATGTCTCGCGCTGGTATGAGCAGGGCAAGCAGGGCCTCGCGCTGGGCATTTTCGGCGCAGGCAATGTGGGCGCCGCAGTCACCAAATTCGTCGCCCCCTTCGTGCTGATCGCCTATGGCTGGCAGGGTGTCGCGCAGATCTGGGCTGCGGTCCTTGCCGTTGGCGCCGTGGTGTTCTGGTTCGTCACCGCCGACGATCCGGTCGTCGCCGAGCGTCGCCGCACCGGCGCGCCGGCGAAAAGCGCGTGGCTGGAGTTTTCAGCGCTGAAGAACATTCAGGTCTGGCGCTTCTCGCTGTATTACTTCTACGTATTCGGCGCGTTCGTCGCGCTGTCGCTGTGGCTGCCGCAATATCTGATGAACGTCTACGGCGTGGACATCAAGACCGCCGGCATGACGGCGGCGATGTTCTCGCTTCCGGCCAGCGTATTCCGTGCCTATGGCGGCCATCTCTCGGATCGCTACGGCGCCCGGACCGTTATGTACTGGACCTTCCTGGTCGGCGTCGCCTGCACCTTCATCCTGTCCTATCCGCCGGTCGACTACGTCGTGCACGGCATCAAGGAGCCGGTCGCCTTCCACCTCGAGATGGGCGTGGTCTCCTTCACAGTGACCATTTTTGTGCTGGGCTTCTTCATGGCGCTCGGCAAGGCGGCGGTGTACAAGCACATTCCGCTGTATTACCCCAATAATGTTGGCGCCGTCGGCGGACTGGTCGGCATGATCGGCGGTCTCGGCGGCTTCGTGCTGCCGATCGCCTTCGGCATCCTCAACGACCTCACCGGCCTATGGACCAGCTGCTTCATGCTGCTGTTCGGCCTGGTGTTGGGCTCGCTGCTCTGGATGCATTTCTCGATCCGCCATATGGAGCGCAACGCCACTGCCGGCGCGCTACGGGCGCTGCCGCAGCTGCCTGAAATGCAACCGATCCACGGCACCAAGCATGCCGGTGCGCTCTCCGGTGCGATGCTGAGTGACTGGCGCCCCGAGGACAAAAAGTTCTGGGAGAGCAGCGGCCGCGCCATCGCCCAGCGCAATCTCTGGATCTCGATTCCGGCGCTGCTGCTGTCGTTCGCGGTGTGGCAGGTGTGGTCGGTCGTGGTCGCCAAGCTGCCCTCGGTCGGCTTCAAGTTCACCACCGACGAATTGTTCTGGCTGGCTGCCCTGCCGGGAATTTCCGGAGCCCTGCTGCGGATCTTCTACTCGTTCATGGTGCCGATCTTCGGCGGCCGGCTGTGGACCACGTTGGCGACCTGGTCGCTGATGATTCCGGCGATCGGCATCGGCTACGCAGTGCAAACGCCGGAGACGCCCTATGCGGTGTTCCTGATCCTGGCGCTGCTGTGCGGCCTTGGCGGCGGAAACTTCGCGTCATCGATGGCCAACATCTCGTTCTTCTTTCCGAAATCGGAGAAGGGCAACGCGCTGGCGCTCAATGCCGGGCTCGGCAATCTCGGCGTCAGCGTCGTCCAGTTCCTGGTCCCGATCGTGATCACCGTCGGGGTGTTCGGCTGGATGGGCGGCGATCCGGTGGCGGTCGGCGCCGGCGCCAAGGCGGCGCCGATGTGGCTGCAGAACGCCGGCTTCATCTGGGTGCCGTTCATCGCGGTGTCGGCATTCGCGGCGTGGTTCGGCATGAACGACATCGCTTCGGCGAAGGCCTCGTTCTCCGAACAGGCGGTGATCTTCCAGCGCAAGCACAACTGGATCATGTGCGTGCTCTACACCGGAACGTTCGGATCGTTCATCGGCTACTCGGCGGGATTCCCGCTGCTGGCGAAGACCCAGTTCCCGGCGGTCGACGCGCTGCCGTTCATCTTCCTCGGCCCGTTGGTCGGCGCGCTGTCGCGCTCGGCGACCGGATGGATCGCGGATCGGCTCGGCGGCGCGCGGGTGACGTTCTACGTCTTCATTCTGATGTCGGTCGGCGTCATCGGGGTGCTGTACTTCCTCGGCGTCAAGGACCAGCCCTATGCGTTCTGGGGCTTCTTCTCGATGTTCCTGCTGCTGTTCTTCGCCACCGGCGTCGGCAACGCCTCCACCTTCCAGATGATCCCGGCGATCATGCGGAAGGAAGTCGCGCGGCTGATGCCGAATCTCGACCCCGCCGAGCGTACCCGCGAGGCGGAGAAGGAATCGGCGGCGATCACCGGATTCACCTCGGCGATCGCGGCGTTCGGCGCCTTCTTCATCCCGAAAGCCTATGGCAGTTCGATCGCCGCGACCGGCGGGCCGCAGATGGCGCTGTACGGCTTCCTCGCCTTCTACCTGATCTGCATCGTGGTGACCTGGGCGGTCTACACGCGGCGCGGCGGGCTGCTTTACGACGTCGAGCGCAGGCCGGCCGCGGCCGTCGCGCAACCCGCAGAATAATCGGAGATCGATGATGAGCAATTTTCTGGACCGTCTCACTTTCTTCAACCGCATGACGGACGAATTCTCCGGCGGCCACGGCATCATGACCGACGACGACCGCTCGTGGGAGGACGGCTATCGCAAGCGCTGGCAGCACGACAAGATCGTTCGCTCCACCCACGGGGTGAACTGCACCGGCTCGTGCTCCTGGAAGGTCTATGTCAAGGGCGGCATCGTCACCTGGGAGACCCAGCAGACCGACTATCCCAGGACCCGGCCGGACCTGCCGAACCACGAGCCGCGCGGCTGCGCCCGCGGCGCCAGCTACAGCTGGTATCTGTATTCGGGCAACCGGGTGAAGTATCCGCTGGTCCGCTCGCGGCTGTTGAAGGCGTGGCGCGACGCCCGGGTGCTGATGACGCCGGTGGCGGCGTGGAAGTCGATCGTCGAGAATCCGCAGAAGCGCGCGTCCTATGTGTCGAAGCGCGGGCTCGGCGGCTTCGTCCGCGCCCCCTGGGACGAGGTCAATGAACTGATTGCGGCGGCCAATGCCTACACCGCAAAAACCTACGGCCCGGACCGGGTGTTCGGATTCTCGCCGATCCCGGCGATGTCGATGGTCAGCTACGCCGCCGGCTCGCGCTATCTGTCGCTGCTCGGCGGCGTCTGCATGTCGTTCTATGACTGGTACTGCGACTTGCCGCCGGCCAGCCCGCAGACCTGGGGCGAGCAGACCGACGTTCCGGAATCCGCCGACTGGTACAATTCCGGATTCCTGATCCTGTGGGGCTCGAACGTTCCGCAGACCCGCACCCCTGACGCGCACTTCTACACCGAGGTGCGCTACAAGGGCGCCAAAAGCGTGGTGATTTCGTCCGACTATTCGGAGGCCTCGAAATTCGCCGACATGTGGGTGTCGCCGAAGCCGGGCACCGACGCCGCTTTGGGCATGGCGATGGGCCACGTCATCCTGCGCGAATTTCACATCGACCGGCAGCCGGAATATTTCCGCGACTACGCCAGGCAATATACCGACATGCCGATGCTGGTGCGGCTGGTCAAGCAGGGCGATCACTACGTTCCAGAGCGGTTCATCCGCGCCTCCGATCTCGCCGGCGCGCTCGGCGAGACCAACAATCCGGACTGGAAGACGCTGGCTTTCGACGAAACCAGCGGGGACCTCGTCGTTCCGAAGGGATCGGTCGGCTTCCGCTGGGGCGAGAAGGGCAAGTGGAATCTGGAGGAGAAGGACGCCAAGGGCGAACCGACGCTGCTGCGCCTGTCGCTGACCGACATCAAGGACGGTATCGCCTCCGTCGCGTTCCCTTATTTCGGCAATCGCGAACACGATTATTTCCAGGGCACCGATCATCCCAGCGTCCTGACCCGCAACGTTCCAATCAAGAAGCTGCAATTGACCGAAGGCGAGACGCTGGTGGCGTCGGTGTTCGATCTGTTTGTCGCCAATTACGGCGTCGACCGCGGCCTCGGCGGCACCAACATCGCCAAGACCTATGATGACATGGAACCGTACACGCCGGCCTGGGCGGAGCAGATCACCGGAGTCGCGCGCGCCCAGATCATCACCGTGGCGCGCGAATTCGCCAAGAATGCCGAGAAGACCAAGGGACGATCCATGGTGATCGTCGGCGCCGGACTGAACCACTGGTACCACATGGATATGAACTACCGCGGGATCATCAACATGCTGGTGATGTGCGGTTGCGTCGGTCAGTCCGGCGGCGGCTGGTCGCATTATGTGGGCCAGGAGAAACTACGGCCGCAATCCGGCTGGACGCCGCTGGCGTTCGGTCTCGACTGGAACCGGCCGCCGCGACAGATGAATTCGACCTCGGCGTTCTACGCCCACACCGACCAGTGGCGCTACGAGACGCTCGACGTCTCCGAGATCCTGTCGCCGACGGCGCCGGCCGGGCCGTGGGACGGCGCGCTGATCGACTACAATGTGCGCGCCGAGCGGATGGGCTGGCTGCCGTCGGCGCCGCAGTTGCAGGAGAATCCGCTCGGGATCAAGGCCAAGGCGGACGCCGCCGGCCTCGACGCCAAGGACTACGTCGCCAAATCGCTGCAGGCCGGCGAGCTGAAAATGTCCTGCGAAGATCCCGACAATCCGAAGAACTGGCCGCGCAATCTGTTCGTGTGGCGCTCCAACCTCCTCGGCGCGTCGGGTAAGGGGCATGAATATTTCCTCAAGCACCTGGTCGGCACCAAACATGGCGTGCTTGGCAAGGACCTCGGAGTCGAGGGCCAGCGCAGGGCCAGCGAAGTGGTCTGGCACGACCAGGCGCCGGAGGGGAAACTCGATCTCCTGGTCACGCTCGATTTCAGGATGTCGACCACCTGCATGTATTCCGACATCGTGCTGCCGACCGCAACCTGGTACGAGAAGGACGACCTCAACACCTCGGACATGCATCCCTTCATTCATCCGCTGGCCGCGGCGGTCGATCCGGCCTGGCAGGCCCGCAGCGACTGGGAGATCTACAAGGGGCTGGCCAAGGCGTTCTCGCAGGTGGCTCCGGAGGTGCTCGGCGTCGAACAGGACGTGGTGCTGACCCCGATCATGCACGACTCCCCGGGCGAGATCGCCCAGGCCTTCGACGTCAAGGACTGGAAGAAGGGCGAGATCGAGCCGATTCCGGGCCGCACCATGCCGGCGGTGACGGTGGTCGAACGCGACTATCCGCATCTCTATGATCGCTTCACCTCGCTCGGGCCGTTGATGGACAAGCTCGGCAATGGCGGCAAGGGGATGAGCTGGAACACCAGCCACGAGGTGGAATTTCTCCGCAAGCTCAACGGCGAGGTCCACGATGGCCCGGCCAAGGGGATGCCGCGGATCCAGACCGCGATCGACGCCGCCGAGGTCATTCTGTCGCTGGCGCCGGAGACCAACGGCGAAGTTGCGGTCAAGGCCTGGGAGTCGCTGGGCGGCTTCACCGGCCGCGATCACAATCATCTGGCGGTGCCCAAAGAAGATGAGAAGATCCGGTTCCGCGATATCGTGGCGCAGCCGCGCAAGATCATCTCGTCGCCGATCTGGTCCGGGCTGGAATCCGACAAGGTCTGCTACAATGCCGGCTACACCAACGTTCACGAGTTGATTCCGTGGCGGACGCTGACCGGGCGCCAGCAGCTCTATCAAGACCATCTGTGGATGCGGGCGTTCGGCGAGGGCTTCTGCGTCTATCGCCCGCCGATCGATACCAAGACCATCAAGCCGATCATCGAGGAGCGCCCGAACGGCGAAAAGCAGATCGTCCTCAACTTCATCACCCCGCATCAGAAGTGGGGCATCCATTCGACCTACACCGACAACCTGCTGATGCTGACGCTGTCACGCGGCGGCCCAATCGTGTGGATCAGCGAGGACGACGCGGTCAGGGGCGGCATCGTCGATAACGACTGGATCGAGGCCTACAACACCAACGGTGCGCTGGTGGCGCGCGCGGTGGTGTCGCAGCGGGTCAAGAACGGCATGTGCATGATGTATCACGCGCAGGAGAAGATCGTGAACGTGCCCGGGTCGCAAATGACCGGGCAGCGCGGCGGCATCCACAATTCGGTGACCCGCGTGGTGACGAAGCCGACCCATATGATCGGCGGCTATGCACAGCAGGCCTACGGCTTCAACTATTACGGCACCGTGGGATCGAACCGCGACGAATTCGTGATCATTCGTAAAATGACGAAGATCGACTGGCTGGAGGGCGCCGCCCCCGACGCCACGATCGACGACAGGACCGGCAAGCTGGAGACCGCATCATGAAAATTCGCGCGCAAATCGCCATGGTGCTGAACCTCGACAAGTGCATCGGCTGTCACACCTGTTCGGTCACCTGCAAGAACGTCTGGACCAGCCGCGAAGGCATGGAATACGCCTGGTTCAACAATGTCGAGACCAAGCCGGGGATCGGCTATCCCAAGGAGTGGGAGAACCAGACCAAGTGGAACGGCGGCTGGACCCGCAAGGCTAACGGCAAGATCCAGCCGAAGATCGGAGGCAAGTGGCGGGTGTTGGCGAAGATCTTCGCCAATCCCGATCTGCCCGAGATCGATGACTATTACGAGCCTTTCACCTTCGACTACGAACATCTGCAGACCGCGGGCGAAAGTCAGGCGATGCCGACCGCGCGGCCGCGCTCGCTGATCTCGGGCGAGCGGATGGAAAAGATCGAGTGGGGCCCGAACTGGGAGGAAATCCTCGGCGGCGAATTCGCCAAGCGATCGAAGGACGCGAATTTCGAAGGCGTGCAGAAGGATATCTACGGCGCGTTCGAGAACACTTTCATGATGTATCTGCCGCGGCTGTGCGAGCACTGCCTCAATCCGGCCTGCGTCGCCTCGTGCCCGTCGGGCGCGATCTACAAGCGCGAGGAAGACGGCATCGTACTGATCGATCAGGACAAATGCCGTGGCTGGCGGATGTGCGTCTCGGGCTGTCCGTACAAGAAGATCTATTACAACTGGTCGAGCGGAAAATCCGAGAAATGCATCTTCTGCTATCCGCGGATCGAGGCCGGCCAGCCGACGGTGTGCGCGGAGACCTGCGTCGGGCGCATCCGCTATCTTGGCGTCGTGCTCTATGATGCCGACCGCATCGAAGAGGTCGCCAGCAGCAAGGACGAAAAGGATCTCTACGAGGCGCAGCTGTCGATCTTCCTCGACCCCAGCGATCCCGCAGTGATCGCCCAGGCGAGGGCCGACGGCATCGCCGAGGCCTGGATCGAAGGCGCGCGCAAGTCGCCGATCTGGAAGATGGCGATGGAGTGGAAGGTGGCGTTTCCGCTGCATCCGGAATACCGCACGCTGCCGATGGTCTGGTACGTGCCGCCGCTGTCGCCGATCCAGTCGGCGGCCGAGGCCGGCAAGATGGGGCTCGACGGCGCCATGCCGGACGTCCGCAGCCTGCGGATTCCGCTCAAATATCTCGCCAATTTGCTGACCGCGGGCGACGAGGCGCCGGTCGCGACCGGCCTCGAGCGGATGTTGGCGATGCGGGCCTATATGCGCGCCAAGACCATCGACGGTGTGATCGACGACAGCATCGCCGAGAAGGTCGGTCTCACCGGCGCGCAGATCGAGGAGATGTATCAGTTGATGGCGATCGCCAATTATGAGGATCGCTTCGTTATTCCGACCACCCACCGCGAGGCGGGCGCCAATGCGCTCGACCTGCGTGGTTCCTGCGGCTTCTCGTTCGGCAATGGCTGCGCCGACGGCCGCACCGAGACCAATCTGTTCGGCCAGCCGAAGAAGGCGCGTAATCCGATGGAGATCGTCTGATGCGAGACTCAACGAGTGTGCTCACCTTCAAGGTGCTGTCCGCGCTGCTGTCGTATCCGGAGGCCGAGTTGTGCGCGGCAGTTCCGGAAATGCGGCGGGCGCTGGACGGCGAGCGACTGATCCCGGCGCCGCAACGCGCCGCGCTCGATCGTTTTCTCGACGAGGTCGAAACCGGCGACCTCTACGATCTGCAGGAGCGCTATGTGCAGCTGTTCGATCGCTCGCGCACGCTGTCGCTGCACATTTTCGAGCACGTCCATGGCGAGAGCCGGGACCGCGGCCAGGCTATGATCGATCTCGGCGCGATCTATCAGCAGGGCGGGCTGGCGATGCGGCCCGGCGAATTGCCGGACTTTCTGCCGCTGCTGCTGGAATACTGCTCGACGCTGCCGCTCGACACCGCACGCGAATTCCTCGGCCAGCCGGCACATATCCTGGCGGCGCTGGCGGAACGGCTGCGCAAGCGTGAATCCAGCTACGAGTGGGTGCTGCGTGCGATCGGTGCGATCGCCGCCGCCGAATTGCGCAAGGCCGATCTCGACGCGATCATGTCGGAACAGGAGGCCGATCCCAACGACTTCGCTGCGCTCGACGCGGCGTGGGAAGAAGAGGCCGTCAGCTTCGGGCCGGGCGCCGGTGCGCAATCCGCGATCGGCGGCTGCGGCACCGATGCGCTCGCCGCGCGGATGCGCCATGCCAAACGCGCGGTGTCGACCGCGGACAATCCGTTGAGCCCGGGAGCAGCGTCATGAATGGAACCCTCAATCACATCGCCTTCGGCTGGTATCCGTATTTCGCCCTGACCGTGTTCCTGTGCGGCAGCCTGTTGCGCTATGACCGTGAGCAATACACGTGGAAGAGCGGATCGAGCCAGTTGCTGCGGCGTCGCCAGCTGACCTGGGGCTCGAATCTGTTTCACGTCGGCGTGCTCCTGATCTTTGCTGGTCACTTGTTCGGGCTGCTGACGCCGATTTGGATCTGGGAGACGCTGGGCGTGAGCCACAGCTTCAAACAAGGCGTCGCTATCGTGGTCGGCGGCACCGCTGGCCTGATCTGCCTGGTCGGCATTGTCCTGCTGCTGCATCGTCGGCTGACGGATTCGCGAATTCTGAAGCACTCCTCCTTCGGCGATATCGCGGTGCTGGCGCTGCTGCTGGTCCAGCTGTTGCTTGGGCTGTCCAGCATCTTCGTCTCGCTGGGCCATATGGATGGGCACGAGATGGTGAAGTTGATGAGCTGGGCCCAGGGCATCCTGACGCTGCAGCCGGGCGCCTCGGCCTATGTCGCCGACGTTCACCCGATCTTCAAGGCTCACCTCCTGATCGGCATGACGATCTTCCTCGTGTTTCCCTTCACCCGGCTGGTCCATATCTGGAGCGCGCCGGTGTGGTATCTCGGGCGTCGCGGCTATCAGCTGGTGCGCACGAATCGTAAGGGCGTCCGCGGTGTCGGCGCGCCAGTTCAACCGGCGGAGTAAGGCACATGAGCAATCTTGCGTTTGCACCATCGGCTACGCCTCAGAACCGTGTCGTCAGCGTCAACGGCCGAAGCATTCCGCGCGAAACCATCGCGCAGGAGGCGCAGCATCATCCCGCCACGACGCCGGCGGCCGCCTTTGCGGAAGCGGCCCGCGCGCTGGTAATCAGGCAGTTGCTGCTGGATCGGGCCAACGAACTCGGATTGCTGCCGAAGCCATTGGCCGATGCGCAGGGCCGCCGCGAGACCGACGAGGAGGCCTTGGTCCGTCAGGTGGTCGAGCTCGAGGTGATCACGCCGGTCGCCGACGAGGCGACCTGCCGACGCTACTACGAGAAGAACCTCGCGAGATTCCGGTCGTTGGCGATCTTCGAAGCCGCCCACATCCTGTTCCCGGCGGCGCCAGGCGACCCGACGGCGCGCGCCGAGGCAAGACTCGAGGTGGCGGCGGTTCTGAAGCTTGTTCAAGCCGCACCTGAAAGGTTCGCCGAACTGGCACGGCGGCATTCTGCATGTCCGTCGAGTCAGCAGGGCGGCAATCTCGGCCAGATCAGCTCCGGCACCACGACTCCGGAATTCGAAAAGGCGCTCGACCGGCTGCAACCCGGCGAGACTTGCGCTGAGCCGGCCGAGACCCGCTACGGCTTTCACATCGTGCGGCTCAACCGGCGCATCGAGGGCCAGTTGTTGCCGTTCGAGACCGTTCGTCTGCGGATTGCCGAATATCTCAACGAGGCGGTCGAGCGGCGCGCCACGGTTCAATACATTTCGATGCTGGCCGGCAACGCCGTCATCACCGGCGTCGTCCTTGATGCGGCAACGTCGCCGCTGGTCCAATAAGGAGCGCTTCTGATGCTTCTCGGCGATCTGTTGCGACAATTTCAGGACGAGGCGGTGGCGACCACGACGCTGCTGGCGACGAACGACTTTCGTCGCCTCGGTCAGGTCCGGCACGCCGCCGAACACTACGGTGAGACGGTCGGTGAATACGTGGCCAATGCGGTGCGTGGTTTCGCCGACCGGGGCAACGACGAAGACTGGCTTGCCATGATGACCGCGCTGGAGCATTCGAGCGACGCCGCATCGACTTGCCTGGAACGCATGATCGACTGGTCGCTGTTGCGCGATCAGGCTCCGACAGCGCAATCCAGCTGCAGTTGTGGCGGTCATGCCGGCGATGATCCGACGGCTAATTCCGGGACGGACTGGGAGGGGAACCGGTGATCGCCGCATCTGGGACAATCGCGCCGCATTCTCAACAGACCGAGGCTGATATCGACGTGCCTTTCGCGGCGATGCTGTATGACGACAGTCTTCGCGCCGACGCCGTACTCGCTGGTTGCATGCGGGATTTGCAGGTGCAGGGCCTTCGTCTCGGCGGCGTGATCCAGATTGCCCATGACCGGCCGGATCGCCATCGCTGCGATATGATCCTGCACGATCTGTTTTCCGGCGACCAGATTTCGATCTCGGCGGATCGTGGCGCTCAGGCTCGCGGCTGCAAACTTGATCTCGACGCGCTGGCGCAGGCTGCGGTCTGGATGGAGCGGGCGCTCGATGGCCCGCTCGATCTGATGGTGTTGAACAAATTCGGCAAGCAGGAGGCCGCCGGCCGCGGCCTGCTGCAACCGGTTGCGGAAGCGATCAGCCGTGGCATTCCGACCGTCGCGGGGGTCTCGGCGGTTAATCTTGAAGCCTGCATCGCATTTGCCGGTGGCAGGCCGGCGATTCTCAAGCCGCACGCTGGCGAACTCGATGCGTGGTGCCGGCGGCAGGTCGAGAGCAAGCTGATGTCGCCGCCGCAGTGACCGCAACCAGGGTTGGCCAGCGCGAGAATTGAAGCGAGAGCGGAATCCATGAGCCAAGTCACACGCTGTACGACAGAAACCCCGACGTCCAAATGCTTGGCGATTTTGTAGATGCCGAGCCTTGCGTCACGAAGATTGCGAATCTCTTGTTCGATTGCTTTGGCAACCGGTGGTCGCCCCGATCGCCTTCCTTCAGCTTTTGCCCTGGCCAGCCCGGCCATAACCCGCTCCCGAATGATTGCGTGCCATCGCGGCACAAGTCAACCGAACGGCGTCCGCGAATCCCGGAGTGGTTCAGCGCCAAAGCTGTTCGCGCATGCGAGTGGCGACCTCAGAAACCCGCTCTCTTCTGCCGCCAACGCTGCCACCTCCGGAAGGATGGTCGTCTCGACACTTGGCAGGTAGGCTGCGGAGTAATCGACGTTCGCAACTTTCGGCTCCTCGACGAGAATCGACAAGTCGCCGGATTCGAGATCTGCTCTGAACAAGTCGGGCGGCAGCAGGCTGACGCCGACTCCGCGTCGCACCAGCGATGCCATGACGCTGAAGCTATTGCAGCGGTGAACCAGACCGGGACTGACATCGGCCTGCTCAAACCAGTGCACCGTCGAGTAGTAGGCATTGGCGTCCTGCGGCATGCTGATGATCGGCAATTCAGCAAGGTCGGTCGCCGTCATCGCACGATCTTTCGGCCTCAGCCGGGGATGGCCAAGCCATCGCATGGCGCAACTGCCGAGCGGGACCAGAACAACGCCGGTCAACTGCACGGGGCCAGGCAACAGCGCAATGTCGATCTGGCGGCGGGCCAGCTTGGTTGCCAGGCGGCTCGACAGATCGACGTCGATCTCAAGCTGCACCTTGGGATAGCGATCCTCGATCCGGGTCAGCATATTCTGGAACCAGGTGAGCGCGATGCTCTCCACCACGCCGACACGAATCGTGCCGACCGCGGCCGTTCCGCTCGCCGCCACACGCATGGTGGCGACTTCGGACAGGATGCGCTCGGCCTTGCCAAGGCAGATCTGGCCGAGCGGCGTCGGCACCACGTTGCGTCCCTGGCGGCGTAGAACCTTGGCGCCGAGCTCGCGTTCCAGCTCCTGGATCCGCCGGGTGATGGCGGGCTGTGTCAGATTGAGGTGCTGTGCAGCCGCCCCAATGCCGCCAAGCCGTGCCACCCAGACCAATGTCTCGAGGTTGCGAGAGTCCATTCACATATAAAATATGCGCATAGATTAAATGTCCAGATTTCATTTGTAATGCACCGCAATAACCCAAATAATTCCCTTAAAGTGCCGGGTTATGCAGCGAGGGAATGGGAAAAACATGCGCAATATTTATTGGTTATTGCCGCGCGCCGCCGTCTGTGTTGCCGCCATGATCGCAGCAAGCGTCGCGGTCGCGCGGGCCGATGATGGGTGTGAGCCGACCAAGATGGCGGCCAAATATCCGGGGCTGGCTGGCAAGACAATCAAGATCGGGCAGGACGGCGAAACCGTGCCGTTCAGTCAGCGCGATCCCAAGGACTTCAACAAGCTGATCGGCCTCGATGCCGACCTCGCCCGTGCTACCTTCGCCTGTGTCGGCGTTCCGATGGAATTCTCGATCGGCACCTGGGCCGGTCTGATCCCCGCGACCATGGCGGGTCAGATCGACGTCATGTGGGACACGCTGCTCTACACTCCCGAACGCGCGAAGAAGATGGACTTCGTCGTTTACATGAATGCGGCCACCGGCATGCTGGTGGCGAAGGGCAATCCCAAAGCCATCCACGCGCTTGGCGATATCTGCGGTGTGACCGCGACCACGACGCTTGGTACCACGCAAGAGGCGATGTTACGCGAGGCCGCCGGCAAGTGCGTCGCCGCCGGCAAGCCGGCCGTCAACATCATCACCTCCTCGGACATGCCGAGCGGGATGCGGCTGGTGCAGAACGGGCGTGCTGATCTGGTCGCGATCAACAAATTCGTCGGCGAGAGTCTGGTGGCGTCGAACCCAACCGTGATCGAAAGTGCTTTCGATGTCATCACAGGCGCAAAAATCGCGGTGGGCACCGCCAAGGGCAATTCCGATCTGATCAAGGCGATCCGCGACGGGCTTGCCGCGATCCGGGCCAACGGCACCGAGAAGGCGATCTACGATCGCTACCATGTGGACTACAGCCTCACCACGGAGCCTGCCGTTCTCACCGAGTGAGCGCACCCCCGCAAGCGATCCATCCAGGAGAAACCCCATGACCGTCGAGTTGTCCGCCGTGCAGCAGCACGTCGATGCTGCGCGCGTTCTCGAGATCGAGCAGGAACTGCTGCGGATCCCCAGTTCGGCGTTCCAGGAGCACCATATCGCCGATCGTCTCGCCGAGCGCATGACCGATATCGGCCTCGACGTCACGATGATGGACGTGATGCATCCATTCGATCCGGCGATCACCAGCCGGCAGCCGATGGGTGTACTGCGTGGCAACGGCGGCGGCCGCAGCCTGATGCTCAACGGTCACATGGATCCCGGCGTTGAGATGCCGGGTTGGTCAGTCGACCCCTACGGTGCCAAATTCGAGGATGGCTGGGTTTGGGGCATGGGCGCCCATGACGACAAGGGCGGACTCGCCGCGGCGTTCTGCGGCTTGGAGGCCGTGATCAAATCGGGCACGCGGTTGCAAGGCGACGTGCTGCTGTGCCCGGTGATCGCTCACAAGCTCGGCGGCGCCGGCACAAGGGCATTATTGAACAGCGGGGTTCGGGCGGATCTCTGCATCAACATGGAGCATTCCAACAACACCATCGCCACGGTGTGTGTCGGCATCGTCATGGTACGAATCCGCGTCGAGGCGCCGGAATTGTTTTTTCGCTACAGCGCCGAGGCGAAGGCGCAGTATTGGAATCCGATCGAGCAACTCTGCGAAGTGATCCGCCGCATCGGTCCCAGTCTCGATCCAATTCCGGAAGGAAGCTGGATGAATTTTGCGCCGCATCCGGATTTGCCGGGCTTTCCGACTCACACCTTCGATACGTTTCACAAGGAGCATTACTACCAGAAGAACCATACCGGCCTGCACAGCAAGCAGGCCGAATTGATGCTGCAGTTTCGCACCGTGCCGGGCCAGACGTTGCACGGCATCGCCGCCGATTTGACCGCGTTGCTGGAAGGGATCAGGAGCGAGCATCCGGCTTTCAATTACAGTTTTGAATTGCCGGCCAAGGGCACCGAAACCGGATGGTGCCAGGAGCCGATGGAATGCGCGCGCGATCATGCCTTGGTGACTTCGCTGGCGGCAGGTCAGGCGCAGGCCTCCGGCGCGCCGGCCGTGGTCGGCGGATGGGGCCGTCTCGGCAATGTCGGCGACGGCAACATCATCGCCGCGTTGGGCATTCCGACCGTGCAATACGGGCCCGGGGACATCAGAATCTACAAGGAATGGCCGACCGCCGACGAACGCGTTTTGCTGTCTGATCTGGTCATAGCGGCGCAGGCTGTCGCCCATGCTACCGTCACCTTATGCGGTTGAACGACTCGCGGACCTCAAACGGAAGGCGCGCCTATGGCTGACCTAGAGGAGGCCGGCGCAGCGCGGCCGTCAAGGAACGTGATCTGGGCCGGCGCCGCGATATTGGCGTTGGCGGCTGTCATCGCGATCGGCTGGCGTTCCAATCTTGTGCCCGAGCCGGTGCGGGAAATGATGTCCTACGTGTTCTCGTCGTTCCTGCTCGACGGCGCGTTGACGGCGATCGAGATCGCCGCGCTGGCGATGCTCGGCGGCGTCCTGCTCGGGCTAGTTCTAGCGCTGATGCGGCTGTCTGCCTTGGCGCCGGTGCGCAATGCGGCTTGGTGCTACATCTGGTTCGTCCGCGGCACGCCGGTGATCCTGCAATTGGTGTTTCTCTACGATGCGCTTCCGGTGGTCGGCATCAGGCTCGACAGCTTCACCACCGCGGTGGTCGGCTTCATGCTCAACGAAGCGGCGTTCTGCGCCGAGATCATTCGCGGCGGCATCCTGTCGGTTGATCGCAGGCAAAGCCTCGCCGCGGCATCGTTCGGCATGGGGCCGTTCCTGACGCTGCGGCGGATCATCCTGCCGCAGGCGATGCGCGCGATTCTGCCGGGGATGGCCAATCAGAGCATCTCCATGATCAAGGGCACGTCGATCGCCTCGGTGATCTTCGTCAATGAGTTGACGTTCCGCTCGCAGCAGATCGTCGGCCAGAACTTCAAGTTCTTCACGGTGTTCGCCGCCGCCGGCATCATCTATCTGATCATGACCAGCGCGATCGCGGGGGCGCAACACTACCTCGAACGCAATTTCAACCCGGACGCCGAGCGCAAGCCGAAGCCGGCGGTTGCGCCGGAGGGCACGGAGTCGGCGCAGCCGGTCTCGCCGACGGCCTGGATGGATACGCTCAGCGCGGGCCGGGCGGAGGGCGATGCGGCCGATGCGCCGTTCGTGGTGTGCCGCAACGTGCAGAAATCCTACGGCAGCAAGCAAATCCTGTGCGGCGTCGATCTCACCATCAAGCGCGGCGAGGTGGTGGTGCTGATGGGGCCGAGCGGCTCGGGCAAGAGCACGCTGCTGCGGCTGGTGAATCATCTCGAACAATTGGACTGGGGCGAAATCACGGTCGACGGCCGGTATGTCGGTTATACCAAGCAGGTCGGCGACGGTCTCGTCCCAACCCGCAATCTCGCCAAGGCTCGCGCCGACGCGCGGATAGGCATGGTGTTTCAGCACTTCAATCTGTTCGACCATTTCACAGCGTTGGAAAATATCATCGAGGCCCCGACCCGGGTCTACGGCGAGTCGGCTGACAAGATGCACGCGCTGGGCATGAGCCTGTTGAACGCCGTCGGCCTGTCGGCGCATGCCTATCATTTCCCGCACCGACTGTCTGGCGGTCAGCAGCAGCGCGTGGCCATCGCTCGCGCGCTGGCGATTTCGCCGCGGTTGATGCTGTTCGACGAACCGACCTCCGCGCTCGATCCCGAATTGGTCGGCGAAGTTCTCGCCGTGATCCGCCGCCTTGCCGAGGCCGGCATGACCATGATCGTGGTCACCCACGAGGTCCGTTTCGCCCGGGAGGTCGCCGATCGCATCGTGTTCATGGACGAGGGCAGGGTGATCGAGCAAGGACCGCCCGATGACTTGCTGGATCGACCGAAGCACGAGCGGACCCAGCGATTTTTGCGGATGGTCGAGCGTCAGGCTGAATGATCTTGCGTCAGTCACCCCACGGAGTTTGGATATGAAAGCGTCAGCGAAGGATTTCGTGCAGCTCAAGCGCCTGGCGCAGCAAATGGATATGCTCGGTCTCGACGCCATCGTGGCGCGCGCCGGCATCAACTTTACCTATCTCGCGGGATTCGCCTATCCCGGCACGCTCGCGCGCCATCTCGATCTCGCCGACTCGCCGCGTGGCGTTTATCTGATCTGGCCGCGCAAGGGCGAGCCGCGCATCGTCGTCAACGCCATTGCCGAGGGGCTGGCGCGGCGCGATTCCTTCATCGAGCATTTCGACGTCTATGAAGGCTACACGGAGTCGCCGGTTGAAAAACTCGCCGAGGTAATCGCGGCGATGGGGCTTTCGGAATCGAAGATCGGCTTCGAGACCAATTTTATCAGCGCGGCTGATTGGGACGTCCTGCGCAAGCGCTTGCCGAGGATGCGAAATGTTGATTCAAGCCCGCTGATGGACGTCGTCCGCGCGGTCAAAACGCCCACGGAGCTCGCGGCGCTGAAGCGCGGCGCCGATATGCTCGATGACGCCTTTCTGGCCTGCCTGCAGATGGTGCGGCCGGGCATGCGAGAGCGGGATCTGCACGCCGCTCTGGTCGGCTATTGCTTGGCTCACGGATCGGAATTCACCCACGGCATCCTCAATTCCGAACGCAACACCATTCAATATGCCGGCGAAAGCGACTTTGTCTTCGCGGCGGGTGATGCCATTCGCACCGACTACGTCGCCTACATCAAGGGCTATCCGGGGCACCAGTCGCGCTGCGCGGTGGTCGGTAAGCCGAGTGCCGAGCAGGTTCGACAATACACCGTGATCCGCGACATCTATCGCGCCGCCTGCGATCAGCTCGTGCCCGGCCGCACTGCCGGCGATATCTATCAGTTCGTGGTGGAGCGCTTTGCGTCCGCCGGAATGACCTACAAGTCAATGCTGGCCGGTCATAGTGTCGGGGCGTGGTGGCATCAGCAAGAGCCGGTGATCGCCCGCGGCAATTCGCGGGTGCTCGAGGAGGGCATGGTGATCGCGATGGAGCCCCACATCAACCATTGGCACATCCAGGATATGTTCGTGATCCGGTCCGATGGACCGGAACTGATTTCCGATAAATTTCCGACGGACGAGATATTCGCTTGCGGTTAGTTCTGCTGCAGCTCTTTGTATGGCCGCGACAACTGCAGAAACCGCATCAGACTTCCTTCGATCGCGCCGCGACGAGGCCGCGGGTGATGAACACCAGCAATGATGGCTGCCCGTCGTCTTTGCCGACCAGATGCACTGGCGGGTGCATCGAATGCTGCACGCCGTGGATCACGATCAGATTGGCGCCGGCCGAGGTGCGGATTAGGCCCTTGACCCGCAGGATGCGATCGCCGTGCCGATCCAGCAGGGCCGATAGCCATAGCTTGAAGGCCGGCCGCGGCCGATCCGGATTCGCACGCCGATCTGCCTGACCTGGCATCCGGCGAATCCGCTGACGGCCGAGGAGGTGGTTGCCAAGGCGCGCGCGGTGCCGACGCCTGCTTGACTACTTTCATTTGTCCAGATGAGGCATGGGTCGGGCTGTTGCCTTAGGCGTCGGCCACTAGCTGGCCGCGCGCGACGCCCGTAGCTGGATCACGTGGTCCGGTGAAGCGGCCGCGATTCGGTGTGCCGCGTCTGAGTTGACGCAACAGGCCAATGACTTTGGTTCGGCCAGCCATGATCCGCCCCCATGCTGCGATGGTATCGATAGGCCTCACAATGGTCCGACCTGGAGCGAATTATGGATTTCGATCTTTCCCCCGAGCAAAAAGACATCAAGGCACGCGCTGCGGCGTTTGTCGCGGACGTATGCCGCCCGCTCGAAGCGGAATGGGGCATCGACGACTACGCCGTGCCCGAGGACATATTCATGTCCGTCGTTCGGAAATTCCGAGAAGGCGGCTTTCGTGGCATCGCTATTCCGAAAGAGGCCGGCGGCCAGGGGCTCGGCACAATCGCGAAATGTCTGGTGTATGAGGAACTGGTCACCTCGCCCGTCATGCATGGATTGCTGGCGACGTGGTCCGGCTTTCTCGACCCGCACCCGGCGCTTTACACCGCGCCGGAATGGCAGCGCGAAGCCTATTTGTATCCGATCCTGAAGGAAGACAAATTCTATCACATCAACATCTCGGAGCCTGGTGCAGGATCGGACGCCGCCGGCATCACCACCACGGCGGTCCGCGATGGCGACAATTACGTCATCAACGGAATCAAGCGCTGGGCGCCGCCGCCCAACCATCCCGGCATCGCGCCAAAATATCTACTCTGCTACGCCGTCACCGATCCGAGCAAGGGCTATGAGGGCATCAGCATGTTCCTCGTGGACTACCCGAATCCGGGCGTCAAACTCCTGAAAACCTATGAGACGATGGCGCCTGGAACATATCTGGGGCGGTCATGTGACTACGAATACAAGGATTGCGTCGTTCCTGCCAAGAACATGCTGGGCGGCGAGGGGATGGGCTTCCGTCACATGATGGATCAGCTCAACCGCAACCGCACCGTGATCGGTGCGCGTTTGATCGGCACCGCGCGCTGGGCCCAGCAGCAGGCGGTCGCTCGTGCGAAGTCTCGTGAAACCTTCGGCGCGCCGCTTTCGGAACGCCAGGCCATTCAATGGATGCTTGCCGAATCCGAGATGGATCTCGAGCAAGGCCGGCTGATGGTCTACAAGACTGCGTGGATGCTCGACCAGGGCCGTGACGCCCGGAAGGAGGCCGCGATGGTCAAGTGCTTCGCGCCGCTGGCGGCATGTCGGGTGATCGATCGTTGCATGCAGATCCATGGCGGCCTCGGCATGGTGCGCGAGAGCCGCTTCGGTCAGCTGTATTTCCAGAGCCGCATCGCGCAGGTCGCCGAGGGGACGACCGAAATCATGAAACTGACGATCGCCCGCGAGGTTTTGAAGGCGGATGGGCGGGCCACACACGGCTAACGCAGGATTCCGAAAACGCGATCCCGGCTTTCGGAAGAGATCGCGCGCACAATGGCGGGCAGGATGACAATGCGAAGATTAGTCATCCTGCCCCCGAAGACTAGGCCAAAATGAAATAGGGCGATCGGCTCGGATCGCCCTATTCTTATGAGTCACTGGACCGGCGCGTTCTATTCGGCGGAGATGATGTCGCTGATGGGGACCCATCGAACGCCGTCGAACTGGAAGATCTGCTCCTGATGCAGCGGCGTGTGTCGCTTGGGGCTGGTGTCCAGGGTAATTCCCGGCAACATCAATGGCAGCACGAGCCCATTGATATTCGTCGCCTGCTTCATCAGGTTCGCGCGGGTGAGATCGTCGCCGCATTTTTGCAGGACGTGCACGAATGTCTGGGCCGTCGCAATGCCGAAGATGTTGAACGACTCCATCGGATTGGCGTCCGGCATGTAGTCCTTCATGAATGCCAGATAGTCCTTCATCGCAGGATCGTCAGCCCATTTGGGATCGCTCGGATCCTTGCGAAATAGAACCGTGATGACGCCCTTCGAATTGTCGAGGCCGGCGGGCGTGAGGGTGCTTGCCACCGATCCGGAGGCATCGCTCAGCAGATGCAGGACCTCCCATTTGGTTTCCGCGATACGCTTGATCGCCTGCGCCGCAAATTTCGGCGTCGACAGATCGATCAGGACATCAGCACCACTGGCACGCAGCAGCTGCAATTGCGAGTTGATGGTCGGTTCGGACACCTCGTAGCTCTTCTCCGCGACGATCATCCTGGCGGCGTTGTCGCCAAGGCCGTCGCGAACGCCCTTCGCATAGTCCCTTCCGAAATCGTCATTCTGATAGAGAATGGCGATCTTGGCTTGAGGGCGCGTCTTCAGAAGGAATTTGGCGTAGATCCGGCCCTTGGCCTCGTTATTGGGTTGCCACCCCATCGACCATGGGAATTTCGCCGGATCGTCGATCCGGTTCGCGCCGGTCCCCAAAAACAGCGAGGGCACCTTCTTGATGTTCAGATATTTCTGGATGGCAAAATTGGTCGGTGAGCCGAATGTCCCGACGATCGCCAGAACTTCCTGGTTTTCGACGAGGTTGCGGGTCTGTTCGACCGCCTTTGGCGGGCTGTAGCCGTCATCCAGGGAGATCAGGTTGATCTTGCGGCCGTTGACGCCGCCTTCCTTGTTGATCTTGGCGAAGTAGGCCGCCATCGCCTTGCCGATGGTTGAGAAACTCGAAGCCGGGCCGCTATAGGGCATCGTCTGGCCGATCTTCACCTCGGTATCGGAGACCCCGGGACCATAGAGTTTTTGTTGCGCCCAAACCGGTGACGCGAGGATGCTGGTGGCCAGAGCAACGAGTAACGCCCGTTTCGATAGATTCATTTTTCTCTCCCTGTAGATTTATTTGCAACCGGCTGGCGTGAGCCTGGATGACCGCAGGTCAGCCGGCTGATGCGTAGCGTTTCTTCAAGACGTGCTTGAACAGCTTGCCATTCTCCAGCCGGGGCATGTCGGCCTCGAAGTCGACGCTCTTCGGGCATTTCACGCCGGACAGCTTGCCGCGGCAGTAGGCGATCAGGTCTTTCTCCATCGCCGGTGAGGCGAGGTTGGGATCATGCAATTGCACCACGGCTTTGACTTCTTCGCCGAACTCGACGTTTGGCACGCCGAAGACGGCGACATCCTGGACCGCCGGGTGCAATGCCAGAATGTTCTCGATCTCGGCGGGGTAGATGTTCACGCCACCGCTGATGATCATGTGCGCGCGACGATCGGTCAGGTAGAGAAAGCCATCCTTGTCGAGATAGCCGACGTCACCGACCGTGGTCCATCCCTGCACGTTGCGGGTGCGCTTGGTCTTCTCCGGATCGTTGTGATAGGCGAATTCCGGGCCATCAAAGAAGACGTCACCGATCTCTCCCGGTGCCACTTCAGTTCCATCGTCATCGAGAATATGAATCGTGCCCAACACGGCGCGGCCGACCGATCCCCGGTGCGTCAGCCATTCCTCCGCGGAAATGCATGTCACCCCGTTGCGCTCGGAGCTCGAATAATATTCCCAGACGATGGGCCCCCACCAATCGATCATTTGCTGCTTGATGTCCGCCGGGCAGGGTGCGGCGGAATGGATGGCGCAGCGATGCGACGACAGGTCGTAGGCCGCGCGCTCCGAGGCCGGCAAATTCAGCAGCCGAAAGAACATGGTCGGCACCCATTGGCTATGGGTGATGCGTTCATCCTGGATCGCCCGCAGGCAAGTCAGGGCATCGAATTTCGCGATCAGGACGACGGTGCCGCCACAGTCGATCGTTCTCATCGTGAAACGCAGCGGAGCTCCGTGATAGAGCGGCGCAGGCGACAGATAGATGCTGTCTTCGTCGAACTGGAATTTGTTGCGGACCCAGTCGCCCGAGGAATTGGCCTGTTTGAAGTTCGAGAACAGCGGCTGCTTGATGCCCTTGGGCTGGCCGGTGGTGCCCGACGAGTAGAAGAAATCCTTGCCGACCGGCCCCTCTGGAAATTCGGCATAGCGCTCAAAGCGAACGAGTTCAGCGGCGTAGTCGGAGCAGCCGGCGATCTGGCCGTGCAGCGCGATGATCCGGCAATGCGCCCCCGCGGATTGGGCGAGGTCGCGGGCGACGTCCGCGAACCGCGCGGCCACGAACAGCACCTTGGCGCCGCTGTCGCGGACGATGTAGGCGGCCTCTTCGGGCTTCAAGTGGGTGCTGATCGGCGTATAGTAGCAACCGATCTGGCGGGCGCCGTGAACGATTTCGAAATAGGTGAAATCATTGTCCAGCATGACGGCGACGCCGTCACCTTGCGAGAGGCCGAGCCACATCAGGAGCTGCGAGACCTTGTTGGCGTTCTGGTCGAGCGTCTCGTAGGTCAGCCTTTCGCCGGACGGATAGATCACGCATGCGGCCTTCTGCGGGTGCCGCTCTGCCATCGTTCTCAATTGCGTCATCGGTCCCTCTTTCGCGCGCCGAGGCGTGCCCAAGGCGATGGGGACTATGATGATCCCGGCCGACAGATCGAAATGGCCGGCGGTGACAAAACGATTGACGTTTCTTGGCAGGATCAGCCGGCGTCGTCGGGGGCATGACGGAATTCGCCGGGCGTGCGGCCGGTCCATCTGCGGAATGCGCGATGGAACGTGCTGACTTCCGAAAACCCCAGTGCCGCGGCGATCTCGTCGATCGGCGACTGCGAATATTGCAGCAGATTGACCGCAGCCGCAGACCGTACCCGGTCCTTGAGGTCGCGAAAGCCGAGATCGCTCTCGTCCTGCAAGCGCCGCCGCAGCGTCTGCTGCGTGATCGATAATTTGGCGGCGACATCTTCCAGCGAGAGGTCTTCGGCGAGATTGCGCTGCAACAGGCTCCGGACGCGCTCGGAGAAGCTCATTTCGTCGCGATAGCGCACCAGCAGCGCCGCCGGCATCGAGGCAAGGAAGCGGGACAGACGCTGCTCGTCCGGCATGATCGGCAAGGACAGCAGGCCGGCGTCAAAGGCGATTTCCGTGCGGCTTTGATCGAAATAGAGCGGGGCCTGATAATACAGCCGCAGATCTGCACCATAGGAAGCCTCGGGAAAGGCGTGCTGCACATAATGCAGCGGCAGCTTGCGGCCCACCAGCCAGCACATCAGGCCGAACACGAAGAAGATGATGGCGCCGAGCGCCATGCGGCGACGGGCGGGGTCGGCTATTTGATCCGAAATCCAGATGCGGGCGACGCGCCGATCCGAGGTCTGGCGAATCGCGAAATCGTCCACCATGAGGTGATAGAACCGGCATCCCTGCGAGATCGCTTCGCCGAGATCGCGGCAGCCGATCAGGATATGGCACAGCATGCGAAATGTGCCGGGCTTGATCGGGCGGCCGCACAGGCCCCAGAACTCGTCCTGCGACAGCCGGGCGATCGTACTGACGAGGCGGGCGAATTGCGCCTGGGTCAGGCGCGATTTCGGCTTGCGAAGCTCTGCCGGATCGAGTCCCGCGCGGCGCAGGACGGCGTCGGCGTCGAGGCCGGCGGTGGGCATTCCGCTCAGGATCAGCCAGACGAAATTGGCGTCGATGATCTTCCGTTCGGAAACGGAATCGATCGCTGTATTGGTGAGGGATATGGCTCGAACTCCCAGGGCGTTGGCCGAGTCTTGACGGCATCGTCCCGGGACATCAAGCATTTTGACATTTTCGGCCATTCCGACCCTCGGCGGAATCCCGGACCCTAGGCGTCCATCTTGGCCCTAGCAGTGCAAGGCAGTTCCCATGAAAGCCCTCATCAGTCGTGCCGCCGGCGGCCCCGAAACCACGACCGTGGAGGATGTTCCGGATCCCGAGGCGGGCCCCGGGCAGGTCGTCATCTCGGTCGCCGCCTGCGGGGTGAATTTTCCGGATCTGCTGTTTATCCAGGACCTCTATCAGGTGAGGGCGCCGCGGCCGTTTTCTCCCGGGGCCGAGGTTGCGGGTGTGGTCTCGGAGGTCGGCCAGGGCGTGACCGCGCCCCGTGTTGGCGACCGCGTCATCGGGCGCTCGGGTTGGGGGGGAATGGCCGAAAAGGTCGTCGTTGCGGCCGACCGTTGCACGCCGATCCCGGACGAGATGCCGTTCGATCATGCGGCCGCGTTCATCTTCACCTATGCGACGGCTTACTATGCGTTGCACACCCGGGCCAAGCTCGGGGCCGGAGAGACGGTCCTGGTGCTCGGCGCATCGGGTGGGCTTGGCGCCGCCGCGGTCGAGATCGCCAAGGCATTGGGAGCACGGGTGATCGCCGCCGCATCCACCGCGGCGAAGTTGTCTTTCGCGCTCTCCAAGGGCGCCGACGCCGGCCTCATCTATCCGGCGCGAGCCGAAGACAAATCAGACCTCAAGGCGCTCGGCGAACTTTTCAAGGAGCAGTTGGGCCAGCATGGCGCCGACGTGATCTTCGATCCTGTCGGAGGACCCTATGCCGAGCAGGCGCTCCGCTGCGCCGCCGAGAACGCCCGCTATCTCGTCCTGGGATTTACCGCGGGCATTCCGCGCGTGCCGTTAAATCTGGCTTTGTTGAAATCCTGCGACATCATGGGCATCAACTGGCGGACCTTCGTGATGTCGGAGACGATGAAAAGCGACGAGAACCATCACCAGCTGTTCGAACTATACAAGGCTGGAAAAATCCGGCCCGCCATCACGGAAACCTTCGAACTGAAAGAGGCCGCCAAGGCCCTTGCGCGTCTCGCCGACCGCACGGTCATGGGAAAAATGATCGTCCTGATGCCCCGGACCGACGCGACGCCGTGACGCGATGCCATGAGCGCGGGTACCGGTCGACGCGGTGAACGCGGAGATGGGTGGAGCTTGTTGGTCTAAAATTTCTCGGTCGGAGCGACCGCCTCGGCTGGCTGCCAGGCCTCGTCGGGGCCGCCCAAAGCCTGCGCGATCCATTCCAAAGCCGCGACAAGCTCGGCCTGTTCGCTGGCTTGCATGCGCTTGAATTCGGCGACGAGGCGGGTGTTGATGGCGGGCTCCGCGGCTGCCAGCGCCTGTTTCCCTGCTATCGTCAGACGCGAATGGACGATGCGCCGGTCATCGGCGCTGCGATAGCGCTCGACCAAATCCCGTTCCACGAGCCTGTCGAGAATCACCGTCACCGTCGGCTGGCTCAGGCTGACATCGGCCGAGATGCGGCCGGTCGTCACCTCCCCGAGATCGGCGATGGCCTGGAGGATGGCCAGTTGCGGCGCCGTCAGTCCGGTTTCCCGTGCGAGACGGCGCGATCGCAAATCGGCGGCGTGCATGATCCGCCGCACCGCCGCGAGCACGGTTCGCACCTGGGATTCTTCGGATCGGATTTGCGGTTTGAGCGTTGGGACCATGAATTGTGCGACTCCGGCCGAATGATTTGACATCAAAACATTCGTGTTGTAAATAATATTCTCAGAGCGGCGCGATCGGCGCCAATTTTGTTTAATCGCGCCCCAAGGGAGCCAGGAGGCACACCGGCTGGGCCAGTCGACAGGCCCCCAGAGCCGGGGGAGCGAGGGGCGCCGATGTGCGGACTATGTGGTGAGATGATGTTTGACGGCGCTGCGGTCTCGACCGCCGCGGTGGCCTCAATGAGTGCCGAGCTGGAACGGCGCGGGCCGGACGGTCGCGGTCTGTGGTCCAACGGCAAGATCGCGCTCGGCCACCGTCGCCTCAAGATCATTGATCTCAGCGAGCGGGCGCAACAGCCGATGGTCGATGCGAGCCTCGGCCTGTCGATCGCCTTCAACGGCTGTATCTATAACTACAAGGCGCTCCGATCCGAGCTCGAGGCCAAGGGCTACACTTTCTTTTCCAACGGCGACACCGAAGTCGTGCTCAAGGCCTGGCACGCCTGGGGCAAGGAAGCGCCGAAGCGGTTCAACGGCATGTTCGCCATTGCGATTGCCGAGCGCGACAGCGGGCGATTGATCCTGGTGCGCGATCGGCTGGGCATCAAGCCGCTGTACTACGCCGAAGACAAGGGCAAGCGCCTGCGCTTTGCCTCGAGCCTGCCGGCGATCCTGGCCGCGGGCGAGGTGGATACGTCGATCGATCCGGTCGCGCTGAATTACTACATGTCGTTTCACGCCGTGGTGCCGCCGCCGCACACCATCCTCAGCGGCATTCGCAAGATCGAACCCGGAACCGTGGTGAGTTTCGAGGCCGACGGGCGTCGCACCGACCACCGCTTCTGGACGCTGACCTATGATCGCAGCGCCAATGAGGCCAAGCGCTCCAGCGCGGATTGGCGCGACGCCATTCATGCCTCGCTGCGCGCCGCGGTAGACCGACGCATGGTCGCCGACGTGCCGGTCGGCGTGCTGTTGTCGGGCGGACTGGATTCCAGCCTGATTGTCGCGCTGCTCGCCGAAGCCGGCCAACAGCAGCTGAAGACCTTCTCGATCGGATTTGAATCGGTCGGCGCCGAGATCGGCGACGAGTTCAAATATTCCGACATTATCGCCAAGCATTTCGGCACCGAGCATCATCAGCTCTTCATCGAATCGAAGAAGCTGATCTCCAGCCTGCCCGAGACCATTCGCGCCATGTCGGAGCCGATGGTGTCCTACGACAATGTCGGCTTCTATCTTCTGTCCAAGGAAGTCGCCAAACATGTGAAGGTGGTGCAGTCCGGGCAGGGCGCCGATGAAGTCTTCGCCGGCTATCACTGGTATCCGCCGATGGTGAATTCGACCGATCCGCTCGGCGATTATGCGGCGCATTTCTTCGACCGCGATCACGCCGAATATCGGCAGATCATGGAGCCGGCCTATGCGGGCGGCGACCATGCGCAGGATTTTGTGCGCGAACATTTTTCCCGCGCCGGCGCCGACGACGCCATCGACAAGGCGCTGCGTCTCGATTCAACCGTCATGCTGGTCGACGATCCGGTCAAGCGCGTCGACAATATGACGATGGCCTGGGGCCTTGAAGCGCGGGTGCCGTTCCTCGATCATGAACTGCTCGAACTTGCCGCCAGATTGCCGGCGGCGGAGAAGATCCGCGACGGCGGCAAAGGCATTTTGAAGGATATCGGCCGCCAGATGATTCCTGCCGAAGTCATCGACCGGCCGAAGGGCTATTTTCCGGTCCCGGCGCTGAAATATATCGAAGGGCCGGTGCTCGATTTCGTGCGCCAGGCGCTCGATGCGCCCGCCGCCCGTCAGCGCGGGCTGGTCAAGCGCGGCTACATCGATAAATTGCTGGACGCGCCCAAGGATCACATCACCCGCCTGCGCGGCTCGAAGCTGTGGCAGGTCGCGCTTCTCGAGCTCTGGCTTCAAGAGCATCATATATAGGTCGGTGGTAGCCATGCAGACCAACAAGAGCGACTCTCAGAACAACGCGACCGATGACATGCTTTCGCTCAAGACCTGGGGCGATCCGCGCGAGCATACCGAGATCGTGCACGAGGCCTTTGTCGATTGCGGCTGGGGCCGGCTGCTGTTCGGCCAGACTTTCGGCACGGCGTTGGCGCTCGCCGATACACTCAACAATGAGGCCTCGACCGAGCGCGACATCGCGCTTTATGTCCGCGAACCGCATGTGGCGCTTGCCGCGGCGCCGCAGCAGCTGTTTCTCGATCCGTCGCATACCTATCGCCTCGATCTGGCGCAATTGCCCCATGCCGATACGGTGCCCGGGATGAACATCAGGCCGGCGACGCCGGATGATGCCGCCGAGATCAACCGTCAATATTTGTCACGGAACATGCTGCCCTTGCGCGACGGCTATTTGGCGAAAGGCGCGCGGCCGGATTGCGTGCAGCTGTTGGTCGCCGAATCGCCCGAGGGGGGCCTGTCGGGCGTCGTCATGGGAGTCGATCATAAGGCGGCGTTCAACGATCCCGACAACGGCTCCAGCCTGTGGGCACTCGCGGTCGATCCGCAGGCGCGCTGGCCCGGCGTCGGCAAGGCGCTGGTGCTCGCGCTGGCCCGCCTGTTTCACAAATCCGGGCGGGCCTTTATCGATCTGTCGGTCAAGCACGACAATGTCCAGGCCATTGCGCTTTACGAGAAGCTGGGATTTTCGCGGGTCCCGGTGTTCTGCATCAAGCGCAAGAACGCGGTCAACGAGAAGCTGTTTGTCGGGCCGGCTATCGCGTCCGGACTCAACGTCTATGCACGTATCGTCGTCGACGAAGCGCGCCGGCGCGGCATCGCGGTCGAGGTCGAGGACGCCGAGGCTGGAATCTTCCGCCTGTCATTCGGCGGACGCTCAGTGGCCTGTCGCGAGTCGCTCTCCGAGATGACGAGCGCGGTCGCGATGTCACGGTGCGATGACAAGGCGCTGACCCGGCGCCTTCTCGCCAAGGCCGGCCTGCGCGTGCCCGAGCAGCTTCGCCTGGAAAGCCCGGCCGAGGCCTCGTCGTTCCTGGAACGCCATGGAAGGGTGGTGGTCAAGCCGGCGCGCGGCGAGCAGGGCCGCGGCGTGTTCGTCGATCTGACCACCGAGGACGAAGTGACGCGCGCCATCGAGCACGCGCAACAGCTTTGCGATCAGGTTCTGGTCGAGGAGTTTGTCACGGGCGAGGATCTTCGCATCATCGTTATCGACGGCGCCGTGGTCGCGGCCGCCATCCGCAAACCCGCCGCCGTGACCGGCGACGGCCAGCTCAGCATTCGGACGCTGATCGAAAATCAGAGCCGGCGCCGCGGCGCGGCGACCGGCGGTGAAAGCCAGATCCCGCTCGATCGCGAGACCGAACGCGCGGTGGCGGCCGCGGGTTATTCGCTCGACGATTGCCTTCCGAAAGGCGTAAGCCTTGCAGTGCGCAAGACTGCGAATCTCCATACGGGCGGCACCATTCACGATGTCACGCCGGTCCTGCATCCGGATCTGGCGGCGGCGGCGATCGCCGGCGCCCGCGCGCTCGATATCCCGCTGGTCGGCTTCGACTTCCTCGTTCCCGACGTCGCGGCGCCGGACTACGTCATTATCGAGGCCAATGAGCGGCCCGGTCTGGCGAACCACGAGCCGCAACCGACGGCAGAGCGCTTTATTGATTTTCTGTTCCCGCATAGCCGCGCCAATCCCGAGACGACAACGAGCGCATGAAAAACAAACTGATGACGGCCAAAGCAACCAAGAAGATCGAAATCGATGAGACCTATCTTCTCGACTTTCTAAAGCGGCTGCTTCGGACACCAAGCCCCTCCGGCATGACCGACGTGATCGTCGCGATTGTCTGCGCCGAGCTTGAATCGCTCGAGATCCCGTTCGAGTTGACCCGGCGCGGGGCAATTCGCGCCACCCTCAAAGGCAAGACCTCGTTGCCGAGCCGGGCGCTGGTCGGTCATCTCGATACGCTCGGGGCGACGGTCAAGCATATCCGCGACAATGGGCGGCTCGAGCTGGTGCCGATCGGACATTGGTCCGCGCGTTTCGCCGAAGGCGCGCGCGTGACGGTGTTCACCGACACCAAACAGTTTCGTGGCACCATCCTGCCGCTGAAGGCCTCCGGCCACACTTATAATGAAGAGGTCGACGACCAGCCCTCGGCCTGGACCAATGTCGAGGTCCGTATCGATGCCAAAACGTCAAACGTCGCCGAGACGCGCGCGCTTGGCATCCAGATCGGCGATACCGTGTCGGTCGACGCGCAGCCGGAATTCGTCAACACCGGCTTCATCGCCTCGCGCCATCTCGACGACAAGGCGGGGGTCGCTGCGATGCTGACCGCCGTGCGGGCGCTGCACAAGGCCAAGGTGATCCTGCCGATCGATTGCCATCTGCTGTTCACCCTGTCGGAAGAAGTCGGCGTCGGCGCCAGCGCGGTGCTGCATGGCGACGTGTCCGAGCTGGTCGCGGTCGACAACGGCACCATCGCGCCCAATCAGAATACCTCGACCTATGGCGTCACCATCGCCATGCAGGATTCCTCCGGGCCGTTCGACTGGCATCTGACCCGAAGCCTGCTCAAGCTGGCGCAGGACAACGACATCGAGCATAGCCGCGACGTGTTTCGCTATTATCGCTCCGACGGAGCGGCGGCCGTCGAGGCCGGCAACGACATTCGCGCCGCGCTGGTGTGTTTCGGTCTCGACGCCAGCCACGGCTGGGAGCGAACCCATAAGGACTCGCTTATCGCGCTGACGCGACTGTTGGTTCTCTACATGCAGAGCGAACCGCTGTTCCGGCGCGACCAACAGGCGCTCGGCCCGGTGGGCGATTTGCCGCCGGCCGAAATCGAGCCGCTGACCTGACGGTCTGATACCAACGGTCGTTGCCTCTCGTTCGTCATGCCCGGCCTTGTGCCGGGCATCCACGCCTTGAAAGCAGTGCCTGATCAAAGACGTGGATGGCCGGGACAAGCCCGGCCATGACCAGATTGAGAGTCAACGGCAAAGTCCGTTGGTATGACTTAAAAAGAGATCAATAGATCAAGCCCTCGCGGGCGTCATTGCGAGGAGCACTTGCGACGAAGCAATCCAGTCTGTGCTTGCCGCTCTGGATTGCTTCGCATTCGGACGGCGCGATGCGCCGTCCTCGGCTCGCAATGACGAAATCCAGTTCAAAGCGGTGCACCCGCCATCGGTGACCGCAGGTCTCGACTCAATAGGATTTCGGCAGGCCCAGCACTTTTTCGGCGATGAAGCTCAGCACCAGTTGCGGGCTGATCGGCGCGATGCGCGGAATCAGCACTTCGCGCAGATAGCGTTCGACGTGATATTCCTTGGCGTAGCCGAAGCCGCCATGGGTCATCACCGCCTGTTCGCAGGCCTGAAAGCCAGCCTCGCCGGCGAGATATTTCGCCGCATTGGCGGCGGCGCCGCAGGGCAGGTTGTTGTCATATTGCCAGGCCGCCGACAGCACCATCAGCCAGGCGGCTTCCAGCTCCATCCAGTTCTTTGCCAGCGGATGCTGGATCGCCTGATTCATCCCGATCGGCCGGTTGAACACGATCCGGCTGTTGGCGTAGTCGGTGGCCTTCTTCAAAGCCAGCTGGCCGAGCCCGACCGCTTCGGCGGCGATCAAGATCCGTTCCGGATTCATGCCGTGCAGGATGTATTCGAAGCCGCGGCCTTCCTCGCCGATCCGATCCTCCATCGGGATCTCGAAATCCTCGAAGAACAATTCGTTGGAGTCGATCACCTTGCGGCCCATCTTCTCGATCTCATGGACCTTGACGCGCTGCTTGTCGAAATCGGTGTAGAACAGGCTGAGGCCATGGGTCGGCTTCTTGACCTCCTCGAGCGGCGTGGTCCGCGCCAACAGCAGGATCTTGTGCGCGACCTGCGCGGTCGAGATCCAGACCTTCTGGCCGTTGACGATGTAGCGATCGTTCTTGGCCACCGCGCGGGTCTTCAATTGCGTGGTGTTGAGGCCGGTGTTGGGTTCGGTGACGGCGAAGCAGGATTTCTCGCGGCCGTCGATCATCGGCGGCAGCATCCGCATCCGCTGTTCGTCGGTGCCGAACACCACGACCGGGTTGAGCCCGAACACGTTGATATGCACCGCCGAGGCGCCCGACATGCCGGCGCCGGATTCGGCGATGGCGCGCATCATGATCGCGGCTTCCACCACGCCTAATCCGGAGCCGCCGAAGCGTTCGGGAATGCAGATGCCGAGCCAGCCGGCATCCGCCATCGCCTTGTGGAAGTCGTGCGGGAAGCCACCCTCGCGGTCCTTCCTCAGCCAATAGGCGTCGTCGAACGGGCTGCAGGTCTTCCGCACCGCATCGCGGATCGCTTCCTGACTTTCGCTCAGCGCAAAATCCATGAGTTTCGTTGTCCTGTTAGCAGAGCGGCGCGGCGGCGCGCACCACCTCATCGGTGAGGAGCTTGGCGATCTGCTCGGCGTTGTAGCCGGCTTCTAGGAGAATCTCGCGACTCTGCTCGCCCAGCCGTGGCGCCAGCCGCGACGGTTCGGCATGGGTCTCCGACCAGGTCGCCGCCACCCGCATGCTGCGGATCGGGCCTTCGCTCGGATGTTCGGTGATCGGAAAGAAGCCGGTCTCGACCAGATGCGGATCCTCAAGCACGCTCTGCAGATCGTGCATCGGCATCACCGGCACATCGGCGTCGTTGAGCAGCGTCATCCATTCGGCGGTCGGCCTGGTCAGAAAGATCCGGCTGAGCTCGGCATAGACCTTGTCGATATTGGCAAGCCGCGCCGGGAAGCTTGCGAACATCGGATCAAGCCGAAGATCCTCGCGCCCGGCGGCGGTGAAGAAGCCGCTCCATTGCTTGTCGGTGTAGACGATGACGCTGATATAGCCGTCGCTGGTTTGGTACGGCCGGCGATCCGGCGACATGTGCCGGGCGTAGCCGCCCTGGTCGAGCGGCGGCTCATAGGTCAGGCCGCCGAGATGATCGCCCATCACGAAGCCCACCATGGTCTCGAACATCGGAATGTCGACGCGCTGGCCGCGGCCGCTGCGGTCGCGATGCAGCAGGCTGGCGAGAATCGCCCCGACCGCCGACAGGCCGACGACGCGATCGGCCAGCGCGGTCGGCACGTAACGCGGGGTGCCGTCGCCGGCGCGGGCGAGCAGATGCGACAGGCCGGAGCCGCCCTGCAGCAGATCGTCATAAGCCGGCTTCGCCGCATAGGGGCCGTCCTGGCCGAAGCCGAACATCCCCGCATAGACGATCCGCGGATTGACCGCGGCGACGCTGTCATAGTCGAGCCGCAGCCGCGCCATCGCCTGCGGCCGCACATTATAGACCAGTACATCGGCGGTGGCGGCGAGCCGCAGCAGCACCTCGCGGCCGGCCTCGGTCTTCAGGTCGAGCGCGATGCTGCGCTTGCTGCGATTGGCGTTGAGATACACCGGCCCCATCTGCGGGTTTCGGGTCGGTCCGATCTGCCTTGTGATGTCGCCGTCGGGCGATTCGACCTTGATAATTTCGGCGCCATAATCGCCCAGCGTCTGCGTCGCGAACGGTCCCATCAGCACCGACGTCATGTCGATGATTCTGATGCCTTGAAGCGGTCCCATAAGCCTGCCCTGTTCCCACCGCCGGTGCCAGGGCGATCAGTTTATGATTGGATCGGCCGCAACGGCCGACCGGCATTGATTGGCGCCGAAGCTAGCGAGTCCGGCGCCGTCCGGCAATTCCGGAATCGCGGCCGCCTATGCATCATTGGGCCGCGCCGCGAGCATGGCGAGCTCCGGCGATGTCACAACGCCTTGCCGATCCTTGTCAGTCGGAAGCCTTCAGCCGCTTCTTGTAGGCAAATGCGTCCATGTCGCGAATGTCGACGCTCAGGCTCTTGGTGTCGGGCAGCAACCGGACCATCGCGGCGCGCAGCGCTTCGCTGACCGCGACCTTCTGCTCCGGCGTGCGGCCTTCCAGCATGGAGACGCAAACGTGGCAGAAGCTGTCGCGCGCCCCGGCCACCAGATAGTCCGAATAGGGGATGACGCGGATCTTGAGGTCCGCGGCCTGCACCACGCCGGTCGCCGCCGCCGCGTCGTGCAGCGCGCGCATCAAGCTGGGCGCGTTAAAATCGGCGTGGCCTGAATGTTCGATCACGATATGCGGCATGTTGTTGTATCCGGTGTGATGAAAGGGCGCCGCCGTTATAGCAGCATGGATTTCACCGAAGCCGCGGCGTCACGCAGCAGCGGCAGGAAACGGTCGATCATCTCGCCGGTAGAGACGCGGTCGGTATGCGCGCCCATATTGATGGCCGCCGCGATGGTGCCGTCATAGCGCAACACCGGCACCGCGATCGAGCGGAATCCCGGCTCGGCCTCACGATCGACCAGCGAATAGCCCTTGTCGCGATCGGTGATGATGGTGGCGATCAGCAGCTCGCGATCGGTGACGGTGAAGGGCGTCAGCGGCTTCAGCTCCGTGCCCTCCAGCGCCGCCGCCAGCTCGCTGTTGGAGAACTGTCCGAGCAGGACGCGCCCGACCGAGCTGCAATAGGCCGGCAGCCGATAGCCGAGATCGATGCCGGCGGAGAATACCCGCGCCGGACTGCTGCGCGCGACGAAGACCACGTCCTTGCCGTCGAGAATTGCCAGCGAGGAAATCTCCTGCGCGGCGCGCGACACTTTATCCAGCATTGGCTGCAGGACCTGCACCACCTGGTTGGAGGTGAGGTAGGACGACGCCAGCGCCAGCACGCGCGGCGTCAGGGTGAATACGCGGCCGTCGCTGACGACATAGCCGGCGCGCATCAGCGTCAGCAGGATGCGGCGCGCGGTGGCGCGCGGCAGGGCGGCGGCCTTGGCAATGTCGCTCAGCGTCATCGCCTTGGTATCGGCGCCCAGCAGTTCGAACACCCGCAGACCGCGATCGAGGCTCTCGATGAAGTCGGTGCCGCCGTGGCCGTCGCCCGGCTGGCGTTTCAACTTCGGCATCGCGCGCTCTTATGCGCCACCCGGCAATTCGCCACGCCCGCCTGGACCGCGTGCCGACAGCGCCGTGATGTGTCTAGCTGCCTGGCATTGAGGGAATCGCAGGTCACCCCGCCAAAGAGCCCGCCGGCTTCTTGGTTCTTCAACACATTGAAACTCGATGCACTTTGTCTTCCTCGTTCAGTAGGTGAACATAAATTCGTTGGACGCAGGAGGCAAGCGGATGGGCAACCGGACCCGCGACCCGGCGCTGCCGCTTATCGCAGCAGTCACGCGTTAAAAATCAGGCTTGCAGCTAGACGCGAATTAGAGGCAGTATCATCAATAGCGCACGGATGTTCGCGTATTGAACAAGCTGAGCGGACATCTGAAGGGAGGATTTCACCATGATGAGCCAAGAGCAAAACGATCTGATCACCAGGATCGGCCCAAAGGCGCCGGCCGGCAAGTTGATGCGGATGTATTGGCAGCCCGCCGCGCTGGTTGATGAGCTCGTAGGTGAGCGCCCGATCAAGCCGGTCAAGCTGCTGGGCGAAGACTTCGTCCTGTTCCGTGACGAAGCCGGCCGCTACGGCCTGCTCGACCGCGACTGTCCGCATCGCGGAGCCGATCTCGCCTTCGGGCGTCTCGAAGGCGGCGGCCTGCGCTGCGCCTTTCATGGCTGGCTGTTCGATGTCGAGGGCAAGTGCCTGGAGACTCCGGCCGAGCCGGCGACATCGAAACTCTGCGCCGGCATCAAGCAGCGCGCCTATCCGGTGGTCGAAAAGGGCGGCATTCTGTGGACTTATCTCGGCGCCGGCGAGCCGCCGGCGTTTCCGGAACTGGATTGTTTCGCCGCGCCCGGCGCCTACACCTTCGCCTTCAAGGGCCTGTTCGAATGCAACTGGCTACAGGCGCTGGAAGTCGGCATCGATCCCGCCCACGCCTCCTTCCTGCATCGCTTCTTCGAAGACGAGGATACGTCGGCGGCCTATGGCAAGCAGTTTCGCGGCGCCTCGGCCGGCACCGAATTGCCGATGACCAAGATCCTGCGCGAATATGATCGCCCAATTATCAATGTGGAAAGCACCGAATACGGATTGCGGCTGATCGCGCTACGCGAACTCGACGAGCAGCGCACCCATGTCCGCGTCACCAATCAGGTGTTTCCGCATGGTTTCGTGATTCCGATGAGCACCGAGATGACGATCTCGCAGTGGCATGTCCCGGTCGATGACGAGAATTGTTACTGGTATGCGATTTTCACCAGCTACACCAAGCCCGTCGACAAGGATAAGATGCTGGCCCAGCGGCTCGAACTCTACGAACTGCCGGATTACAAGTCGCGCAAGAACCGCAGCAACGATTACGGCTTCGATCCGCACGAGCAGGCGCACGAGACCTACACGGGCATGGGCGCCGACATCAATGTTCACGACCAGTGGGCGGTGGAATCGATGGGCAGGATCCAGGACCGCACCCGCGAACATCTCGGCTCCAGCGACAAGGCGATCATCGCCTATCGCAAGCTGTTGCGCCAGGAGATCGAAAAGGTCGCCGGCGGCCAGAAGCCGATGATGACACTCGACGCCGACAATGCCCGCAGCATTCAGGGGCCAGGCACGATGGACGGCATCGGCCCCACCAGCGGCTGGGAAACCTACTGGATGGAAGTCGACGTCGCGCGCCGTCGCGGCGCGCCATGGGCGGCGCCGGTGCCGAACGAAACCTCGGCCACCGTCACCCGCATGACGGCCGCGGAATGATGGCGCGCGCAAGCGAGTCTCACCTTCCCCCTTCGGGGGAGGGTGAAGCGACCACGCAGCATCGATCTGTCGGAGCGACGTCTACCGCGAGGAGAGTGCATTGAGTTTCGTCGAACGTCACGGGTTGTGGTCCGCAGAGCAAAAGGACGCCGCCGTTCGGCTGAGACGAATGGCCGAGGAGCATAAGCTCGAGGTGATCCGGTTGTCGTTCCCGGATCAGCACGGCATCCTGCGCGGCAAGACCCTGATCGCCAGCGAGGCGCTGCGCTGCCTGGAGAATGGCTGCAGCATCACCACCACGATGTTCGCCAAGGACACCTCGCACAAAACCGTGTTTCCGGTGTTCACCGCCGGTGGCGGCTTCGGCATTCCGGAGATGCAGGGCGCGGCCGACGTGTTGATGATCCCGGATCCGACCACGTTTCGCGTGCTGCCTTGGGCCGACGCCACCGGCTGGCTGCTGTGCGACGTGCATTTCGCCGATGGCCGCCCGGTGCCGTTCGCCACCCGCAACCTGTTCAAGGGCGTGCTCGCCGATCTCAACAAGCGCGGCTATGATTTCGTCGCCGGGCTCGAGGTCGAGTGCCACATCTTCAAGAACGAAGAGACCCGGATGGCGCCCGAAGACGCCGGCCAGCCCGGCCGCCCGCCGGATGTCAGCCTGTTGTCGCACGGCTATCAATATCTCACCGAGCAGCGCTACGACCAGATGGAGCCGGTGCTCGAATTCATCCGCCGCGACGTCATGGCGCTCGGCCTGCCGCTGCGCTCGGTAGAAGTCGAATACGGCCCGAGCCAATGCGAGTTCACCTTCGCGCCGACCGTGGGTCTGACACCGGCGGACAGCATGGTGTTGTTTCGCAGCGCCGTGAAGCAGATCTGCCATCGCCGCGGTTATCACGCCACTTTCATGTGCCGGCCGAAGATCCCCAACGTGGTGTCGTCGGGCTGGCATCTGCACCAGTCGATCGTGTCGCGCGCCACCGGCGAAAACGCTTTCATGTCGGATGATAAAGCCGAAGCGCTGTCGCCGTTCGGCCGCGGCTATCTCGCCGGGCTGCTGGCCCATGCGCGCGCCGCAACCGTGTTCACCACGCCGACCATCAATGGCTATAAGCGCTATCGCTCCTATTCGCTGGCGCCCGATCGGGCGATCTGGGGCCGCGACAACCGCGGCGTGATGCTGCGCGTGCTCGGCGGCGCCGGCGATGCCGCGACGCGGATCGAAAATCGCGTCGGCGAGCCCGCCGCCAATCCCTATCTCTATATGTCGTCGCAGATCCTCGCCGGGCTCGACGGCGTCGACCGCGCGCTCGAGCCGGGTCCCTCGGCCGATACGCCTTATGAAACCGAGGCCGCGCTGCTGCCGAAGTCGCTGCGCGAGGCGGTGTTCGCCCTGAAGGACGATCCCTTCTTCCGCGAGGCGATGGGCTCGACCATCGTCGATTACTACACCCACATCAAACTCGCCGAGATCGAGCGCTTCCAGTCGGAAGTATCCGATTGGGAGCAACGCGAATATTTCGAGATGTTTTGACCATGGGTTCAAAAATGGATGGCAGCTGTTCATAGCGGAGCGAGGTGAGACCCTGCGCTGGCATGTGATCTGCATAACAACTGGCGGCGCATCTGACTGGCATGTCAGACCAAGCTGTGCCGAAATGGAGTGAGGGAATGGCTGTATCATCGGTCGCTATGCCATCGCGCGGATTGAGCTTCGCGGACTATGTCAATCACGACGCCATCGGACTCGCAGGCCTGGTTCGCAACGGCGACACCAGCGCCGATGAACTACTCGATATCGCGGTCGCGCGAATCAAGGCGGTGAACCCGGCGATCAATGCCGTAGTCGACCTGTTTGTCGACAAGGCCAGGAAGGTGATCGCAAAGGGCCTTCCCGATGGTCCGTTCACCGGCGTCCCCTTCTTGCTCAAGGATCTGTTCATTGATCTCGAAGGAACCACCACCACGAGCGGCGCGGTATTTCTGAAGGATACGGTTGCGAAACGGAATAGCACCGTTGCCGATCGCTACAACGCAGCCGGGCTGGTGATCTTTGGCAAGACCCATAGCTGCGAGTTCGGCGGGTCGCCCACCACCGAGAGCCAGCTCTACGGCGTCACGCGCAATCCCTGGAATCTGAACTACAGCGCCGGCGGTTCGAGCGGCGGATCGGCGGCTGCCGTTGCGGCGGGCATTTTGCCGGCCGCAAATGGCAGCGATGCCGGCGGCTCGATCCGTTCGCCGGCATCTGCCTGCGGCCTGTTCGGCCTGAAGCCGAGCCGCGGCCTGGCCCCGCTCGGCCCGGCACGCTTCGATGGCGGGGGCGGCATCGCCACGGTGCATGCGCTGACGCGCTCGGTGCGCGACAGCGCCGCACTGCTCGACGCTGTCGCCGGTTACGAGCCGGGCGGGTCGTATGCCAGTCCGGCGCAGGCCCGTCCGTTTCTCGATGACGTGTTGCAGGAGCCGGGGCGCTTGCGCATCGCGGTGATGCCGCAGTCGCTGTTTGGCGAGGAGGTGGCGCCGGATTGTGTGGCGGCGGTCGCCGATGCAGCGGCGTTGTGCGCCACGCTCGGCCACATCGTCGAGGAAGCAGCGCCGGCTATCGACGTCGAATTGTTTGCTCGGACCCGGCTGGTTCTGAAGGGCGCCGCAGCCGCGACCGGCATCCACGCCGCCGAGCGCGGCCTTGGCCGCAAGGCTACCGAGCGGGATTTCGAGGCTGCCACCTGGGAAGCCTATCGCCTCGGCCTCACGATCACCGGCGAGGACGTGATGCGCGCGCGCGAGGGGATGTTTGCGCTGCATCAGCAGGTCGCGCAGTTCATGACCGGCTACGATATGATCTTGTCGCCGACCACCGCGTTCGGCCCGTTTCCGGTCGGCATCATGGGCCACGAGCATCTAGACGAGGCAGCCGGCGCCTTTCGACGCCGGGTGTCGTGCTTCACGGCACTGGTCAACATGACCGGCCAGCCGGCGATGTCGGTGCCGCTATTCTGGAACGCCGCCGATATGCCGGTCGGCGTCCAGTTCTGGGGCCGCTTCGCAGAGGAGGCGACCTTGTTCCAACTCGCCGGCCAGCTGGAGTGCGCGCGCCCCTGGTTCAATCGACTGCCCTCCATGACTCGGAAACTGGCATCATGACCGAAACCGGCTCGCCCTATCTGAACATCCGCGAGGTCAACAAGGTCTATGGCGGCCGACACGGGGACGCAACGACCGCGCTGAAGAGCATCAGCTTCGACGTGAAGCAGGGTGAATTCGTCGCCATCCTCGGTCCGTCCGGCTGCGGCAAGTCAACCTTGCTGCAGATTGTTGCCGGACTCATCGATCGCACCGCCGGCGACGTCACGCTGAACGGCAAGGCGGTGACGTCGCCACCGCCGGAAATGGTCTATCTGTTCCAGCAATACAGCAAGTCGCTGCTGCCCTGGCGCACCGTCGAACAGAACGTTGCCTTGGTTTTCGAATCGAAGCGCATGAAGAAGCGCGAAATCGCGGAACGCTGTGGCGAGTACCTGCAGATGGTGGGGCTCGGCAGTTTTCGCAGCCATTACCCTTGGCAGCTCTCCGGCGGCATGCAGCAGCGCGTCGCGATTGCCCGCGCGCTGGCGGCGCAACCCCGCGTGCTGCTGCTCGACGAACCGTTCAGCGCCGTCGATGCACTGACCCGGATCGAGCTGCAATCGCTGGTGCTCGATCTTTGGGCCCGGCAGGGCCTGACGGTTCTGCTGATCACCCACGACGTCGACGAGGCCGTTTTCATGGCCGATCGAATCGCCGTGCTGTCGTCGCGCCCGTCGACCGTGGAGATGATGGTGAGCACTGAGCTGCCACGGCCGCGCGACGCGATGGACACCCGCGAACTGCCGAGGTTCCTGCAGCTTCGCCATGAGCTGGTGACCCATCTGCTGAATCGCCAGAACGCGGGGCGCATCGATGCCTGAACTCGGCCGCAAGGGATTTGGGGTACTGTCGGTGCTCGGCGCGCTGTTGCTATGGGAACTGATCTGCCGCGCCGGACTGGTGAATCTGTTTCTGTTGCCGCCGCCGTCGCAGATCGCTCCGGCGCTGTGGAATATCCTGGCCTCGGGGAGCTTCCTCGCCCCGCTCGGGCAGACACTGGGCATGCTGCTGATCGGCTACACCATCGCCTGCACGGCTGGCATCGGTCTCGGACTGCTGATGGGCTGCAACGACTATGCCTATGGCCTGCTGGAGCCGCTGGTCGAGGTGATCCGGCCGATTCCGAAGCCGGCATTGATTCCGGCCATGGTGGTGTTTCTCGGCATCGGCGCCGGCATGAAAATTACCATGGTGGCGCTGGCGGTGCTGTTTCCGGTGCTGATCAATACGCTACAGGGCGTCCGCGGTGTCGATCCGGTATTGCTCGGCACTGCGCGCACGCTGGGCTGTTCGCGCGCCGAGACAATTCGCAAGATCATCCTGCCGGCCTCGCTGCCGATGATCCTGACCGGCATGCGCGTCAGCCTCAGCATGGGGCTGGTGCTGGTGATCCTGGCCGAAATGCTGGCGGCCGACAGCGGCATCGGCTTTCGTATTCTCGATCTGCAGCGCTCGTTCCAGGTTCGGCCGATGTACGCCTGGATCGCCATTCTGGCGGCCGTCGGCCTGCTATTGAATACGCTGTTTGAAATGGTCGAAGACCGCGCCGTGCCATGGCGAGCGAAATGATTGCCCATGCTGAAGAAACGACCCCCAATGTGGACCTCGAGAAAGGATCTTGGATGATTTGGATGAAATCACTGCGTGCCGTCGCGCTCGCCGCCTCGCTGCTGAGCTGCGCCGCAGCTTCCGCGGAGACTGTGCGCGTCAACTATATCCCGATCGCCGACGTAACACCGCTTTTCGTGGCGATCGACAAGGGATATTTCACTGCTGAGGGCCTGACGATTGTGCCGACACCGTCGACCGGCGGCGCCGCGGGCATACCCGGACTGATGGCCGGTGCCTTCGACGTGATGTATGGCAACGTAGTCTCCACCATGCTGGCGCAGCAGCAGGGGTTCAAGCTGGAGGTGATCAGCGCCGGCACCAAGCAAACCGAGAATCCAGTTAATACCAACGGACTGGTTGCCCGCGCGGGCGAGTCGGTCAAGACCGGCAAGGATCTCGAAGGCAAGACCGTTGCGGTCAACACGCGTAATGGCATCATCTGGTTGTTCGCGCGGGCTTGGATCGCCAAAACCGGAGGCGACCCCAGCAAGGTGACCTTCAAGGAAGTGCCGTTTCCCCAAATGCCGGACGCGTTGCGTGGCAAGCAGGTCGACGCTGCCTTTATGGTCAATCCGTTTTTCAATGCCGCCATTGGCGATCCCAAGACTTTCGCCTTTGTGGCGGCGCCCTATCGCGTGGTGCAGCCGGGCGTCGAGGTCGGCCATTACATCTGTACCCAGGAATATTACGCGGAGCACCGTGAGACGATCGCCAAATACTACCGCGCCTTCCGCAAGGGCGTGCAGTGGTACAACGCCCATCTGAAAAGTCCGGACCTGATTCCGATCATCTCCGGCTTCACCAAGATGAAGCCCGAGCTGGTTGCCACGTTAAACCTGCAGCCACTGCCCGAAACCATCGATCTCGATGCGGTGGCGACCACCGTGAAACTGATGAAGGATGCCGGTCTGCTGACCAAGGATATCGATCTCAAGGGCATGACCAATCCGGCAGCCCTGAAATGACCATGGCGGCGTCGATCACAGCGGACGAACCGGCGGCGGCTCCGCCGGTTCGACGCCACCTGCTCGGAAACATCGCCCGAAGCAGGCTGAGCGGGACCATCCTGATCGCGTTGCTGCTGCTGCTGTGGGAAGCGTCGGCGGCGCGCGGTTGGATCGTGAGTGACAATTGGCCGCGGTTCAGCTCTGTGCTGGTTGCGGCATGGGTGGGATTGTGGTCCGGGGAACTGGCTCAGATTCTCGGCTCGACGCTGTACCGGATGCTGGCCGGCTATGCGGCCGGTTGTGCCCTCGGGGTGTTGTTCGGCGTGCTTCTCGGCAACATTCGCCTTCTCGACTGGCTGATCCGCCCACTGCTCGAAATTCAGCGCACGCTGCCGTCACCGGCGATCATTCCGCCGCTGATCCTGTTTCTGGGCGTTGACGACACGCTGAAGATTGTCATCATCATGCTGGCGGTGTTTCAACCGGTGTTCGTTAACACCTATGGTGGCGTCCGCGGGTTGGATGAAACCATGTTGATGACGGCAAGAACTCTGAGCCTCAATCGTTTCGACACGTTGCGCAAGATCGTGTTGCCCGCAAGCTTGCCGGCGATTGCGGCCGGCATGCGGATAGCGCTGTCGCTGGCTTTGATCATGGCGGTGATCGGGGAGATGATCTCCGGCTCAAGCGGAGTCGGCAATTACCTGATGACGATGCAATATGCCATGCGTGCGGACTCGATGTATGCTGCGGTCATCTGCCTGGCGGCGGCGGGCTATATCATGAACCGTATCTTCCTCGTGGTCGAAAGCGCTGCGCTGCATTGGCATCATTCGGCACGGGCCGAGTGATGCGACGATCGCCGATCGGCGGGTTGAGCGTGTCTGACCTGCCGATCGAAACCCACTCATCGACTTCGCAACAAAGGACTCACGCAATGAACCGACGCTCCTCCTCGCTCCTTGCTGTAGCTATCCTGGCTCTGATGAGCGGCACGGCTTCCGCCGACGTCGTCAAGGTTGGCGTGATCGGCACCATGTCGGGGCCCTACGCCCTGTTCGGCAAGAATTTCAAGATGGGCATCGATGCCTGGGTGGCCGATCACGGCAACAAGGTCGGCAGCCACGAGGTGGAATTCATCTACAAGGACGAGGAAGGCCCGAACCCCGCGAAGTCCAAGGCGCTGGCGCAGGAATTGATCGTCAAGGACAAGGTGCAGTATCTCGCCGGGGTGTATTTCACGCCCAACGCCATGGCGATCGCGCCATTGTTGGAAGAATCCAAGACGCCGCTGGTGGTGATGAATGCCGCGACCTCGTCGATCGTGCAGAAGAGCCCCTATATCGTGCGCACCTCGTTCACGATGTGGCAAAACACCGTGCCGGCCGCCAACGTTGCCTGGAAGGCCGGCTCCAAGAAGGTCGCCATCGCGGTCGCCGATTACGGCCCGGGTATCGACGCCGAAGCCGCCTTCAAGAAGACCTTCGAGGCCGACGGCGGCAGCGTGGTCGAGGCCGTGCGTATTCCGCTGGCCACCACCGATTTCAGCCCGATCATGCAGCGCATCAAGAATTCCGGCGCCGACACGATCTTCACCTTCCTGCCCTCCGGGCCGCCGACGCTCGGTTTCGTCAAGGCCTATATCGATAACGGCCTGAAGGCTGACGGCATCAAGCTGATGTCGACCGGCGACGTCGTCACTGAGCCCGACCTGCCTAACATCGGCGACCAGGGCATCGGCATCCTGTCGACCTATCACTACGCCGTGTCGCATGATTCGCCTGAGAACAAGGCGTTTCTCGCCACGCTGCAGAAGGACGGCGCGAAGCTCGACGACGTCACCATGACCTCGGTCGCGGCCTATGACGGCGCCCGGGTGATCTACAAGATGATCGAGGCCACCGACGGCAAGCGTGACCCGGAAAAGGCGATCGCCGCCGTCAAGGGCATGAAGTGGACCAGCCCACGCGGTCCGGTGTCGATCGATCCCGACACCCGCCACATCAGGCAGAACGTCTATCTGCGCAGCGTCGAAAAGGTGGACGGCAACCTGATTAACAAGGAAAGCCAGACCTTCGCCGATCAGCCGGACTGGGCGCTGAGCACAAAGTGACGGCTCGATAGTCGCGAATGTCGACCGGGGTGGCGCGCGGCATGGCCGCGCGCCACGGTGTCTAGATCGATGAACGGCTTCGGCTTGCAGTTTCGGATGGCAGTCGTTCGCCGTCGACGTGCCCATGAAAGACATGACGGCGATCTCGGCCGTTGAACATTGAGGTTGTGTCCAGGATGTCCGCTGCCGCCCGTTCCATCCTGCTGGCCAACGGCCGGATCTATCGTTCGGCATGGGACGAGTCTCCGGCCGACAGCATGGTCGTGCGCGGCGAACGGGTGGTGTGGAGCGGCGCAAGGGGAGATGCGCCGACGGCGGACGATCGCATCGACCTTGGTGGCGCCACCGTTATCCCCGGCCTGACCGATGCGCATATCCATCTGTTCGCCATCGCCCATGCGCGATTGCAGATGTCGGTATCGCCGCGCGACGCCGACGATATCGCCGGCGTGCTGCAGCGGCTTGCCGTCCGCGCGCAGTCGATCCCGGCGGGCAAGTGGGTCTACGCGGCCGGACTTGATGAAAATGGCCTGGCCGAACGCCGGCTGCCGACGCGGCATGAGCTTGATGCCGCGCTGCCGGATCATCCGGTGCTGGTGCGCCGCTTCTGCGGCCATGTCGCGGTCGTCAACAGCGCGGCGCTGCGCCTGCTCGGCATCGACGATTCGATCGCCGATCCAGAGGGCGGCAATTTCGGCCGAGACGCTGGCGGCGCGCTCGACGGCTGCGCCAAGGAAAGCGCCGCCGAACTGCTGTTTCGCGCTGCGCCGCCTCTGGATCGTTCCGATTTGGTCGCGGCGCTGCGGCTGACCATCGCTGATAGCGTGCGGTTCGGCATGGTGGCGGCGGTGGAGGCGGCGGTCGGCTTCACCATCGGCTTCGATGCCGAATTCGCGATCTGGCAAGAGTTGCGCCGCGGCGACAGGCTGCCGTTGCGGCTCGGTTTCATGCATCAGCTCGATCCAGCCGAGGCCGCCGCGCGCGGGTTGACGCCGACGCCGCACGCGGACTGGCAATCGATGACGCTCAAATATTTCGCCGACGGCATCGTCGGCGCGCGCACCGCTGCGGTCAGCGAGGATTACTTCGATACGCCGAGCCGTGGCTTCTTCATGCGCGACGAGGCGGAACTGACGCGGGTAATCGGCGAGGCCCATGCGGCGGGCTGGCAGATCGCGGTCCACAGCGTTGGCGACCGCGCCAGCGATTGCGTCATCGCCGCCTATGAGGCGGCGCAGGCCGCCACGCCCCGCGACGATGCCCGGCATCGGATCGAACATTACTTCGTGCCGCCCGCCGACGGTCTGGCGCGGATGCGCCGGCTCGGCGCGCTGGTGGTGATGCAGCCGAGTTTCCTGACCAGGATGCGGCGCTCGATCGCCGGCGCATTCGGCCCGCGGGCCGAGCGCTGCTATCCGGGACGCTCGGTGATCGATGCCGGCGTTGCCTATGTGGCGACCTCGGACGCGCCGACCGGCGCCTGGTCGCCTTGGGACGGCATCGCCGATGCGGTCGGCCGCGCCTGCGACAACGGTGCGGCGATCGGCGCCGGTGAGGCGATCACGGTGCGCGAGGCGATCCATAGCTACACCGCGGGCGGCGCCTTCGCGATGAAGCAGAACGGCTGGCGCGGCACGCTGGCGCCCGGCATGGCGGCCGACCTGATCGCGCTCGACCGCGATCCCTTCGCAGCGGACGCGGCATCGCTGCGGCAAACAAGCGTGTTGTTGACGATGACCCGCGGCGAGGTGGTCCATGACTCGTTGTCGTCGCAGTGGCGCGCCGCCACGGCTTTGGCGTAGGGTTGCCGCATGCGCACAGCACTCAGCATCGCGATCGACGCCCTGGCCTATGGCATGGTGCTGTTCATCATCTCGATCGGCCTGTCGATCATGATGGGGCTGATGCGCGTGGTGAATCTGGCGCATGGGGCGTTCGCGATGATCGGTGGCTATCTCGCCTCCTATGCGATCCGCGATTTGCATGTCCATTACAGCGTGGCGATCCTGATCGCGGTGATCGGCACCATCATCGTGTCGATCCCGTTCGAGCTGCTGCTGTATCGCCGGATCTATCGTAAATCCGATCCGCTGATCCAGGTGCTGATGACGATCGGCATCACCTTCTTCATCATCGGCGTGGTCAATTTCACTTTCGGGCCGTCGCTGAAGACGATCCCGCTGCCGGCGCTGCTGAGCGGCCCGCTCGACATCGGCTTCCGCTCGCTGCCGACCCATCGGCTGTTCGTGATCGCTTGCGGCGTGGTCACCGCGCTGGCGCTGTGGCTGCTGATCGAGAAGACCGGATTCGGCATCAAGCTGCGGGCGTCAGTGGATCATAGCGACATGGCCGATGCGCTCGGCATCCGCACCGAAATCATCTATGCGGCCACTTTCGCGCTGGCGATCGGGCTGGGCGCGTTCGGCGGCGTGGTCGGCGCCGAGATCCTACCGATCGAGCCGTTTTACGCGCTGCGCTATATGGTGACATTTCTGGTCGTGGTCTCGGTCGGTGGCGCGGGCTCCATCACCGGCGCGCTGTCGGCGTCGCTGCTGCTCGGCCTCGCCGACACCACCGGCAAATATCTGGCGCCGCAATATGGCGAGTTCTTCTTCTATCTCACCGTGATCGTCATCGTGTTTCTGTTCCCGCACGGTCTGTTCGGCAGGAAGCACGCATGACCGACCTTGCGATCGATCACCTGCCGCGCAGGCGGAGCATTCCATTGGTTCATGAGGCGATCAGTGCGCTGGTCATCATCGCCCTCGGCGCGGCGGGTTATGTGCTGTTTCCGGACGATCTGGCGTTCCTGACGCGGCTGATCGGCATCTCCTTCCTGGTGTTGTCGCTGGACCTGGTCACCGGCTATTGCGGCATCGCCACGCTGGGCCATGCCGCGACCTTTGGCGTCGCGGCCTATGCGGCCGGAATTGCCTGCGTGCGCGGCATCACCGATCCGCTGGCGCTGCTCGGCATCGGCATCGTCGCCGGCGCGTTGATGGGGCTGATCTCCGGCGCGCTGATCGCGCGGTTTCGCGGGCTGCCGCAATTAGTGCTGTCGATCGCGGTCGGGCAATTGGTTGCGGCGCTGGCCAACAAACTGCATTTTCTCACCGGCGGCAGCGATGGCCTGGCCAGCATCGAGGCTGGCAAGGTGTTCGGCATCTACCATTTCGACATGTACAGCCGCACTGCCTATCTGTTCTCGCTGGCGATCCTCGTCGTGGTGTTCGTGGCGCTGATGCGTTTCGTGCGCTCCCCATTCGGACTGCTATGCCGCGGCATCAAGGACGATGACCTGCGCGCCAAGATGATCGGCGTTATGGTCTATCCGCGGCTTGTCATCATGTATGGGGTGTCCGGCGCGGTGGCCGGCGTCGGCGGCGCGTTGACAGCGATGAGTACCGGCGTGGTCGGGCTCGACAGCGTCAGCTTCGAGCGCTCCGCCGAGGTGCTGGTGATGCTGGTGCTCGGCGGTGCCGGGCATTTGTGGGGTGCGCTGGCCGGCGCGGTGTTGTTCCAGATCTTCGAGCATATCGTGGCGGCCGCCAATCCGTTCCACTGGATGACGCTGGTGGGGTTGTTGCTGATCCTGATCGTGGTGTTCGCGCCGAAGGGCTTGATCGAGCCGGTGCTGAATCTGGCCCGGCGCCTGGCGCGCAAAGGCAAGGCATCATGACGGCGCTGCTCGAAGCCCGCGGCATCTCGCGCGCCTTCGGCGGCTTGCGGGTCACCGACAATGTCAGCTTCGCGCTGCGGGGCGGCGACCGCGTCGCGCTGATCGGGCCGAACGGCGCCGGCAAGACCACTTTGGTCAATCTGATGACCGGCGACCTGGCGCCAAGCGCGGGCCAGTTTCTGATGAGCGGCGACGATATCACCGGCGCCAGCATTCCCGATCGGGTGCAGCGCGGCCTGGTGCGCACGTTCCAGACCACGCGCTTATTCCAGAGCCTGACCGTCGCCGACAATGTCGCGCTGGCGATCATGCAGCGTCGCGGCATCACCAGGAGATTCTTTACGCGTGCGACGGAGCGGCCCGATGTGCGCGCCGAATGGAGCGGGATTCTCGCCCGCCTCGGCCTCGATCGGCTGGCCTATCGCCCGGTCTCGGAACTGGCTTATGGCCAGCAACGGCTGATCGAGCTGGCGATCGGCATTGCGCTGCGGCCGAAGGTGCTGCTGCTCGACGAGCCAGCGGCCGGCGTGCCCCATGACGAGGCACCGAAGATCCTCGACGCCATCAACCAGTTGCCCGGGGACATCGCGGTGCTGATGATCGAGCACGACATGGACCTGGTGTTCAAATTCGCCAGCCGGGTGCTGGTGCTGGCGGCCGGTCGGCTGATCTTCGAAGGATCGCCGCAGCAGGTCACCGCCGACCACGAGGTCCGCCGCGCCTATCTCGGGAGCTATGCCGATGCCCGCCGCGTCACTTGAAATCCACGGCCTGTGCGCAGGCTATGGCCCGACCCGCATCATCGAGGAGGTGTCCTTTGCGGTGAAGGCGGGCGATCGCCTCGCCGTGCTCGGGCGCAACGGCATGGGCAAGACCACGCTGCTGGCGACGCTGATGGGGCTGACGACGCGCCATGCCGGCCAGATCAGGATCGGCGACGAGGACGTGGCCGGCCGCCGCACCTCGGCCCGCGTCGACCTTGGCATCGGCTATGTGCCGCAGACCCGCGACATTTTCGCCTCCCTCACGGTCGAGGAAAATCTGCGCACCGGACTGAAGGGGCGGCCGGCCTCGGCGCTGGACGAGGCCTATGCGATGTTTCCGCGGCTGCGCGAGCGCCGCGGCAATTACGGCATGCAATTGTCCGGCGGCGAGCAGCAGATGCTCTCGATGGCCCGCACGCTGCTCGGCAAGCCGCAGATTCTGTTGCTCGACGAACCGCTCGAAGGCCTGGCGCCGGTGATCTGCGACGAGCTGATGGCGCAGTTGACGACGCTCGCGGGCAGCCGCGAGGTGACCATCGTGCTGGTCGAGCAGCAGATCGAGCGCGCGCTGGATTTCGCCAACGCGGTCATCGTGATGGAGCGGGGCCGCACCAGCTGGTCGGGCGCGCCGGACGCATTGCGATCCGACCGCGCGCTGGTCGATCGCCTGGTCGGCGTCGGTATTCACTGAGCCGGCGTTATCGGACGTCTCGCCCGATATTCGCGCAGACGGCGACGATTGAATCAGGCATCGGCTGTTTCGGGATCCACCAACACGCAGCGCGCGGTGCGGTTGGGGCCGACCACGATGTCGGGCGGCAGCGCCGCGGTGCAACGCGGCTGGGTATGAGCGCAGCGCGGCGCGAAGGAGCAGGCGGTCGGCGCCTTGTCGAGCGACGGCGGGGTGCCGGGGATCGTCTCCAGTCTGGCGCCGCGCTTGGCGCCGTGCACCGTGGAGGCGAGCAGGCCCTGGGCATAAGGATGCAGCGGCGTGCGCACGATCTCGCGCAAGGTGCCCTGTTCGATGATCTGCCCGGCATACATCACCGCGACGCGGTCGCAGATCTCGATTGCGACGCCGATGTCGTGGGTCACGAAGATCACCGACATGCCGAATTCGCGCTGCAATTCGCGCAGCAGCAGCAGGATCTGGATCTGCACGGTGGCGTCCAGCGCGGTGGTCGGCTCGTCGGCCAGCAGGATCTTCGGCTTGCAGGCCAGTGCCAGCGCGATCATCGCGCGCTGCCGCATGCCGCCGCTCATCTCATGCGGATAGGCGTCGAGCCGTCGCTTGGCGGAGGGAATCCGCACCACTTCCAGCATCTCCAGCGCCCGCGCGGTGGCGTCCTGCTGGCTCTTGCCTTCGTGGCGCATCACGGTTTCGGCGATTTGCTGGCCGATGGTGTAGACCGGATCCAGCGCCAGCGCCGGCTCCTGAAAGATCATCGAGACGGTCTGGCCGCGAAACGTTGACAGATCCTCGTCGCCGAGCGCCAGCACGTCGCGGCCCATGACCTGCACCGAGCCGGAGATCTGCGTGCGCTTCCTTGGCAGCAAGCGCATCAGCGCCCGCAGCGTCACGCTCTTGCCGGAACCGGATTCGCCCAGCAGACCCAGCACCTCGCCCTCGGCGAGCGTGAAGCTGAGATCGTTCACCGCATGGACCGTGCGCTCGCCGGTGAAGCGGATGTTGAGATTGTTGACCTCGACCAGATTGCTCATGACAGCGTCTGCGCCTTGCGTTGAAGATTGTCCGTGGCTGGCGCGCGGCTGTGGCCCGAATTCGGGATCGCCATATAGCAGGCGGCCTGATGGCCGAGGCCGTCGAGCTCGGTGAGTTTTGGCGTGGCGCCGCCGCACATCGGCTCGGCGAAGGGGCAGCGGGTGTGAAACCTGCAACCGGCCGGCGGGTCGATCGGATTCGGCGGATCGCCGGAGATCGGCGGCACTTCGGTGCGTTTGTCCGGGTCCGACGACGGCATCGCCGCCAGCAGCGCCTGTGTATAGGGATGCGCCGGATGATCCCAGACGCTGTCGACCGGGCCGAGCTCGACGACTTCGCCGAGATACATCACCAGCACGCGGTCGGAAATGTAGCGTACCACATTGAGGTCATGGCTGATGAACAGATAGGTCAGGCCGAATTCGCGCTTGAGATCGACCAGCAGATTGAGCACCTGCGCCTCGACCGATTTGTCGAGCGCCGACACCGCCTCGTCGAGAATGACCAGCCGCGGTGACAGCGCCAGGGCACGCGCGATGTTGACGCGCTGACGCTGGCCGCCGGAAATCTCGTGCGGATAGCGCGCGGCGAAATTTTCCGGACGCAGGCCGACCTTGCCGAGCAGCTCGCGCGCCAGCTGGCGCGCGGCGGAATCGGCCATGCCGTGCACCTTGGGGCCGAACGCGATCGATTCCTCGATGGTGAGGCGCGGGTTCAGCGAGGCGTAGCTGTCCTGAAACACCATCTGCATGCCGCGGCGCAATTCCCGCAGACTGAGCTCGCGGCCGACCTGGCGGCCGTCGAAGATGATCTCGCCGGCATTGCGCGGCATCAGATGCATCAACAGCCGCGCGGTGGTCGACTTGCCGCAGCCGGACTCGCCGACAATGCCGACGGTCTCGCCCTTGGCGATCGAGAAGCTGACGTCGTCGACTGCGCGGACTGTCTTGGCGGCGGCGAACAGCCCGCCGCGCACCGGGAAATGCTTGGTCAGGCCGCTGACCTTGAGCATCGCCTCGGCGACGCCGCCGATGTCCTGGATCGGCTCCAAACGGTCGATGGGTTCGAGAATCTCGCTCATCGTCAATTCCTGATATCCATGGCGCTGCGCATGCCGTCGCTGAGCAGATTGAAGCAGATCGACACCGCGAAGATCATCGCGCCGGGCAGCGCCGCCACCCAGGGATTGACGTAGATCGCGGTGCGCAGCGTGTTGAGCATCAAGCCCCATTCGGGCTCCGGCGGCTTGGTGCCGAGCCCGAGAAAGGACAGGCCGGCGGCGAGGATCATCGACACCGAGATCAACCCGGTGGCGTAGACGAAGATCGGCCCCAGCACGTTGCCCAGCATGTGCACCCGCATGATGGTGAAGGCGCCGGCGCCCGACGCTCGCGCGGCCTCGACGAAATCCATGTTGCGCACGCCCGTGGTGACGCTTTCGGCGACGCGGGTGATCTGCGGCATGAACACCACGGTCAGCGACACGATCGTATTGGTGATGCCGGCGCCGAGCGCGCCGGAAATCGCGATCGCCAGCAGCACCGAGGGAAAGGCGTAGAACACGTCGATGGTGCGCATGATCGCAGTGTTGACCTTGCCGCCGACATAGCCGGCGATCAGGCCGAGCGAGGTGCCGATGGTGAAGGCGAGGATCACCGGCAGGATGCCGATCAACAGCGACAGTCGGCCGCCATAGATCAGTCGCGCCAGCATGTCGCGGCCGAGTTCGTCGCTGCCGAGCGGGTAGTTCGGCGTGCCGATTGGTTTCAGCCGGCGGATCATCGAGCCGTGATAGGGATCGGCGAGGCCGAGCCACGGCGCCAGCAGCGCCGACAGGAAGATCGCCAGCAACACCACCGCGCAGGCGATGCTGATCTTGTCGCGCGATAGCCTGCGGCCGACGGTGGCCCAATAGCCGCGGGCGGGCCCGGCGGGGGCGGCTTGCAGTGCGGAGTCGGTGATTGCGGTCATGGGCGAAGATCCAACATGCTTTAAGCCCGCTTGATGCGCGGATCGATCGAGGCTTGCGCGATGTCGACCACCAAATTGAGGAACACGAAGAACAGCGCCAGCACCAGGATGGTGCCCTGCAACAGCGGCAGGTCGCGCTGGAAAATCGCGGAGTTCAGCAACAAGCCGCTACCCGGCCAGGAAAACACCGTCTCGATCAGGATTGAGCCGCCGAGCATGTAGCCCAGTTGCAGCCCCATCACCGCCATCGCGGTCGGCGCGGCGTTCTTGATGACGTGGCGAAACACGTAGGTCTCGCGCAGCCCCTTGGCGCGCAACGCCTCGACGAAATCCTGCGACAGGATATCGCCGGTCAGCGCCCGCACCGTGCGGGTGACGATACCCATCGGAATCACCGAGGTGGTGATCGCCGGCAGCACCAGATATTTGATGTGCTGCCAGTCCCAGCCCCATTGTCCGGAGCCACCGGGACCGGCGCCGACGGCGGGCAACCAGTTCAATTCCACCGAGAAGATGATGACCAGCACCATGCCGAGCCAGTAATGCGGCACCGAGACGCCGGCGATCGCGATCGAGGTCGACACCTTGTCGATCCAGCTGTCGCGGAAATAGCCGGACAGCAGGCCGAACATCAGGCCAAGGGAAAAGCCGATGATCGAGGCGGCGATCGCCAGCGTGACGGTGTTGCCGACGGCGCGCATGACTTCAGTCAGCACCGGCCGCCCGGTGGCGATCGAGTTGCCGAGATCGCCATGCATCGCCTTCCACAGCCACAGCCAGAACTGCACCGGCAGCGGCCGGTCGAAACCATAGGCGGCGCGCAGCTGGGCGGCGAGTTCCTGCGAGGCGTCGGCCGGCAGAATGGCGACCAGCGGATCGCCGGGCGTGATGTGGACCAGCATGAAGCAGACCAGTGCCACGCTGAGCACGATCGGGATCACATAGACGATGCGGCGGGCGATATAGATGAACACGTGAGGCCTTTGCTGAGTAGCGCGACTTGAAGGTGGGCGCGTGTGCCCAAACTGAATTTGCTCGACCGGCAATCTCTCGTTCGTCATGCCCGGGCTTGACCCGGGCATCCACGGAGCCAAGCGACGCCGTGCCCGTTGCCGTGGATGGCCGGGTCAAGCCCGGCCATGACGCGGAGAGGTGGTAGCTTAACCTCGGCCACCGACCGGCGGCCGAGGTTGTGGTCCGACTACGGCGCCATCGACACCGGGGAGAAGTCGACGAACCAGCTTTTCGGCTGCACGAAGCCTTTGACCTTCGGGCTCAGCGCGCGCGGTCCGACGTCGTGGGCGACATAGAGGAAGGCCGCGTCGTCGATCGAGGCTGCGTTCAGTTCGGCGAGCGCGGCGTCACGCTCCTTGTCGTTGAAGCTGGTGCGGGCCTTCTTCACCAACTCGTCGAATTTGGGGTTGTTGATGTAACCCCAATTGTTCGACACCGGCGGCGCCATCGAGGACTGCAGGAAGCGGACCAGCGCGAAGAACGGGTCCATCGCCGCATAGGTGACGTTGGTGGCGTTGGCGCCGTTGGCGGAGGGGTCCTTGGCGCCGCGGCGCCAATTGGTGAACAGCGTATTCCACTCGATGACGTCGAGCTTGACGTCGAAATAGCACTCCGCCAGCGCCTGCTGCAGATACTCGTTCATCGGCAGTGGCAGCATCTGGCCGGATCCCGAGGCCGAGGTCTGCACCTTGACGCTGAGCTTCTTGTCGGGGCCGTAGCCGGCTTCCTTCATCAGCTTCTGCGCCGCCGGCAGATCGTATTTGATCTGGAACGTCGGATGTCCGCGCCACGGATGGCCGGGCTCGAAGGTGCCGGTCGCCGGCACCATCAATCCCGCCAGCAAACCGTCGCGCAGGCCGTCGCGATCGATGCACAGATTGGCGGCCTTACGGACCCGGATGTCGTTCCACGGCGATCCTTCGATCCGGGAAAACTGCCACGGCCAGACATGCGGCTGTTCGTTCTTCTCGATCTTGAAGCCGCGGGCTTCGATCTCCTTGACGGCGTCGGGCGCCGGCGCTTCGACCCAGTCGACCTGTCCGGACAACAGCGCGGCGGTGCGGGCGCTGGCTTCGGGCATCGGCAGCAGCACCATGCGGTCGACATGCGGCACCCGGGCCTTATCCCAATATTTGTCGTTCTTCACCAGTTCGAGCCGCTCGCGCGGCATGAATTTCGACATTTTCCACGGGCCGGTGCCGGACGCATCCTTGGAGAAGGCGGTCCAGGCGGCTTGCGATTTCGCCTTGGCGTCGGCGCCATCGGCCTTGTCGTACAGCGCCTGCCATTTGGTCGGGCTGGCGATGAACAGATTGGTCAGATTGATCGGAAGGAAGCTGTCGGGCTCCTTGGTGGTCAGTTCGACGGTCATGTCGTCGATCTTCTTGGCCGAGACCAGCGTCGGCATCCGCGATGCGGTGACGCCGACCTGGCTCGGATCGTATTGCGGCGCGTCCTTGTTCAGCACCTTGTCGACGTTCCAGACCACGGCGTCGGCATTGAACTTCGAGCCGTCGTGAAACGTCACGCCGGGGCGCAGCTTGAAGACCCATTTGGTCTTGTCGGAATCGTCGACCTTCCATTCGGTCGCAAGGCCGGGAATGACGACGCTCGCCTTGGTCGCCGATGACAGGTCCCACATCGTCAGGCCGTCATACATTGTGAGCCCGGTGAAGCGATTGCCTTCGAAGCCCTGGTCCGGCTGACCCAAGGTGCGCGGAATATCCGCGGCCGTCATGCCGATCCGCAACACGCTCTCGGCGCTGGCGAATTGCGGCAAGGCGACTGCGCTTGCCATCGTCAACATCCAGAGCGCTGTGGTCGTCCGGATTGCAGGTCTCATCATACGCATCGTGTCCATTCCTCTCGAACTTCGATGACTAAAACTTATGCAACGGTCGTGCCAGCGGGGCCGAATCGGCCGATTACCGGCGGATCGCCCGCATTTTGTATGCAATCGCAGTGGCTTTGTACGAGGTGCCCCGGGTGGCACTGGCTTTGCATTGGTTATTCAATATCCCACCAATGGAGACCTCGGGTTCATGCGCGTGCTTAAAACGATTACAATTGCGGCTGTTGCCGCCCTTTTGGGAGCAGCGCTGCCGGCGCGGGCCGAGTCGGTGGTGCGCTATGGCATATCAATGGCGGACATCCCGCTGACCACCGGGCAGCCCGATCGCGGCGCCGGTGCCTATCAATTCACCGGCTATACGATTTACGATCCATTGGTCGCCTGGGAGATGAATGTCGCCGACCGGCCCGGTAAGCTGGTGCCGGGTCTGGCGACGTCGTGGAAGGTCGATCCCGCCGACAAGACCAAATGGCGGTTCACCCTGCGCCAGGGCGTCAAATTCCACGATGGCAGCGACTTCAATGCCGATGCGGTGATCTGGAATCTCGACAAGGTGCTCAACGAAAAGGCGCCGCAATTCGACAAGCGGCAAAGCGCCCAGGTCAAGACCCGGCTGCCCTCGGTGAAGAGTTACGCCAAGATCGACGATTCCACGGTCGAGATCACCACCAAGACCGTCGACTCCTTCTTCCCCTATCAGATGCTCTGGTTCCTGGTCTCCAGCCCGGCGCAGTATGACAAGGTCGGCAAGGATTGGGACAAGTTCGCGATGAACCCGTCCGGGACCGGGCCGTTCAAACTCACTAAGCTGGTGCCGCGCGAACTCGCCGAACTCAGCAAGAACGCCGATTATTGGGACAAGGCGCGGATTCCCAAGGTCGACAAACTGGTTCTGGTGCCGATGCCGGAAGCGCTCACCCGCACCAACGCCTTGCTGGCGGGCCAGGTCGATCTGATCGAGACCCCGGCGCCCGACGCTGTCCCCCAGCTGAAGGCCGCCGGGATGCGGATCGTCGACAACGTCACCCCGCATGTCTGGAATTATCATCTCAGCATGCTGCCGGGCTCGCCCTGGACCGATGTGCGTCTGCGCAAGGCGCTCAATCTGGCGATCGATCGCGACGCCATTGTCGGGCTGATGAACGGCCTGGCGAAGCCCGCCACCGGCCAGGTCGATCCGACCAGCCCCTGGTTCGGCAAGCCGACCTTCAAGATCAAATATGATCTTGCCGAAGCCAAGCGGCTGGTGAAGGAAGCCGGCTATTCGCCTGAGAAGCCGTTGAAGACCACCTTCATTATCGCCAATGGCGGCACCGGCCAGATGTTGTCGCTGCCGATGAACGAATTCCTGCAGCAGAGCTTCAAGGAAATCGGCATCGACGTCGACTTCAAGGTGGTCGAGCTCGAAGTGCTGTACACCGCGTGGCGCAAAGGCGCGGCCGATGACAGCATGAAGGGCATCACCGCCAACAACGTCGCCTACGTCACCTCCGACCCGCTCTATGCCATCGTCCGCTTCTTCGATTCCCGTCAGGTGGCACCGGTCGGCGTCAATTGGGGTTATTACAAGAACCCGAAGGTCGATGCGCTGATCGACGAGGCCAAGCAGAATTTCGATCCGGCCAAGCAGGACGAATTGCTGGCCCAGGCCCATGGCCTGATCGTCGACGACGCGCCGATGGTCTGGGTGGTGCACGACACCAACCCGCACGCGCTGTCGCCGAAAGTGACGAGCTTCGTGCAGGCCCAGCACTGGTTCCAGGACCTGACCACGATCGGCGTGCAATAGAAACGACGGGCGCGCGCGGCCTGGCTGCGCGCGCCGACCATCCCAAGAGTGTTGTCCTCTCGTTCGTCTCGCCCGGCCTTGTGCCGAGCTTCCACCGTTTGAAAGCAGTGCTGCACCTCAGATTCTGAATGAACGAGAAACCAATAAGATCAAGTTTGATTCCGTCATTGCGAGCCGAGGACGGCGCATCGCGCCGTCCGAGCGCGAAGCAATCCAGGAGCGCCACACACAGACTGGATTGCTTCGTCGCTTCGCTCCTCGCAATGACGACCTCGAAGGCTTGATTCGATTGATCCCTTCAAGTGAGCGCCCAGGCGTGGATGCCGGGACGACCCCGGCCATCACGACGCGGATGGGGCGGTGCAGGTCTAACCCGCGATCTGTTCCAGCCCGCACCATTCGGCGATGAACAGCGCCATCGCGGTGGTGGTCTTCTTCAGCGACGGCAGATTGACGCCCTCGTCGACGCCGTGGACGCCGCGCGAGATCGCGCCGTAATTCAACGCCGGGATATCGTCGAACAGCACATAGACGCGGCTGTCGAGATAGGCCAGCGAGGTCACGGTCTCCAGCTTGCGGCCGAACACCGCCTGATGGGCGCGGCCGAGCACGGCCTCGGCGTCGGAGCCGGGCTTCAGCACATAGCCCTCGGCCTGAAACCCGTTGAAGGTGACGGTCGGCGGCATGTTGGAAAGAAAGGCATCGTCGCGGGTGAAGGCGGCGACGCGCTCGACGATCTCCTTCTTGGCTTGTTCGGCGCTGGTGCCGGGCAGGATCGAGATCCGGCAGTCAACCTTGCACCAGCTCGGCACCGACGACGCCCAGTCGCCGCCGGCGATCTTGCCGACATTGAGGTTAATCGGCTTGTCGATGTCCTTGAAATATTCGAGGCCGTCCTTCTTCTTGTTCCACTCCATCTCCATTCGGCGCAATTCGCCGATCACCCGATAGGCGGCGTCGATGGCGTTGGCGCCGGTGCCCATGCGCTGGACATGCACCGGCACGCCGCGCACTTCGAGCTGAAACCAGATCACCCCGATATTGGCGCGGGTCAGCGTTTCATGCGAGGGCTCCGACACCAGCGCGGCGTCGGCCTTGTAGCCGCGCAGATGCGTCATCAGTGCGCCGTCGCCGGTGGATTCCTCCTCGACCACGGATTGCAGATAGACCGTGGCCGCCGGCTGCAGGCCGAGGCGCTTGAGCGCATCGAGCGCGAAGATGTTGGAAGCGGCGCCGGCCTTCATGTCGGCCGCGCCGCGGCCCTGCATCCAGTCGCCGTCGATCACCGGCTCAAAAGGCGGCGTCGCCCACATGTCGGCGGCGCCTTCCGGCACCACGTCGACATGGCCCTGCATGATCAGCGAGCGGCCCTTCTCCTCGCGCGGGCGATGGATGCCGACCACGATCGGCGCCCGCGAATGCAATTCGTCGAAGGCGCCGCTGCCGGGGTGGCGCGCCAGCGCCTCGCGGTCCATCTCGAACCGCTCCATGGTGTAGCCGCGCTCCTTCATGGCGCGGAACATGTAGTCCTGCATGGTGTGTTCATTGCCGCGGGTGGAGACGTGGCGCACCATCTCCTGGGTGAATTTGACCTGGGCGTCGAAGCCCTGCTCCACCGCGGAGATAATCTGGTCGCGCAGTTTGGAATCCAGCGTCATTGGCAGACAGCCTTTGTTGTTGTGGGGAGGTGTTGCAGTCAGCGCGCGGCTTCGAAGCCTTTGAGCGTCGCGGTGAGATTGGCGCCAAGAGAATCGGACAGATAGCCGCCTTCCTGGACCAGGACGGTGGGCAGGCCCAATCGCGCGAGCGCCTCGCCGATCCGGCCGAAGCCGGCGGTGGTGACCTTCAATGCTGCGAGCGGATCATGCTCGGAAGCGTCGAGGCCGAGCGCCACCACCAAGGCGGTGGGGGCGAAGGCCGCGATGGTGCGGGCCGCGATCGTCATGGCTTCGATGTAGCCGTCATCGCCGGTGCCGATCGGCAACGGAATATTGAGGTTGGCGCCGAGCCCGTTGCCTTCGCCGCGTTCATGGGCGTAGCCCCAAACGAAGGGATAGTAGCTGGTGGGATCGGCGTGGATCGACACCGTCAGCACGTCGGGCCGCGCATAGAAGATGCCCTGGGTGCCATTGCCGTGATGCACGTCGACGTCGAGGATGGCGACGCGCTCGTGGGTCTGGCGCAGATGGGCCGCGGCGATCGCCGAATTGTTCATGAAGCAGAAGCCGCTGGCGATGTCGCGATAGGCGTGGTGGCCGGGCGGGCGGCACAGCGCATAGACCGCGTCCTCGCCGTCCAGCACCATCTGGGCGGCGGTGGTGGCGACATCGGTTGCCGCGCAGGCGCCAGCCCAGGTGCCGGGGCCGATCGGCGCCGCCGTATCCATGGTGTGCCAGCCGAGCTTGCCGGTAATGTGGCTGGGATAGGTCGCGGCATTGCGCACCGGATGCACATTGGCGATCATCTCCGCGCCGTAATCCGGCAGCTTCGTCCACTCGCTCCAGGCGTCTTCGAGAAAGCGCAGATATTCCGGCGAATGCACCCGCGTCCGCGGGCCTTGTCCGAATTCGTGAGCGTCGACCAGCGTATGGCGGCCATCGTGCAATCCCTTGAGCAGCCGATCGGCGCGCTCGGGCTGTTCGGTGGTGCGCTTGACCTGGCCGCGGACCAGAAAGAATTGCGGATCATGGCTGCGGTGCTTGTCGGAATAGACGGCCTTCACGTCGCGGCTCCTTTGGTTGATGAGGGAATGTCGCGCACCAGCCTGGCGACTTCACGCCACGCCGCGCCGATGTGATAATCGAGACGCGCCTCGATGATGTCGGGATGGCCGCCTTCGAGCGCCTCCAGGATCGCCTCATGGGTCTCGGCGATGCGGCGCGGATCGTCATAGAGTCGGCCGATCAGGCCGATCACCATGCGCAATTCGGAGGCGAGGTCGTCGAACAACCGCAGCAGGCGCGCGCTGCCGGCGATCTCGCAGATCATGCGATGAAACTTGTAGTCCTCTTCGACTTGCCGCGCGGGGTCATCGAGGCTCGCGGTCTCGTGCAGCACGTCGATCTGGCGCCGCAGCGCGTCGCGCGAGCGCGGCGTCAGGTTTTTCGCCGCCAGCACGCCGGCGTGGCACTCGACACAGATCCGCAGATCGTAGATTTCGTCGATGTCGGTGGCTTCGAGTTTGCGCACGAAGAAGCCGCGGCGCGGATGCGCGACCATCAGTCCCTGGCGCTCCAGCAGCCGCGCCGCCTCGCGCACCGGCGCCCGGCTGATGCCGAGTTCGCGGGCGATCGCAGCCTCCACCACCTTGGCGCCGGGCTGCAAATGTCCCTGAACAATCGCCTGAGTCAGGATGCGTGCGACCTGACCGACAAGGTCGGTATCAGTCAGCGCAGTGAGTCCGACGGGAGGAGTAATGAGGCGCATGCGGGGACCTGTTCGATCCAGCTGTACAAGATTTAAGCGTCGATTGTCGACAGTTTAGTCTTGTAACACTTCGCGCGACTGTGTTTGCTGGTGATATCGAAACGGGAAACATGCTCTTGAATGTCCATGCAAGCGTTACGTCGTCACATGATGAAGTGCAGCAAGCACGGGTCGATCTGGCTGCGGCCTATCGACTGATTCACCGATTAGGCCTCGACGACAGCATCTATACGCACATCTCGGTGCGGCTTCCGGGGCGGGACGATCGCTTCCTGATCAACCCTTACGGGATGCGGTTCGAGGAAGTAACTGCCTCTAATCTGGTCACCGTCGATGTCGACGGCAAGGTGATCGACGATCCGCTCGGTCTCGGCATCAATCCTGCCGGGTTCACTATTCACAGTGCGGTTCATGCCGCGCGTCATGATGTGTTCTGCGTGTTGCACACCCACACCGTCGCCGGTGTCGCGGTGGCGTGCCAGAAAGATGGGCTGCAGCCGCTCAATCAATGGTCAATGCAGTTCACCGACCGCATCGCCTATCATGATTTCGAGGGCATTGCGCTCGATCTGTCCGAGCGTGAGCGGTTGGTCGCCGATCTTGGCGAGAAATTCGTGCTGATCCTGCGCAACCACGGATTGCTGACATGCGGCCGTTCGGTCGGCGAAGCCTTCAAGCTGATGCATAATATGGAGCGATCCTGCCGCGCCCAGCTGGCGTTGCAATCTTCCGGCGTCGAGATCGTGCGGCCGTCGTTGGCGGTGGCGCAGCACACCGCCGGCCAATATGAGCGCGGCTACGCCAAGATCGAAATCGAAGGCCAGCCGGATAGCGAATGGGCGGCGTTCAAGCGCATGCTGGAACGCACCGACCCGGACTTCGTCCGCTAAATTTACTACGTCATCATGGGTAACGCGTCGTCAGGCGCGGGGGGAGAGACACGACATGCTGAAGCAAATTGCCTTGGGTCTGATGCTGAGCTGCTGCGCCGTCACCATGGTCAACGCGCAGACCCCGAAACTCGGCGGCACCATCAACGCGGTGATTCAGCCCGAGCCGCCCGGCTTGATGCTGGCGCTGGTCCAGAATGGCCCGACCCAGATGGTGTCGGGAAATATCTACGAAGGTCTGCTGCGTTACGACAAGAAGCTCAACCCGCTGCCGGGCCTAGCCGAAAGCTGGACCGTCAGCCCTGATTCAAAGGTCTACACGTTCAAGCTCAAACCGGGCGTGACCTGGCATGACGGCAAGCCCTTCACTTCGGCCGACGTGCTGTTCTCGACCGAGATGCTGAAGCAGACCCATGCGCGCGCCCGCAACAATCTCAGCAAGGTCGAAAAGATCGAGGCGCCCGACGATCTGACCGTGGTATTCACCCTCAAGGAGCCGTTTGGCCCGTTCCTCGGCATCTTCGAGGTCGGCTCGATGCCGATGATCCCGAAGCACATTTACGAAGGCACCGACTACAAGACCAATCCCGCCAACAATAAGCCGATCGGCACCGGCCCGTTCATGTTCAAGGAATGGCAGAAGGGCTCGTTCATCCGCCTGGTGAAAAATCCGAACTATCACGAAAAGGGCAAGCCCTATATCGACGAGATCTATTGGCAGGTGATTCCCGATGCGGCGGCGCGTTCGGTGGCTTACGAAACCCATAAGGTCGACGTGCTTCCCGGCGGTTCGGTGGAGAATTTCGACGTTCCCAGGCTGAGCAAATTGCCCAATACCTGCGTCACCGGTGATGGCTGGGAGTTCTTCAGCCCGCTGGCGTGGCTATGGCTCAATAATCGATCCGGCCCGACCTCGAACAAGCTGGTTCGGCAGGCCATCATGTATGCGATCGACCGCAACTTCGCCAAGGATGTGATCTGGAACGGGCTCGGCAAGGTGGCCACCGGTCCGTCGGCGTCGACGATCAAATTCTACACCGACGACGTCAAGAAATATCCGTTCGATCCCGCCAAGGCCAAGGCGTTGTTGAAGGAGGCCGGCTACAAGGGCGAAAAGATCCGCCTGCAGCCATTGCCCTATGGCGAGACCTGGCAGCGCTGGGGCGAGGCGGTGAAGCAGAACCTGATCGATGTCGGCTTCAACATCGAGACGATCGCCACCGACGTCGCCGGATCGAATGAACGAATCGGCAATTGGGATTACGACATCGCCTTCACCTATCTGTACCAATATGGCGATCCCGCGCTCGGCGTCGGCCGCAACTACGTTTCGAGCGCGATCGCCAAGGGCCAGCAGTTCAACAATGTCGAGGGCTATTCCAACCCCGAGGTCGACAAGCTGTTCGCCGACGGCGCGGTGGCGACGCCGGATTCCAAGCGCAAGGAAATCTACGAGAAGGCCCAAAAGATTCTGGTCGAGGACGTGCCGGTGGCGTGGTTGCTCGAATTGCAGTTTCCGACCATCACGAACTGCAAGATCAAGAATCTGATCACCACCGCGATCGGCGTCAATGACGGCTTCCGCGACGCCTGGATCGACCAATAGGCCGGGCCAGTCACAGGCGATGTCAGTGCGTGCGTCGTCATTGCGAGCACAGCGAGGCAATCCGGGGCCGACGGCGCAAACTGGATTGCTTCGTCGCAGCACTTGCCGCGATGACGAAGCGATGCGAACGGAAATTGTAATTGCGATGGACCTTTGATGCTGACATTCGTGGCCCAGAGGATTGTAAAGGGCGTCGTCGTCCTGCTGGCGATCATCGTGTTGAATTTCTTTCTGATCCGGCTGGCTCCGGGCGATCCCGCGGTGGTGATGGCCGGTGAGGCCGGCGCCAGCGATCCATTGTTCGTCGCGCAGTTGCGGGAGAAATTCTCGCTGGACCGGCCGCTGCCGGAACAGCTGTTCAAATACGTCAAGGGCGTTGCGCAGCTCGATCTTGGCTTTTCGTTTCGTCAGCAGGTCCCGGTGGCCAAGCTGATCGCCGACCGGCTCGGCGCGACGCTGTTGCTGACGTTGACGGCGTTCGGCATTTCGCTTGCGCTTGGCGTTCTGTTCGGAACGCTCGCCGCGCGATTTGCCGGCAGCTGGGCGGATAGCGCGATTACGGTGGCGGCGCTGATCTTTTACGCCACGCCGCTGTTCTGGGTGGCGCTGATGGCGATCCTGTTGTTTTCGGTCTATCTCGGCTGGCTGCCGAGCTTCGGCTACGAAACGGTCGGCGCCAATTACACCGGCCTCGAACACGTTCTCGATGTCGGCGCCCATCTGATCATGCCGGCGATGACCATCGGCCTGTTCTTCATGGCGACCTATACGCGCATGACGCGGGCCTCGATGCTCGAGGTGCAGCGGCTGGATTTCGTCAAGACCGCGCGCGCCAAGGGGCTGCGCAATAGCGTGATCCAGCGCCGCCACGTCTTGCGCAATGCCCTGCTGCCGGTGGTGACGCTGGCCGGCGTGCATTCCGGCACTTTGATCGGCGGCGCCGTGCTGACCGAGACGGTGTTCGCCTGGCCGGGAATCGGCCGGCTGATGTATGAGGCGCTGCTGCAGCGCGACTACAATCTGCTGCTCGGCGTGTTCGTGGTCTGCTCGGCGATGGTGCTGATCTTCAACCTGATCACCGATCTGGTCTATCGCCTGGTCGATCCACGCATCGAATTCGCCTCATGAACCGGTTCTGGAAATCGATGCTGCGCAATCCCGGCGGTATGATCGGCCTCGTTATCCTGACTCTGGCGATCGTGATCGCGGTGTTCGGGCCCTGGATCTTCCCCAATTCGCCGTGGCGGATGGTGCAAAGGCCGTTTCTGCCGCCATTCACACTATCGACCGTGCCGCTCGGCACCGACGCGCTGGGGCGAGACGTCTTTGCCGGCATCATCTACGGGGCGCGGGTGTCGCTGCTGGTCGGCCTGGTCTCCACCATCATGGCGCTGCTGGTCGGCGTGCCGCTCGGCGCTATCGCCGGGTTTTTCGGCGGCCGCATCGACGACGCGCTGATGCGCTTCACCGAGTTCTTCCAGACCATTCCGAGTTTCGCCCTGGCGATCGTGCTGGTGGCGATCCTGCAGCCGTCGATCTATTCCATCGTCGGTTCGATCGGCATCGTCAGCTGGCCGCCGGTGGCCCGGCTGGTGCGCGCCGAGGTGTTGTCGCTGCGCAGCCGCGAATATGTCCAGGCCGCCATCGTTACCGGGCAGAGCAATAGCTGGATCATCTGGCGCGAGATTCTGCCCAACGCGCTGTCGCCGGTGATCGTGCTGTCCTCGCTGATGGTCGCCACCGCGATCCTGCTGGAGTCGTCATTGTCCTTTCTCGGGCTCGGCGATCCTAATCTGATCTCCTGGGGCTATATGGTCGGCGCCGGCCGCACCGTGATCCGCCAGGCCTGGTGGATCACCGTGTTCCCGGGCGTCGCGATTCTGATTTCAGTGCTCGGTCTCAACCTGATCGGCGAGGGCCTCAATGACGCGCTCAATCCACGCCTCGGCAAAGATGGACGCTGAGATGACGAGCGCACCCGCGATCTCCATCAAGAATCTCAAAATTGCGCTGCCGACCGGTGGCGAGCGCAGCTATGCCGTCAACGGCATCTCGCTCGATCTGATTCCCGGCGAAATCGTCTGCGTGGTCGGCGAATCCGGCTCCGGCAAATCGATGTGCGCCCACGCGCTGATGGGCCTGCTGCCCGACAGCGTCACCACCGAAACCGGCGAGATCCTGCTCGACGGTCAGGACCTGTTGAAGCTCGACGAGGATGGCTGGCGCGACGTGCGCGGCCGCCGCGTCGCCATGGTGTTCCAGGAGCCGATGACCGCGCTCAATCCGTTGATGCGGATCGGCGCGCAGATGATGGAAATGTTCGAGGCCCATGGCTTGCTGACGCCGAAGCAGCGCCGCGCCAAGGCATTGGCGCTGACCCGCGAAGTCGGGCTGCCGGATCCCGAACGCATCATTCGCGCCTATCCACATCAATTGTCCGGCGGCCAGCGTCAGCGCGCGATGATCGCGATGGCACTGGCGCTGGAGCCGAAAGTGCTGGTGGCCGACGAACCCACCACCGCGCTTGACGTCACCACCCAGGCGCAGATCCTGAAACTGATCCGCGACCTGCAACGCAGCCACGACATGGCGGTGATGTTCATCACCCATGATTTCGGCGTCGTCGCCGATATCGCCGACCGCGTCGTCGTGTTGCGCCATGGCCAGGTGGTGGAGCAGGGCAGCGCCGAGGAGGTGTTGACCCGCCCGCAACACGACTACACCAAGGCGCTGCTCGCCGCGGTGCCGTCGATGCATCCGCCGGTCCGGGCCACGTTGGAAGGTCGCGCCAAGGCCGTGGACGTGATTGGCCTCGACAAGACCTACGTCACCGCCGGCGGGTGGTTTCGGCCCGACCGCAAAGTGCAGGCTGCCAATGGCGTGAGCTTTACGATCCACAAGGGCGAGACGCTGGGATTGGTCGGCGAGTCCGGCTCCGGCAAATCCTCGGTGGCGCGGCTGGTGATGCGGCTGATCGAGGCCGACCGTGGCACCGTCCGGATCGGCGATGTCGATCTCACCGAACTCGAAGGCAAAGCGCTGCGCGATCAGCGCCATCGCATCCAGATGATCTTTCAGGACCCGTTCGCCTCGCTCAATCCCCGCCGCAAGGTCGGAAACATCATCAGCGACGGCCCGATCGCCCATGGCGCCGAGCCGAAGGCGGCGATGCAGCGCGCCACCGATCTGCTGGCGATGGTCGGGCTCGATGCCGGCGCGATGCAACGCTATCCGCATGAATTCTCCGGCGGCCAGCGCCAGCGCATCGGCATTGCGCGGGCATTGGCGCTCGATCCGGAAATCATCGTCGCCGACGAGGCGGTCTCGGCGCTCGACGTCTCGGTGCAGGCCCAGGTGCTGGCGCTGCTCGAGGACCTCAAGGCCCGGCTCGGCCTGTCGATGCTGTTCATCACCCATGATCTGCGCGTCGCTGCGCAAATCTGCGATCGCATCGCGGTGATGCAGCGCGGCGTCATCGTCGAGCTGAAACCGACCGCGCAGCTGTTCGCCGCGCCCGAACATCCCTATACACGCGAATTGCTCGCCGCCGTTCCGGGCCAGCACTCACCGTCGCAGGCCGCCTGATTCCATGCATTGCGTTCTCCTCAGTACAACGGTCGATCTGCGCCGCTACCTCGCCGACCAGATCAAGCGGCTCGAGGGCCAGGTCAGTTTCGTCGATCATCTCGACGGCACCGATCCCGCCGCTATTCGCATGGCGGTGAGCTGGCAGCCCGCGGCCGACGCGTTCGACCATTACCCGAATTTGCAGGCGGCCTGCTCGATCGGCGCCGGCGCCGACAGCATTCTGCGCTGTCCCAGCCTGCGCGATGGCATCGCTGTCGTGCGTGTGGTCGAGCCGGCGCAGGCGCAGATGATGTCAGGCTTCGTGATCTGGCACGCGATCTGGCACCAGCGCGGCTTCGCCACCTATCTGGCGCATCAGCGCGACCGGCTCTGGCAGCGGATGGGCCAGCGCACTGCCCAGGAAGTCCCGGTTGGCATTCTAGGTTACGGCGCGATCGGTGCCCGCGTCGCCGCGGATCTCGCAGCTCTCGGTTTCCCGGTCAAGGTCTGGAGCCGCAGCGCGAAGGCGACGCCGCCCGGCATCGCCGGCTATCATGGCGCCGACGGTCTCGACGCCATGGTCGAGGACACCGAGATTTTGGTCAATCTGCTGCCGCTGACGCCCGCCACCCGCAACATTCTCAACGGCGCGCTGTTTTCCAGAATGCGGCGCGGCGGTTATCTGATCCAGGTCGGGCGTGGCGAGCATCTGGTCGAGCAGGATCTGCTCGACGCGCTCGACAGCGGGCAATTGGCCGGGGCCGGGCTCGACGTATTCCTCGCCGAGCCGCTGCCGCCGGCGCATCCATTCTGGAGCCATCCCGGCATTGTCCTCACCCCGCACGATGCCTGCGATGTCAGCATGGCGGCGATCGGCGAGACCGTTCTGGCCACCGCCGCGGCATTGCAGGCCGGCCTCATGCCCAAGGACGCCGTCGATCGCCAACTGGGCTATTGATGCCGGCCCGTAGCTGAAGGAGCGACGGCCCCGGTCAGGTCTTGCGCGCCTTCATTCGGTCGACCAGGAGTTGGGCGACCAGAAGTCCGGACGGCGCCGCATCCCTGGTCGCCAACCGCACCAAAGTCACCTGCGTGGCTTCAAGGCGCTTGTCGCGCAGCGGCACCGCCACCAATCTGCCGGCGGTCAGTTCCTGTAGCGCGGCGTCGCGTGGCAGGAAGGTGCCGACATTGGCCCGTGCCGCCATCGTGCGCAGGAATGCAATGGAATTGGTCTCGCCGTAAAGATCGAGCTGGACATTGGCCTTGGCACAGGCGCGGTCGATCTCCTGACGAATGCCGAACGACCGGTCGGGCAGGATCACGCGCAGCCCGGCGAGATCCTTGACTGCGCAATGACCCTTGTCGGCGAAGGGATGGTGCGGCGCGACCATCAGGCACAGCGATTGCCGCATCCGCGCCAGTTCGATCAGATCGTGTCGCGGCGCGCGGCCGAACACCAGACCGAGATCGACATCCTGCCGTCCGACCATTTCGGCGACGCCGCTGGACCCGACCGTCGTCACCGAAATCGAGATCCCGGGATAGTCGCGCGACATGTCGACGACAAAATCGGACACAAAACTCGCCAACAGCCCTTCGACGGTCGCGAGCCTCACATTGCCGCGGTGCAACGCCTCGAACTCCTCGACCTGCGCGCGGATGCGGTCGAGCTTGCTCTGATTGTCGATTGCGTAGCGATACAGCAAGTGGCCGGCATCGGTCAGGCTCATGCCCCGGGCGCCGCGCTCGAACAGTTTGACCGACAATTCATCTTCCAGCCCCTGCACCTGGCGGCTGATCGCGCTGGGGGCGATATGCAGAGATTCGGCGGCCTGTTTGATCGAGCCGCGCAAGGTGACCTCCCGGAAATATTTCAGCGCGGTGGATTCGATCATGAGGCCGCCCTCCAGCGACGAAGCCGATCTGCCCGGAAACCAAGCATCCGCTGCACAGCGTTCTAATTTTTAGAGCTGCTTGATCGAATTTCAATGCTTTTATTCGATCCCCTAATTTGCCATGCTTTCGATCAGGTCACGCCCACCGTCCATGCCCTCGGTCCACGAAGGAGAAACTTGATGGTTCGTTCTCGGCTTTTGTCTCGCTCGCTTGTGGTCGCAGCCTGTTTGGGATTGTCCATCTCGGCGGCGTCCGCGCAGGACGTCATCCGCTTCGGCGCGCCGCTTCCGCTCACCGGGCCGCTCGCCCCCGAAGCGATCAAGCAGCAGCAGGGCTATGATCTGTGGGCCGAGCAGGCCAACAAGGCCGGCGGCATCGCGGTCGGCGGCAAGAAGTACAAGGTCGAGATCGTCTATGCCGACTATCAGTCGAACACTCCGCGCGCGGTGCAGACGACCGAGCAGATGATCACCCAGAACAACGTCAACTTTCTGTTCAGCCCGTTCGGCTCCGGCGCCGCCAAGGCCGCCAGCAGCGTTTCGGAAAAGTACAAGATCCCGACCATCGCGGCGACCGCGTCGTCGTCGCAGGTCTACGACCAGGGCTACAAATATCTGTTCGGCACCTTCACGCCGAACGACACCTTGACCACGCCGCTGACCAAGATCGTCACGGCCAAGGCTCCGGACGTCAAAAAGGTCGCGATTCTCGCCCGCAACGATCTGTTCCCGCTGGCGATCGCCCAGGAAATGGAAAAGTCGGCCAAGGCGGCCGGGCTCGAAGTGGCCTATTTCGAGAAATACGCGATCGGCACGCTCGATCACTCGGCCACGCTGTCGCAGATCAAGTCGCTGGCACCGCAGTGGATCTTCGTCACCGGCTACATCAACGACCTGCTGCTGGTGCGCAAGCAAATGGCCGACCAGCAGATCAAGGCGCCGGTGGTGTCGATGATCGCAGGGCCGGCCTATCAGGAATTCATCGACGCAGCCGGCGCCTCTGCGGAGAACGTCACCAGCGCGGCGTGGTGGCACCCGGCCGCGCAATATGACGGCAAGGACATCTTCGGCACGTCCGCGAATTACGTAAAGCTGTTCCGCGACAAGTATAAGTCCACGCCGGATTACGCGCAGGCGTCCGCCTCGGTGGCCGGCGCGCTGTTCCAGATGGCGATCGAGAAGGCGGGATCGCTGGACAAGGACAAGGTCCGCGACGCACTTGCCAAGCTCGACGTCGTCACCTTCTTCGGCCCGGTGAAGTTCGGACCGAACGGGCAGATCGATTCGCTGGAGCCGCCGGTGTTCCAAATCCAGAACGCCAAGCCCGTCGTGCTGTCCCCGCAGGTGATCAAGCAGGGCGACTTCAAGCTCGGCGTCAACTAAAGCGAGCCGCGGAGAGACGAGGCCGACATGCTGGCAGCCCAGATCCTGATCAACGCGCTGGTTCTGGGCTGCCTCTATGCCTGCATCGCGATCGGATTCTCCTTGGTGTGGGGCGTGCTCAACGTCATCAACCTCATGCACGGATCGTTCATCGTTCTGGGCGCCTATCTGGCCTGGGGCCTGTATCGATCGCTGCACATTGCGCCCTGGTACGCGCTGTTGCTCGCAGCGCCGCTGTTCTTCGCGATAGGCTATCTGATCCAGCGTGTGATCCTGAATCGGGTGATCACCGCGCCGGTTCTGGTGACATTGACCCTGACGTTCGGGCTCGACCTGATCCTGAACAATGCGATGATCTATTACCTGAAGGCCGACTACCAGAAGCTGAGCCTGGTCCCGCCCATGGGCTCGGTGTCGCTGTTCGGCGTCGTGGTGCCGGTCGATCGGCTGGTCGCGACCGTGGCGGCGCTGGGGCTGACCTTCGTGCTCTATCTGATCTTGCGGCGCTTGCGGGTCGGGCGCGCGATCGTCGCAGTCCGGCTTGATCGCGACGCGGCGGTGCTGATGGGCGTCGACGTCAACGTGACCTATGCGGTGGCCTTCGGCCTCGGCGCGGCGCTGGCGGGGTGCGCCGGCGTGCTGATGGCGCTGATCTTCCCGATTTCGCCGCTGACCTCCACGGCCTATCTCGGCAAGGCCTTCGTGGTCTGCGTCCTCGGCGGCCTCGGCAGCGTGTCCGGCGCGCTGGCGGGCGGCATTCTTCTGGCGCTGATCGAGGGGGTGGGCTCGGCCATGATCGGTCCGGCCCACGCGACGACATTGTCCTTCGCGCTGTTGATCGTGTTTCTGATCGTGCGGCCCCAGGGCCTGCTCGGCCGAAAGGGGTTTGAATGACGCGATCGAACCTGATCCTTCTGGTGCTGGTCGCCGTCATCGCGGCGTTGCCGATCTTCGGCGAATCCTATGCGCTGCGGCTGGGCACCACCGCCTGCATGTATGGCATTCTGGCGTTGTCATGGAACGTGGTCGGCGGCTTTGCCGGCTATCCGTCGTTTGCCACCGCGGCGTTTTTCGGCTTCGGCGCCTATGCATCCGGCATCCTGATGGCGCAGGGCTTGCCGCTGCCGCTTGCGGTCGCGGCCTCCGCCGCGGCGTCCTTCGTGCTGGCGGGGGTGCTGGGTGCGGCGCTGCTGCGTCTGCGCGGCCATTATTTCGCGATCGCCAGCCTGTCGCTGGTCGAGGTGTTTCGCGAACTGGTCAACAATGCCACCGATCTGACCGGAGGCGGCATGGGGCTCAATATCCCGCTGTCGGCCGGGACCGACGTGATGGCGGATGCACGGTTCTTCTTCTACGCGATGTGGGCATTGCTGGCGCTGACCGCGCTGATGGTCATTATCGTCGCCGGCTCGAAGCTCGGCTTCGGTCTGGCCTGCATCCGGCAGAACGAGACGGCGGCCAATATGGTCGGGCTCAATACCACGCTCTACAAGAGCATCGCCTTCGGCCTGTCGGCGTGTTTCGTCAGCGCTGCCGGCGGCGTCTATGCCGCATGGGTGCATTACATCGATCCCTCGGACGTGTTCGACATCCTGTATTCGGTCAAGCCGATCGTGATGGCGCTGATCGGCGGGCTCGGCTCGCCGCTGGGCGTGTTGTTCGGTGCGCTGGCCTATCTCGGGCTGGAGGAGGTGGTGTGGCGCAACTACATCCAGATCCATAGCGGCGTGCTTGGCGTCCTGATCGTCGTCCTGCTGTTGTTCCTGCCGCATGGTCTGATGTCGTTCCGCTCCCGCCTGTTTGCGCGGAGGCCCAAATATGTCTGAGATCCTGCAATTGCGCGGTGTATCGCGTCGTTTCAGCGGCCTGCAGGCGCTGCGCGAAGTCTCGCTGACGATCAACAAGGGCGAAGTGCTGGGCCTGATCGGGCCGAACGGCGCCGGCAAGACCACGCTGGTCAATGTCGTGACCGGCGTCACGCCCGCAAGCTCCGGCACCGTGATCTTCCTGGGACAGGACATCACCCGGCTGAAGACCTATCAATCGGCGCGGCTCGGCCTGGCCCGGACCTTCCAGATCGTGCAGCCCTTCGCCGAATTTTCCGTGCTCGACAATGTCGCCGCGGCGGCGTTGTTCTCGCAGCCGGGCGAGAGCCTCAAATCCGCCCGTGAAGCGGCGCGCGAACATCTCGCCTTCGTCGGCATCGAGGCGCAAGCGGCCGAATCGGCCGCGACGCTGACGCTGGCGATGCGCAAGCGGCTCGAACTGGCCAAGGCGCTGGCGATGCGGCCGCAATTGTTGTTCCTCGACGAGGTCAATGCCGGCCTGAACAGCGCCGAAGTGGAGCGCGCGACCGAGTTGATCCACCGGCTCGCGGCGCGCGGCGTGACCATCGTGATGATCGAGCATCTGATGAAGGTGGTGCTGAACGTCTGCACCCGGATCGTGGTGCTGCACAACGGTCATCCGATCGCCGACGGATTGCCGCGCGACGTGATCAAGAACCCGGCCGTCGTCGAAGCCTATCTCGGGCATCAATATGCGAAGAGGTCCGGCACAAATGGCTGACGCGCCGATTCTCGAACTGCGCGATCTGCGCGCCGGCTATGGCGAGGTCCAGGTGCTGTGGGGCATCGACCTGACGGTGCGTCGCGGCGAGATCACCGCGCTGATCGGCTCCAACGGCGCCGGCAAGACCACGCTGATGCGCGCGCTCTCCGGGCTGATCCCGATCGAGGCCGGCGACTATCGCTCCGACGACGAGGACCTGGCTGGCGCGAATGCGGCGAAAATCCTGTCGCGCGGCATCGTCCATGTGCCGGAAGGCCGGCGGCTGTTCGGCGCGATGAGCATCGAAGATAATCTGCTGATGGGCGCCTATTCGCGAACGGCCGGGCGTGCCGAGCTCAACCGCGACATCGAGCGGGTCTATACGACTTTTCCGAAGCTGCGCGAGCGCCGCAACCAGGCGGCGGCGACGCTGTCGGGCGGCGAGCAGCAGATGTGCGCGATCGGCCGCGGCCTGATGAGCGCGCCCAAGCTGCTGATGATCGACGAATTGTCGCTCGGCCTGTCACCGTTGCTGGTTGAGCAGTTGGTCGATGCGTTGCGCGTGCTGAACGCCGAGGGGATGTCGATCCTGCTGGTCGAGCAGGACGTGACCACGGCGCTCGACCTGTGCGACGCGGCCTTCGTGATGGATATGGGCCGGATCGTTCGGTCGGGGTCCGGTGCCGAATTGATGGCCGATCCGATCATTCGGGATGCCTATCTCGGCGTTCTCGAGGACTGAGTTTCGAATCCGCCAGCAGCGCGGATCGCTGCTAAGAGAAGAGGCAACATGATTGAGACCGTCGAAGCGCCCAATAGTGGCTACCGATTCATGCCCGGCGTCAGCCAGTATTCGGCCGGCGTCGGGGCGCTGCCGGGATTCACGCTCGAGCGGGTGCGGTTCGCCAAGCCTGTGCCGCTGCGCCAGGGATTCGAGCGCATCGCCCAGGTTCTGAAGGATGCCGGCCGACCGTTGACGGCGTTCGCGGCTTGCGAATTGCGCTCGCCTGCGCCGTTCACCGAAGCCGGCTTTGTCAGCTTCAACGAGGAATATATCGGCGTTCTCAAATCGTGGGGGCTGATGCCGAACGGCGTCAATCCGGTCGCCCGCAGCAATGTCTGTCCGAAGATCGCGCCGCCGGCCGAGCCCAGCTTCCATGCCTTTTCCTTCACAGTGAGCGCGGCCAATGCGCCGGATTCATTCGTCGTCGCCGGCAGCGGCGAGGCGCCGGAGGGCATGGGGAATTATCGCGACCACGCCATCCGGCTCGGCGACGTGTCGCCGGCGGGGCTGCTCGAGAAGGCGAAATGGGTTCTGGGCGAGATGGAGCGACGCATGAGCGCGTTCTCCGGCGATTGGAGCCAGGTCACCGCGACGCAGCTCTACACCGTCCATGACATCTTCCCGTTTCTGGAAAGCGAGCTCGGCAAGCGCGGCATTTTCGGGCAGGGGCTGACCTGGCACCTCAACCGTCCGCCGGTGCAGGATCTGGAATATGAGATGGATTGCCGCCGGGTCCATCTGGAGCGCGTGATCGACAATTGAGACGCGCGTCAGCCGGGCGCGTCGCTGCGTCGGCGCGTTGTTGAACAAAGCGGCGGCCGCCCGGCCGCCGCGCGCAGCCTCAATAAGGCGGCTTGCGGCGCTCCCGCTGCTGCTTGGCGGCCTCGATCCACCAGGCAAGATCGTTGGCGAAGCGGGAAAAGGCGCGCTCGAGCTGCTGGCCGGGCTCGCCGATCGGTTCAGCTTCGGCGGACAGCGTTTGCGCGATCGGTCCCACCGCAATCGTGCTCGAGGTCACCACCATGCCCATTTCGGATAATGTGCCGTGCCAGGCGGTGGCGGCGCGCGCACCCGACAATCGTCCGGCCGAGTAGCTGGCGATGGCGGCGGGCCGCCAGAACCATTCCTCGAGAAAATGATCGGTCAGGTTCTTCAAGCCGGGCTGGATGCCCCAATTATACTCGCCGGTCACGAACACGAAGCCGTCCGCATTGCGGATCTTTTCCGCCAGCGCCTCCATCGCGGCCGGCGCGGTGCCGGGCGGATATTCCTTGTACATCCTGTCCAGCATCGGCAGGCCGACCGCCTTGGCGTCGATCAGTTCGGCGTCATGGCCCTGGCCGCGCAGCCGGGCGACGAGGAAATCGGCGAGCCGAATCCCCATGCGGTCGGCCCGGTAGGAGCCGTAAAGAACCAAAATGCGATCAGCCATCTGTTCGTCCTTGCATCATAGGGCTCGGGTCAGCCCGAGCATAACCGGCGAAGGCCGATCAGTCAGAGCATGGTCCCCAAAAATGGATCCCGGTTTTCCGAAAAGATCATGCTTAAGCAACAAGCCACAGCGGGATGACGATTCGAAGATAAGTCATCCTGCTCTCAGGAACGTCCCGAGAGTGCCTGGCGCACGCAATGGCCGGCGAATCTCGATCGCGACTTGAGGCCCGATCGGCGGCGCATCAGTCGATCGACACCGCCATCCCTCGCAGCGCAAAATATCGATTTTCGATTGACAATTCTCGGTCGACCCCCCAGCCTCGGCCCAGATGCAGCGAATATCGTTCAGCTTCCCGGAGTCCGATGGGATCAGCGGGCCCAGAACGCTCACCTCGGCGGTGTTGGAGCGGTTGCGCGCCGATATCCTGACGGCGAAGCTGGCGCCTGGACAGAAGCTGCATATTGCCGGCCTTGCGGCGCAATTTTCGGTCAGCTTCGGCGCGGTCCGCGAGGCGCTGTCGCGGCTGGTCGCGGATGGTCTGGTGCAGGCTTCGGATCAGCGCGGCTTTCGGGTCAGCCCGGTGTCGTTGGCCGATCTCGAGGACGTCACCCAAACCCGCGTCGATATCGAAGGCCTGGCGCTGCGACGCGCGATCGAGCGCGGCGATCAGATCTGGCTCGACGCCGTCGAGCGTGAATTCACGACCTTGTCGGCGATTCCCTTCAAGGATCCGCTCGACCCCGAGGCGCATAACGAGCCGTGGCTGAAGCAGCACCGCCGCTTTCATCGTGCCCTGGTCAATGCCTGCGGCTCGACCTGGCTGCTCGGCTTTCGCGATGTGCTGCACGAACAAAGCGAGCGCTATCGGCGGCTGTCGATCCGCCGCGAAACCGGTCAGCACCGCGATGTCGCCGCCGAGCACGCCGCGATTGTGGCGGCGACGCTTCGGCGCGACGCTGACGCCGCCGTCGCCGAACTGACCCAACACTTCCTGACGACGATGCGCCTCGTCGAACTCGCCATTCCGGTCCTGGAGGTGCGCGCCAAACACTGACCGGATTCCACAAGGCCAGGGGCATCAAGACCTCGAGCCAAGATCGAACAACAGAGGGAACGAAATCATGATGACTTCACGCCGTCAGACGCTGGCGATCCTGACCGCCCTGTCGTGCCTTGCCGCCCCGGCCCTGGCGCAGGCCATGGATACGATTCGGGTTGGCCTGCCGACCAAGACTTATTGGCCCACCACCATCGCCGAAACCGCCTTGCGCCAGAAGCTGTTCGAGAAGGAAGGGCTGACGCCGGAGCTCACGATCTATCGCGGCGGCGCGGAGACCTTCGAGGCGATGGCGGCAGGCGCTGCCGACATCATCCTCGATCCGCCGTCGCTGGTGTCCACCGGACGCAAAAAAGGCGTGATGTCGAAGCTGGTGGCGAACGCCGCGATGGGCAGCTATGGCTGGAAGCTGATGGTGCTCAACAAGTCGACGCTCGGGGTCAAGGATCTGAACGGCAAGAAGGTCGCCATCACCTCGGCCGGTTCGGGCTCCGACTTGCTGGCGCTGTGGACCGCCCAGGACAAGAAGATCGACTTCACCCGCGTGCCGGTCGGCGGCGGCGGCTTGGTACCGAACCTGCTGGCCGGCAATGTCGATGCCGCCGTGGTGTATTCGCCGCTGAGCTTCAAGATCGAGAAATCCGGCGAAGCCAAGCCGATCCTCGACTACGCCAAGGAAGTGCCGCCCAACCTGTCGGCCGGCTGGATCGTGCCCGACAAGCTGATCCAGACTCGGCCGGAGGTGGTGCAGAAGGCCGTCAACGCGCTGTATGGCGCGCTGCAGTTCATGCGCAACAATCGTGACGTCACCGTCAAACTGATCGCCGATCTCTACGAGATCCCCGAGGACATCGCCGCGCTCGAATACGAGAACACCATCATGAAGCTGGAGACCGATGGCAGCATGGCGGGACCCGAGGTCGAGAAGGCGGTGCAGCGGTCGATCGACATGGCCAAGCTCGGCGGGCTGAAGGACATCGTGCCGGTCAAGGAGATCATTTCGACCCAGTTCAAGCCGGTTCCGACCAAGCCCTGAAGGCAGCCGATGATGGGTTCGCTCGGACTGAAGCTGGCGCGGTTCGCCGTGGTGCTGTCGATATTCGCGCTGTGGGAAACCTTGTCGCGGACGGGGATGGTCAATCCCCGTCTGCTGCCCTCGGCGTCGGATACGATCGCCATGCTGGGCGAATTGTTGCAGCGCGCCAGCGTGCGCAACGATCTCGTCACCACCGCCGGCGAAGTGGCGGTCGCCTTCCTGCTCGGCTTTCCGAGCGGGGCGCTGATCGGCTTTGCGATCGCCGAGAACCGCTACTTCGCCGATGTGGCGAAACCGCTGTTGTTCTTCGCCTTCAGCATTCCGAAGTCGATCTTCCTGCCGATGTTCATCCTGGTGTTCGGCGTCGGCTTTTCGCAGAAGGTCGGTTTCGGCTTCTTCTCGACGATCTTCATCGTGATCATGTCGACCACCGCCGCGGTCGAATCGGTCAAGACCGAATATCTGACGGTGGCGCGATCCTATGGGGCGACCACGGCGCAGACCGCGTTCCGGGTCTATTTGCCGAGCATGCTTCCGGTGCTGCTGGAAACCGTGCGGATCTCGATGATCTTCAATCTCACCGGCGTGATCCTCGCCGAAATGTACGCCTCGCGCACCGGCATCGGCCACCAGATCGCGATCTGGGGTGAGAATTTCCAGATGAAGCAGCTGCTCGCCGGGGTGCTGCTGATCGCGGTCATCTCCATGGTGTTCAACGAGCTGGTTAGATGGGTGGAAACAAGATGCAGCCATTGGCGAACGTAATGCCGTTTCAGCCTGCCCGGCGCGCCGGCTCGATCCGGATCGAGAATGTCGGTCAGGTGTTCAAGACCAGCACGCAGAGCGTCGAGGCGCTGTCCGACGTGTCGCTGGAGATCAAGCCCGGCCGCTTCGTGGTGCTGGTCGGCCCCAGCGGCTGCGGAAAATCGACGCTGCTGATGATGCTGGCCGGATTGCGCAAGCAGACCTCGGGCACCATCCTGATCAACGACGCGCCGATCGTGGCACCCGACCCCGACCGGGTCGGCGTGGTGTTTCAGGAGGCCAGCCTGTTTCCGTGGCTGACCGCGGAGGAAAACGTCGAATTCCCGCTGACGCTGCGCGGCGTCGACAAGAAGCTGCGGCGGCAGAAGGCGCAGGAAGCGCTGGAGCTGGTCGGGCTGGAAGGCTTCGCCAAGCGCCACCCGCACGAGCTGTCGGGCGGCATGAAGCAGCGCGTCTCGATCGCGCGCGGCCTGGTGCAGGATCCGCCGGTGCTGCTGATGGACGAGCCGTTCGCCGCGCTCGACGAGCAGACCCGGATGACGATGGGCGATGAATTGCTGCGGATCTGGGCGGCGACCGGCAAGACCGTGGTGTTCGTCACCCACAGCCTGACCGAGGCGGTGTATCTGGCCGACGAGGTGGTGGTGATGTCGGCGCGGCCGGGACGGATCGTCGATCATCTGACGGTGACGCTGCCGCGGCCGCGGACCTATGAGATGCTCAGCGGCGACGCATTCGGCACCATGCGCGACCGGATCTGGCGCCACATCCGCAAATCCGCGTGAGGCCGCCGATGTCCGCCACAAACCTGCGCCGCCTGATCGTCGTCTCGCTGATCCTGTGCTGGGAGATCCTGCCGCGCTTCCATATCATCCCCGAATTGTTCCTGCCGTCATTGTCCTCGACGCTGATCGCCGGCTGGAATGACGCCGGCGAATATGGCCAGGCGATGATGGTGACCTTGTACGAGGTCGCGGTGTCGATGGTGTTCGCCTGCGGCGGCGGCATCCTCGCCGGCGCCGTGGTCGGCAGCCTGCCGCGGCCGCGAGTGCTGATCATGCCGATGGTGTCGAGCCTCTATGCCGTGCCGCTGGTGATTCTCTATCCGGTATTCACCGTCTGGCTCGGTATCGGCTCCGAATCCAAGATCGCCTTCGCGTCGATCTACGGCTTTCTGCCGACGATGCTGGCGACCGCCGCCGGGATCCAGACCATCGACCCGCAATTGCTGATCGCGGCGCGCAGCATGGGCGCGACGCTGAGCCAGCGCGTCACCAAGGTGATCATTCCGGCAGCGATTCCCACGGTGCTGTCGGGCCTGCGGGTCGGCGGCGCGCTGGTGATCGTCGGCGTCGTGGTGGCGGAGATGCTGATCTCGTCGGCCGGCATCGGCTATCTGATTTCCCGCTACCGCACCATTCTTGACAGCGCCCATGTGTTCGCCGGCGTGCTGCTGGTGCTGATCCTCGCGGTCGCCTTCAACGCCATCATCCGGTGGATCGAGCGCTATACCGCGATCTGGCAGACCGGAACCCGCGCCGGCGCGGATGCGACCGGTCGTAACTCGGCGGTCCTGCCGGCCACTGCGTAAAGGCATCCCGATGTTTGATCTCACTTTGTCATTCGACAACGGCCCCGATCCGGACATCACGCCGCTGGTGCTCGATGTTCTGGCCCGGCGCGGCATCGCATCGACCTTCTTCGTGATCGGCGAAAAGCTCGCCGATCCGGCGCGGCGCAAATTGGCCGAGCGGGCGCGCGGCGAAGGCCACTGGATCGGCAACCACACCTATACGCATTCGGTGCCGCTCGGCCGCCAAGCCGATCCGGACAGCGCCGACAAGGAGATCGCCCGCACCCAGCGCGTGATCGGCGACCTCGCCGATGCGCGGCGCTGGTTCCGCCCGTTCGGCGGCGGCGGCGTGCTCGATGACGGGCTGCTGAAGCCCTCGGTGGTCGCGCATCTGTGCCGGGAGAACTACAGCTGCGTGCTGTGGAACGCGATTCCGCGCGATTGGGAAGACCCCGACGGCTGGGTCGATCGCGCGCTGGCGCAGTGCCAGGCGCAGGACTGGAGTCTCGTCGTGCTGCACGATCTGCCGACCGGCGCGATGCGCCATCTCGACATGTTTCTCGATCGCGCCCTGGAGGCGGGCGCGCGGCTGCACCAGGAATTTCCGCCGGCCTGCGTCCCGATTCGCTCGGGCGAAATCGCGCTTCCGATCACTTCCTACGTCTCAACCATCGAAGAAGGCATCCAACAATGAAGATCGCAACTTTCAAGGCCGGCTCGACCATCAGCTACGGCATCGTGGCAGATGGCGGCATGATCGACGCCGGACGCCGGATGACGAAATATCCCACGCTGCGCGCGCTGTTGACCGGCGGCTCGCTCGATGATCTGCGCAAGCTGGCGGGCGAGCAGCCGGATTACAAGCTGGCCGAGGTCGAGCTGTTGCCGACCATTCCGGATCCGGACAAGATTTTCTGCATCGGCGTGAACTATGCCAGCCATTTGAAGGAGAGCGGCCATCCGACCCCGCCGCATCCGATGATCTTCACCCGCTTCGCCAATAGCCAGGTCGGCTGCGGCCAGCCGATGATCCGGCCGATCGAATCCGAGCGCTTCGATTATGAGGGCGAGATGGCGGTGGTGATCGGCAAGGGGGGGCGGCGGATTGCGCGCGACGCCGCGTTGTCGCACGTCGCCGGCTATGCCTGCTACAATGACGGCAGCATCCGCGACTGGCAGCGCCACACCTCGCAATTCACGCCCGGCAAGAACTTTGCTGGCACCGGCGGCTTCGGCCCCTGGATGGTCACCACCGACGAATTGCCCGACATCGCCAAGCAGACCCTGACCACGCGCCTCAACGGCGTCGAGGTGCAAAGCGCGCCGATTTCCGATCTGGTGTTCGACGTGCCGGAATTGATCGCCTATTGCTCGATCTTCACCGACCTCGTTCCGGGCGACGTCATCGTCACCGGCACCACCGGCGGCGTCGGCGCCTACCGGGTGCCGCCGCTGTGGATGAAGGGCGGCGACGTCGTCGAGGTCGAAGTGTCCGGCATCGGCATTCTGCGCAATCCGGTGATCGACGAAGTCGCCAAGGCGGTCGGCCAGGCCGCCTGATCGCGGCGTGCTCGCCGCCACAGCCCAACAAGGAGAAGCATTGTGAATTTGCCCAAACATCTGCTGCCGACCACCGTGGTCGGCAGCTATCCGCAGCCGGAATGGCTGGTCGACCGCGCCATGCTGTCCAAGGTGGTGCCGCGCACCCGCATGCATGCGATGTGGCGGCTGCCCGAAGAACATCTCGAGGAGGCCCAGGACGACGCCACCATCGTGGCGATCCGCGACATGGAGCGCGCCGGCATCGATATCGTGACCGACGGCGAAATCCGCCGCGAGAGCTATTCGAACCGCTTCGCCACCGCGCTGGAGGGGATCGACATCGATAACCCGGCGATCATCACCGCGCGCACCGGACAGTCGACGCCGGTGCCGCGCGTCGTCGCCGCGGTGCGCCGCACCCAGCCGGTGGAATTGCGCGACATGCAATTCCTGCGTCGCAACACCGAGCACACGGCGAAGATCACGCTGCCCGGGCCGTTCACCATGAGTCAGCAGGCCAAGAATGAATTCTACGCCGACGACGAAGAGCTGGCGATGGCGTTCGCCGCCGCGGTCAACGAGGAAGCGCTGGAGCTGCAGCGCGCCGGCGCCGACGTGATCCAGCTCGACGAGCCCTGGGTGCGCAACAATCCCGAAGTGGCCAAGCGCTACGCGGTGAAGGCGATCAACCGCGCGCTGCAGGGCATCACGGTGCCGACCGTGGTGCATCTGTGCTTCGGCTATGCGGCAGTAGTGCCGGGCTCGACCAAGCCGGCCGGCTATTCGTTTCTCGCCGAACTGGCCGACACCACGGCCGATCAGATCTCGATCGAGGCGGCGCAGCCAAAGCTCGATCTCGGCGTGTTGAAGGATCTGTCGTCGAAGAAGATCATGCTCGGCGTGCTCGACCTCGGCGATCCGCAGATCGAAACCGTGGAGGTCGTCGCCGACCGCATCCGCCAGGGATTGAAATATGTCGCGGCGGAGCGTCTGGTGCCGGCGCCGGATTGCGGCATGAAATACATGCCGCGCGCCACCGCCTTCGGCAAGTTGAAGGCGATGGCCGATGCCGCCGCGATCGTGCGCGGCGAACTCGGTTAAGTCTCGTCATCGCGCCGCGGCGACGGAGCATTCCGCCGCCGCGGCGCGACATCAATCCTCTTTCAGCCCGAGTGCCAGATCGTTGCCGGCGGCGCCGTAATATTTATACGGCAGGAATTTTCCGGTCATGCCGATCTTGACACGGTCGCCCTTCGGGTCGCTCTGGCGCAGGATGTCCATGTCGAAATCGATCGCCGACATGATGCCGTCGCCGAATTCCTCCTCGATCAGCACCTTGATCGCCGGGCCATTGACCATGATCAATTCGTAGAGCCGATAGATCAACGGATCGGTCGGCGGCATCGGCATGCCGCGCATCGGCGTCTCGTTGATCATCGCCTGCTCGCTCTTGGACAGGCCGAACAATTCGGCGGCCTTCGCGGCCTGCGGCTTGGTCAATTTCATCTGGCCGAGGATCGCGCCGGTGACCAGGATCGGCGACATGCCGCCGATCTGCTCGCAGATATATTTCCAGGTCCACCCCTTCTCGCGCTTGATGTCGAGCAGTTTTTCAGTGAGGTCGGCGCGGGTCATGCTTGTCTCCTATGTTGGGCGCGGGTGGGTCGTGAACTGATACTCAGGATGGAGCGCCGTGGTCGCCGGCGCGGGGTGGTTGTCATTCCTCGCGCGCCCAGCTGGCGCGGCGGACGGCGCGTTCGCAGATGAAATCCAGCGCAAAGCCGATCACGCCGATGATCACCACGGTGGCGCCCAGCCGATCATATTCGAGGCTGTCGCGGGCGTCGTTGATGGAGTAGCCGAGTCCGGAGGTGACGCCGAGGAATTCGGCCGGCACCAGCACGATCCAGGCGACGCCGACCGCCAGCCGAATGCCGCTCAGCGCATCCTGGGCGATCGCCGGCACGATGATGGTGAACAGCATGTGCCAGGGCCGGGCGCCGAGATTGCGCGCGACCTTGAACCAGGCCGGATCGATGCGACGAAAGCCGTGCGCGGTCGAGAACAGGATCGGCCACACCGCCGCGACCCCGATCAGGAATACGATGGCGCCATTCCAGGTCGAGAACGCCATCACGGCGATCGGCATCCAGGCCAGCGGCGAGATCATCCGCAGGAACTGGAACGGCACCGAACTGGCCTCGCGCACCGCCCGGAAGCGGCCGATCAGAATCCCGAACGGCACGCCAAGCGCGATCGCCCAGGCCAGCCCGCCGCCGATCCGCGCGAGGCTCGGCAGCGCCATCTCCACCGCCTCGTCGCTGATCAGCATCTGCCATAATCGCAGGAAGGTCGGCACCGGCGCGAAGCCGGCGAAATTCATCGTCGCCGGATTGGAGGAGACCAGCCAGCCGCCGATCCACCAGACGCCGAGCATGATGCCGATGCCGAGCAGCACATAGGCGGTGCTGCGGGCGTGGCCGGCGAGTTGTCCGGCCGCCGCCCGGCGGGGCGAAGCGGCCGCGACGTCGTCGATGGACAGGTCGAGGCTCACAGCGCCAACACCTCGGTGCGGTTGAACGGATCGTCGGGATTGACGCTCGGGTCGCTCTTCCAGGCCGGATATTTGCTCATCGCGGTCTTGACGAAGTCGTAGTTCACCAGATCCTTGGCGACGAAATCGGGATCGAGCTTCTTCAGGAAGGTGGTGTCGCCGCTGACCACGGTGTCGTTCATCGCCTCGACGATCAGCTTGGTGGCCGAGGGATAGGGCCAGGGCTGGAAGTCGATGCGGCCGATATTCCAGTCCGGATGGGTGATCGCGCCGCTGTCGCCATAGACCTTCTCGTCGTAATAGGTCATCGCCCGCTCGATAATCGGCGCCGGCAGCGGCAGATAGCCTTCGCCGTCCTTCGACAGCAACTTCGCCACTTCCTTCTTGTTCGCCGAGGCGTAGATCTCTGCCCGCACCAGCGCGTTCATCACCTTCTGGGTCCATTCCGGCTTCTTGGTGATGACGGTCTCGTTCATGCACAGCACGCAGCAGGGATGGTTCTTCCAGATATCCCCGGTGAAGCGCAGCATGCGACCGCCGGCCTTGATTTCGCCGAGCGCGTTGAACGGTTCGGCGACGATGTAGCCGTCGATCTTCTTGGCGGCCAGCGCCGCCGGCATTTCGGGCGGCGCCATCACCTGCAGATTGCATTCGTCGGCGGCGAGCGGCTCGCTCTGCGCCTTGATCACGGGCTTGATACCGGATTTGCGCAGCGCATATTGCAGCACGATATTGTGCATCGAGTACCAGAACGGCACCGCCAGCTGCTTGCCGCCGAGATCCTTGAACGAATGGATTCCGGTGTCCTTGCCGACCACGACGCCGGAGCCGTTGGTGTGGGCCCAGGCCATGATCTTGACCGGGAAGTCGTTGTTGTAGCGCATCCACACCGGGATCGGCTTCAAGAGATGCACCAGGTTGAACTTGCCGGCGGCGAAGGATTCGACCAGCGGCGACCAGCCGCGGATCAGGGTCGGGCGCGCCGCTTCGAGGCCCTCGTCCTTGAAATAGCCCATGCCGTGCGCGACCAATAGCGGGGTCGCGTCGGTGATCGGCAGGTAGCCGATCCGCACCACGTCGTCGTCGGCGGCATGGGCCGCGGAGCCGAAGCCGCCCAGCATGGTGCCCAGCGCGGCCAGGCCGCCGGCCGCCAGCATGTCGAGCGTCTGCCGGCGATCGACGGAGACACGGAAGCCGTCGTCATCGGGGTGAACGACGTCATTTCCGCAATTGATGCACATCAGAATCTCCTTGCTGTGGCGGTCAACGATGACCGGCAGTGACGATCTTGAGCGGTTCCGGCCGGTGTGCTTGCTGGACCGAGCAGTCAGGCTGCGCCGAATGCGCGGCGAGGAGGCTGACCGGGGCTTCGACCGAGCGTCCGGCGGCGCGCTCGAACGCGGCTTGCAGTTTGATCTGCGCGGCCTGGGCGCCGGTGCCGCGGCGTTCGCGGTCCTGGTGATCGCCCTCGATCGGCACGATCTCGGCGATGCGGCCGGGATCGGCGGTCATGATCACCGCGCGGTCGGCCATCGCGACGGCCTCGGGAATGTCGTGGGTGACGATGACGAGCGTGATCCCCATCTCCACCGCGATGCGGCGGACGTCGCGCTGCAGCGCGCGACGGGTGACGCCGTCGAGCGCGGAGAACGGCTCGTCGAGCAGCAACACCTTGGGACACACCGCCAGCGACCGGGCCAGCGCGATGCGCTGCTGCTGGCCGCCGGATAGATCCTGCACATTGCGCGCGGCGTAGCCGTCGAGCTCGACCAGCTGCAGCAATTCGCTCACCCGTGCGGCGATTTCCCGGCGCGGACGCCCGGCGAATTTCAGCCCGATGCCGACATTCTGCGCCACCGTCATCCATGGATACAGATTGGGCTGCTGGAACATGACAATCCAGTGCGGCGACGGCCCCTCGACCCGCGCGCCGTCGATCCGGACCTCGCCGGCGCTCGGCAGCGCCAGGCCGGAGATGATGTGCAGCAATGTCGACTTGCCGCAGCCGGAACGGCCGACCAGCGCCACCGCCTCGCAGGGCTGCACTTCGAGGCTGATGTCGCTCAGCACATTGACGGTCGAGCGCCGATAATGATGGCTGACGCCATTGATGGCGATATGCGCGCCGGGCCAGGAGGTGGTCGATTTGATCAATGCCATCGTGGTGGCCGTCCCTTCGATTGGCTCACAGTTGAGCGGCGCCGGTCGCAGAGCTGCCGGCGCCCCCTATGGGTCACTCCGCGGCGGCCATCATCGGCTGCGCGAAGGGAAGACCCTCCTCGATCGGCAATGAAGGGTCGCGCGACCATTCGTTCCATGAGCCGAAATACAGGCTGACATCCTTGATGCCGGCCTCCTTCAGCGCGACCAGCGTGTTGGAGGCGCGCGCGCCCTTGAAGCAATACAGCACCACTGGCGTATCCGGCGTGATGCCGACGGTGGCGCATTCGGCGAGGATCTCGTTGGCCGATTTGAACACCGGGCCGGCCGGCGACGGCTTCATCATCCGGTACCATTCGATCCAGACCGCGCCGGGAATCCTGCCCTTGCGCGGGCAGTAATCCTTGCCGTAGGGCGAGGAGCTTTCGCCGACCCATTCGTCGACGTCGCGGGTGTCGAGCTTGACCAGGTTGGGATCGGCGACCGCGGCCTTCATCGCTTCCAGGTCGACCAGAATGCCGGCGGCGCTGGAATCGATCGGGAAAGTCTTGGCGGTCGGGGTGGGCGTCTCGGTGCTGGTCGGCAGTTCGGCCGCGGTCCAGGCCGCGTAGCCGCCATGCAGGATCTTGATTTTCGGATAGCCGAGATAGCGCAACAACACATAGCCGCGGCAGGACTGGCCGAAGCCGGTATTCATCGATTGCTCGTAGATCACCGCGGTCTCCTCGCCGGACAGGCCGGCGGCGCCGAAGGTCGCGGCGAATTTGTCGCGCATCGCCGCGACGCCTTCGGGCGTCGACATTGCGAGATAGGTGAAGATCTCATGGATGTTGACGGCGCCGGGGACATGGCCGGCGGCGTAGGAGGCCGGATCGCGGGTATCGATCACCACCGTTCCGGGGGATTTCAGCATCTCGGACAATTCGGCGGGGGTTACGAGAACCTTCTCACTCATCAGTCGCTCCTGTGTTGGGTGTTGAACACATTCTGGCAGTGACCACGCCCGGCACGGGCTCCGTGCCGGGATCGATGTTGTACGCAGCGCCGCGTGCGGCTTGCCTGGCTTTCGATGATCGTCGCGGGCTAGTGCCTCATTCAGTGCCCCATGTCCGCGAGCATCTTGCGTAGTTGCTTGGTGGCCGGCGTGACGATGGCGACGAAATAGGCCTCGCGCAGCCGGCGTTGCGCGGCGGCGTTGGCGACGTAGCCGCGCGCGCCGCAATGGAGCATCGCGCCGTGTGCCGCAGCCACCGAGGCGTCGCCCGCGGCCAGCCGCGCCTCGATCACCGCGCGCCAATAGGCGAGGTCGGTCTCGAACGGCGTGGCGGCGAGGCGGGCGACTTCGGCTTCCATCGCCACCAATTGCTCGGCCAGGGGCTCGGGCTGGACGTCGAGATATTTGTTGACGTGGCCGAGCGGCCCCCGGGTCTGCTCCATCAGCCTGATGCAGTCGCGGATCAGGCCGAACGCCATGCCGGCCTGCAGCAGGATGAAGCCGGCGCGGATGCGCTTGATATAGTCGTCGACCGGATCGGCGATGATCCAGGCGTCGGGCACCGCGACGTCGCGCATCTGCACCGCGAAGGTGCGGGTGCCGTCGAGCGCGGTGAATTTGGCGTTGTCGGCAAGCGTGACGCCCTCGGCGTCGCAGGGGATCACCGCCATCACATTGCGGCTGTCGCTGCCGTCGGCGACCTCGAAGATGCCGCCGAAGTAATGGCCGGCGCCGAGATTGGAGACGTAGGGCAGCAGGCCCTTGACGACATAGCCGCCATTGGCGCGGCGGCCCTTCAGCCGCATCGGTTCGATCCCGAACAGGGATTTCATCGGGTTCGACAGCGCGGTGCCGCCCAGCACCGCGCCGCTGGCAATCTGCGGACCGATGCCGGTCTTCAACGCCTCATTGTCGGAGCAATAGACGTACCAGGCCAGCGCGTCCTGGCACCACATGCAGAACGACGTCGACAGGCAGTGCTCGCCGGCCGCCGCCATCGCGTTGATGGCGGTGACCAGATCGACGCTCGTGCTGTGCCCAGGAAGGTGCTGCGCATAGGCGCCGAGCCGGCCAAAATCCCGCATCACCTGTTCGGGGTAGTAGCCCTCGACATCGATCTTGTTGACCAGTGCGGGCAATTCGCGCGCGGACAACGAGCGAACCGCTTCGATCACGCCCGCATCGGCGATGGCGGCCGTGTCGCTCTGCCTAATCGTCTGTACGTCCAGCATGTGGTTTCTCGATCCTGAGTTGAACAAACCGCGGGGCCGATCGGCTCAGCCGATCGCGACGTCGAGATTCACCGGCCGCGAGAAGGTGTTGGCGACCGGCGACCACTGCCGCGCATGCGCCACCAGCGCATCGAGTTCTTCGCGCGGGCGATCGGCTTCGAACGTCACCTTGGCGCGGACGTCGGTGAAGCCGACCGGCTTTTCCGACAGGTCGCCGGTGCCCCAGACGCCGGTGATGTTGAGGTCGCCCTCGAGCTCGATCTCGAGCTTGTAGACGGTGATGCCTTGCGCCACCGCGTTGGCATGGATGCCGACGGCGAGGCAGGAGCCGAGCGCGGCTAGAGAGGCTTCGGACGGATTCGGCGCGGTGTCGTCGCCGAGCAGGCCAGGCGGCTCATCGACGATGTAGGGCGGCAGCGAGCGGATGAAATTGAGGTGGCGGAATCGGCCCTCGGCCACCGTCTTGCACTTCAGCGTCTTGATCACATTGGGATTGGCCTTGCCGTTGGCGATCAGCGCATCGAGGCCCTGTTTGTCGATCGGCGCCAGGCAGCCGGTCAGAGCGGTGGCAATCTTGGTCATGGGATCTCCTCTGCGTGCCGCCTGTCCGAGGGCGGCTAAAATAGCTACAGACCGTTCTGTATTAGCAGGAAGCATGCCAATCCCTTGCGGCGAAAAATTCCCTGATGAATCAATGAAGGGCAGCTCGCAGCGGCGCCGCCTGAAAAGCCGCCACGCCAAAGTTTCAGTCATCAGGCCATGCGATTGCCTGCTTTGGCGTCAAAATCCGCCTACGCAGCTACAGACCATTCGGTTTCCCAATTGCAGTTTGCACGGCGCGGCGTTATTTGATTCGGGATGACCGACGCAGCGCAGCTCGAAATCGATTCACCCCCGCCCGACGTGAAGCTGTCGCCGCGGGAGCGGCTGATCGAAAGCGGCCGGATCCTGTTCTGCCGCTATGGCATCAACTCGGTCGGCGTCGACGCCATCATCGAATCCGCCGGCACCGCCAAGACCACTTTGTATAAATTGTTCGGATCGAAGGACGGCCTGGTCGAGGCCGTGCTCGACCATGAGGGCCGCAATTGGCGCAGCTGGTTTCTCGATGAGATCGACGGGCAGGGCGGCACCGCGCGCGAGCGGCTCGGCCGCATCGGCCCGGCACTGAAGGTCTGGTTTAGCCGCAGCGATTTTTTCGGTTGCCCCTTCATCAATGCGGTCGGCGAATCCGACAAGGCCGACGACCGGATGCGCAGGCTGGCGATCGCCCACAAGACCGTCGTGCTGGATCGGTTGACGGCATTATGCACCGAAGCCGGCGTGCCGGAGCCGGCGCAGGTCGCCCACACACTCGGCCTGGTGATCGACGGCGCCATCGTGATGGCGCTGATCACCCGCGACGCCTCGGCCGCCGATGTCGCCGGGCGCGCTTGCGCGGCGATTCTGCCCGCCTGACGAGACCATCTGGTCGAAGCGTTGCACCCAGGCTGCGTGCCGCTCTGCAATGGCAAGCGCGAACGACCGCTCATGATCGCGCATCCGCACCCGTCGCTTTTCTGTCGAATGCTGCGCGTCGGCCGCGCCGATTTCGAACAGCGGCGCGTCGATTCTGTCTGCTATCGCGCGATCGGCGAGGGGGAGCGCGGGGCGCGGCTTGTTTCCTGCGACCGCCGTCACCGCCATTGGACGGCGCAGATCAGCGGTTTTTGACTGCGCTGCAATATGCGGCGGGATTTCTCCCTCGGATTTGCAACACTCCATGGCGTGAAACTTTTCGCTCCTTTCGATGTTTTCACCTAGCCTCGAAAAAAAGTGTTGCGTCTTTTCTCGGGGGAGCCTAAAGGTTCACTCCCTTCGGGGCGCTGGCGACCTTCGGGTTGCCGCCTGATGACCTTCTCTTAAGAAGATCACTAGAAGAGATTATCTCCTTTTGGGGAGATGGCGATTTTTCGCTGGGCTGTTTGACAAGTTAAAGAGAAGAAAGAGAAACGTGGACGGCGAAGTCCTTGCGGGTCTTGATTTTGAGGAGCTTCGGCTTTTTGGGATTGGGGCCGGACGAAAGACTTCGGCGGTACACGTTTACATAGGTTACACCATGCCTTCAGCGATGAGGGCGTGACGGCTGCGATGTGAATCGCGGTCGGCATTATATGGTGGGACCTCGTCAAACGATGTGATCAGCCGGTTTAAAGTTTCAAGTCCAACTTGAGAGTTTGATCCTGGCTCAGAGCGAACGCTGGCGGCAGGCTTAACACATGCAAGTCGAACGGGCATAGCAATATGTCAGTGGCAGACGGGTGAGTAACGCGTGGGAACATACCTTTTGGTTCGGAACAACTGAGGGAAACTTCAGCTAATACCGGATAAGCCCTTACGGGGAAAGATTTATCGCCGAAAGATTGGCCCGCGTCTGATTAGCTAGTTGGTGAGGTAATGGCTCACCAAGGCGACGATCAGTAGCTGGTCTGAGAGGATGATCAGCCACATTGGGACTGAGACACGGCCCAAACTCCTACGGGAGGCAGCAGTGGGGAATATTGGACAATGGGCGAAAGCCTGATCCAGCCATGCCGCGTGAGTGATGAAGGCCCTAGGGTTGTAAAGCTCTTTTGTGCGGGAAGATAATGACGGTACCGCAAGAATAAGCCCCGGCTAACTTCGTGCCAGCAGCCGCGGTAATACGAAGGGGGCTAGCGTTGCTCGGAATCACTGGGCGTAAAGGGTGCGTAGGCGGGTTTTTAAGTCAGAGGTGAAATCCTGGAGCTCAACTCCAGAACTGCCTTTGATACTGGAAGTCTTGAGTATGGCAGAGGTGAGTGGAACTGCGAGTGTAGAGGTGAAATTCGTAGATATTCGCAAGAACACCAGTGGCGAAGGCGGCTCACTGGGCCATTACTGACGCTGAGGCACGAAAGCGTGGGGAGCAAACAGGATTAGATACCCTGGTAGTCCACGCCGTAAACGATGAATGCCAGCCGTTAGTGGGTTTACTCACTAGTGGCGCAGCTAACGCTTTAAGCATTCCGCCTGGGGAGTACGGTCGCAAGATTAAAACTCAAAGGAATTGACGGGGGCCCGCACAAGCGGTGGAGCATGTGGTTTAATTCGACGCAACGCGCAGAACCTTACCAGCCCTTGACATGTCCAGGACCGGTCGCAGAGATGTGACCTTCTCTTCGGAGCCTGGAGCACAGGTGCTGCATGGCTGTCGTCAGCTCGTGTCGTGAGATGTTGGGTTAAGTCCCGCAACGAGCGCAACCCCCGTCCTTAGTTGCTACCATTTAGTTGAGCACTCTAAGGAGACTGCCGGTGATAAGCCGCGAGGAAGGTGGGGATGACGTCAAGTCCTCATGGCCCTTACGGGCTGGGCTACACACGTGCTACAATGGCGGTGACAATGGGATGCTAAGGGGCGACCCTTCGCAAATCTCAAAAAGCCGTCTCAGTTCGGATTGGAGTCTGCAACTCGACTCCATGAAGTTGGAATCGCTAGTAATCGTGGATCAGCATGCCACGGTGAATACGTTCCCGGGCCTTGTACACACCGCCCGTCACACCATGGGAGTTGGTTCTACCTGAAGGCAGTGCGCTAACCCGCAAGGGAGGCAGCTGACCACGGTAGGGTCAGCGACTGGGGTGAAGTCGTAACAAGGTAGCCGTAGGGGAACCTGCGGCTGGATCACCTCCTTTCTAAGGATGGTTCTTCAGATGCTTGCTACTTGTAGCTTGCAACTATCGAACCTCTTCAGAAACATCCGTGGCCAACGATTGGATCAATCGTTGAGCTGCATTGGCGGGATTTCGCCGTCTTCGTTTCTCTTTCTTCGCGGACGAACACGCGCCGGGGCTGCGCTTGTGCGACGGGTCGGCGTGAGCCGATCGTTGCTGGCAGGTCCCTCGTGTTGAGGGCTTGTAGCTCAGTTGGTTAGAGCGCGCGCTTGATAAGCGTGAGGTCGGAAGTTCAAGTCTTCCCAGGCCCACCACTTCATCGAGCGCTGCATGTGTCTTCAGAGTGTGCGTCTTCTGGTACGGGGCCATAGCTCAGCTGGGAGAGCGCGTGCTTTGCAAGCATGAGGTCGTCGGTTCGATCCCGTCTGGCTCCACCACGCTTTGCGCGGCGTAGCCGGGCGAAGCGTGCTGCGGCGAAGCTCCTGTTGGAGCGAAGCCGGGCAGCTGACGATCGATGCCGAGCTCAAGGCGCACCGTGTTCAACGAACTTGGAATGACCAAGATCGATCCGCGAAACACAACTTCGCATGTCGCATCCTACGGGATGTGCGTGCGGGATATCTGACATCGTATAGAGGAGATTGATCCGGGTTTGGATCCGGCGAAGCAATTCGCGTGGGTTCATTCACTATCTCCATGACATCGCATCGCCTGACCGTCGCAAGATGGTTGGACCTTGTCTGTCATTGTTGGTGACGCTTGACCGCCTCATCATCGGATTGATCTTACGAAGCAAGCTGGTCTTTCTACTCAATGATCCAGCTGCATTGCTCCTTCGGGAGTGCTGCGGCCAACATTCTGCCGAGTGTGTGGACATTGAGAATGAGAGCAATCAAGTGCCTTAAGGGTGTTCGGTGGATGCCTTGGCGCTGAGAGGCGATGAAGGACGTGCTACGCTGCGATAAGCCGTGGGGAGCTGCGAAGAAGCTTTGATCCACGGATTTCCGAATGGGGAAACCCACCTTCGATAGCTGGAACTCCAAGGCCTGTGTCTTGGTGATCATTCAGCAATGTCTGGTTCCAAGCCGCGAGGTTTTGGATTTCCAGTTATCAAGTGAAGGTATAAGACTCCTGAATACATAGGGGGTTTTAAGCGAACCCAGGGAACTGAAACATCTAAGTACCTGGAGGAAAGGACATCAACAGAGACTCCGTTAGTAGTGGCGAGCGAACGCGGACCAGGCCAGTGGTACATCAAAGACAACCGGAACCTGTCAGGAAAGCAGGGCCTCAGAGGGTGATAGCCCCGTACGGGTAATGCGATGATGTATCCTTGAGTAAGGCGGAACACGTGAAATTCTGTCTGAACGTGGGGGGACCACCCTCCAAGCCTAAGTACTCCTCAGCGACCGATAGTGAACCAGTACCGTGAGGGAAAGGTGAAAAGCACCCCGACGAGGGGAGTGAAATAGACCTGAAACCGGACACCTACAAACAGATGGAGCCCAAGATACGTTCTGGGTGACATCGTACCTTTTGTATTATGGGCCAGCGACTTAATTTAACGAGCAAGCTTAAGCCGATAGGTGTATGCGCAGCGAAAGCGAGTCTGAATAGGGCGTCAAGTTCGTTGTATTAGACCCGAAACCTAGTGATCTAGCCATGAGCAGGTTGAAGGTGAGGTAACACTCACTGGAGGACCGAACGGGTGTCTGTTGAAAAAGACTCCGATGACTTGTGGTTAGGGGTGAAAGGCCAATCAAACTGGGAAATAGCTGGTTCTCCGCGAAAGATATTTAGGTATCGCCTCGGATGAATACCTCGGGGGGTAGAGCACTGGATGGGCTAGGGGGACTTACCGTCTTACCAACCCCAACCAAACTCCGAATACCCGAGAGTACTATCCGGGAGTCACACGGCGGGTGCTAACGTCCGTCGTGGAGAGGGAAACAACCCGGACCTACAGCTAAGGCCCCTAATTCGTGGCTAAGTGGGAAAGGATGTGGGAATCCCAAAACAACCAGGAGGTTGGCTTAGAAGCAGCCATCCTTTAAAGAAAGCGTAACAGCTCACTGGTCTAAATAAGGGTTCCT